>CP166298.1:6032500-6114377 GCA_041281825.1 Paenibacillus tarimensis | reverse complement strand
ACAACAAGCAAGCTTTCTGCACAATTTATTCACATGTGGATAAGCTTGCTTAATCACTGTTTCAACCGGTTATCCACATATTAGAAGCCCCTACTACGACTACTACTAAAAAAAGTTAATATAACATCATTAAAGGTGGCGATACCCTAATGCTGCTCAAAACGGAGAGTTCATCTGTTTTTCCGGACTGCCCTTTTCCAAATTATCGTATCGTAACAGGAGTGAAACCATGAAATTACAAATTCAGAAAGATGAGTTCAATGAAGCGATACAACAAGTAGCCAAAGCTGTATCGGCAAGACCTGCGATTCCGATTCTTGGAGGCATCAAGGTCGATGTTACCCATCAAGGAGTGACGTTAACGGCCAGTGATACCGATATTTCGATCCAAAGCTTCATCCCAGTTGAATCAGGCGATCATGTGAATGCACGTATCGACAAACCCGGCAGTGTCGTCCTCCCGGCGAAATTTATTGTCGAAATCGTAAGGAAGCTTCCGGCAAATGAAGTCGAAATCGAGGTAGGCGATCATTATCAGACGATGCTTCGTTCCGGATCTACGGATATACAAATGGTTGGACTTGATCCGGAAGAGTTTCCGGTATTGCCTTCGATTGAAGAAAATGATACGTTCACCATTCCCGGCGATTTGCTCAAGTCGATGATTCGTAATACGACATTTGCAGCTTCAACAAGCGAACAAACGCCAATATTGACCGGCGTATTGTGGAACATGAACGAAGGGCAATTTAAGTTTGTGGCCACCGATCGTCATCGTTTGGCAAGCCGCAGCGCACATGTGGAAACCGAACCGGGCTACAAATTCTCGAATATCGTCATATCAGGCAGAACGTTGGTCGAATTATCCAAGATCGTTCCGGATCAGCATACCGTCGCTATTGTCGTTGCGGATAATCAAGTACTGTTTAAAATCGGCAACGTCCTCTTCTACTCGCGGATGCTTGACGGTACTTATCCGGATACTTCTAAGATTATTCCGCAGGTGTACAAAACAGAACTGATTCTGGATACAAAAAAATTGACGGATGCGATCGACCGCGCTTATCTGATGTCCAGAGAAGAAAAAACGAATATTGTCCGGTTAATGACATTGGAAGACGGTACGATTGAAATATCCTCCAGTTCATCGGAACTCGGACGTGTAACCGAACAGTTGGACGCCGCCAGCTTCAATGGGGAGCCGCTGCGTATTGCATTTAACTCAAAATATGTGCTTGATGCCCTTAAAGTTATTGACAGCGAGCAGCTGTTTATCGGATTTTCAGGAGCGATGAGCCCCATCATCCTGAAGCCGATCGACCATCCGTACAGCCTTCACCTTGTTTTGCCTTATCGAACTACAAGTTAATAAGTGCATGAACCGACAATTGGGAAAAGGATGTCGAATATGAAGGAAATTACAATTAAAACGGAATACATCGCGCTCGGGCAGTTTCTGAAACTGTCTGAATGCATCGACTCAGGCGGTCAAGCCAAGATGTTTTTGCAGGAGCATGAAGTGATTATTAACGGTGAACCGGATCAGCGGCGCGGCAGAAAGCTGTATGCGGGAGACCGGATCGATATTGAAGGGTACGGTCCCTTCATCATTTCCAGACAAGCGTAACCGCCGCCGGTCCAGTCAGAAGACACAGGAGGCTTCGGCGTGTTTCTAAAAACGATTGCATTACAAAATTATCGTAACTACGGCCAGATCGAGCTGAGGACCGACAGCCAAGTCAACTTGTTCGTCGGTCCTAATGCTCAAGGCAAAACGAATTTGCTGGAGTCGATTTTTGCGCTCGCCTTGTCGAAATCGCACCGGACCAGCAAAGATAAAGAATTGATTGGGTGGCATGCCGACACGGCGCATATCCACGGCGAGGTTGACAAAAAATACGGCACTGTAAAACTTGATCTGACATTTTCTGCGCAAGGGAAAAAAGCGAAAATCAACGGTTTGGAGCAGCGGAAGCTTAGCGACTTCGTCGGCACACTGAATGTCGTAATGTTTGCGCCGGAGGATTTGGAGATTGTAAAAGGAACACCGGGCATTCGCAGGCGGTTTCTCGACATGGAAATCGGCCAGGTCCAGCCCGGCTATTTGCATACGCTTCAGCAATACGGTAAAGTTCTGCTTCAACGGAATAATTACTTGAAATCCGCGTCGCCGGGTGCAGCGGCGCAAACGATGCTGGATGTATGGAATACGCAGTTGGCCGAGTATGGTGTTAAAATTATCAAAAAAAGGCAAAGCTTTATTCATAAGCTGGAACGCTGGGCCGGAACGATCCATTCCGGAATAACGGCCGGAAGCGAGAAGCTGCGCATTGTATACCGCCCCTCTATCGAGATTAACGATTCCCCAGAAGAATCTGTTTTATTTGAGCAATTTATGATAAAGTTAACACAGGTAAAAGATCAGGAACTCCGCAGAGGCGTGACATTGGTCGGACCGCACCGGGATGATATGGTTTTCTTTATTAACGACAAGGAAGCCCAAATCTATGGATCCCAGGGTCAACAGCGTACGACCGCTTTGTCGCTTAAGCTGGCGGAGATCGAGCTGATCCATGAGGAAATCGGGGAATATCCGCTGCTTTTACTGGACGATGTACTGTCGGAACTCGATCAGAACCGGCAAACGCAATTGATCGAAACGTTCCAACGAAAGGTACAAACGTTCATTACGACTACCGGGCTGGACAGCGTTGATTTAAGCAAACTTCAGGATACCCGCGTCTATCAGGTAAGGAACGGACAAATCTTGCGGTAATTCAGCCGCGGCGGCGATGAAGGAGTGGATGACATGTATATCCATTTAGGCGGAGAGAAAATCATTCGAGCAGCCGAGCTCGTAGCCATATTCGATATTTCGATCGAACAATCGTCCCGGCTATCCAAGCAATTTGTGATCGGCGCGCGCAAGCGGAAGGATATCGAAGTGATTGGAGAAGAAGAATCGAAATCAATCGTCATTACAAAGCAGAAGATCTACTACTCGCCGATATCGTCGTCAACATTAAAGAAACGAGCGCATCATTTTGCGGCAAATTAACGACGGAACTTAACAGTTGCGCCGGAAGCGAGAAGTCGAGAGGAGCAGTGAAAGAAGCATGTCTTTGAATCAGCATACGTATGATGAAAGTCAGATACAGGTCCTGGAAGGATTGGAAGCGGTTCGCAAACGCCCCGGCATGTATATCGGTTCAACGAGCGGCAAAGGTCTTCACCATCTCGTGTGGGAAGTTGTCGATAACAGTATCGACGAGGCGCTTGCCGGCTATTGTACCCGGATTCAAGTGGTGATCCATGAAGACAACAGCGTGACCGTAATCGATAACGGACGGGGAATTCCCGTGGGCGAGCATCCGAAGCTGAAGCGGTCGACCTTGGAAGTCGTCATGACTGTCCTTCATGCCGGAGGCAAGTTCGGCGGAGAGGGTTATAAAGTATCAGGCGGTCTGCACGGCGTCGGTGTATCGGTTGTCAATGCGTTATCCGAGCAGGTTATTGTTCAGGTTAGACGCGACGGAAATGTCTATCAGCAGGAGTATCGCCGCGGAGTGCCCCAATATGACCTTAAGATTGTCGGGGATGCCGAAGAGACCGGCACAACGACACGGTTTAAGCCAGATCCGGAAATATTTACCGAAACGACCGTTTTTGAATATGATATGCTTCAATCCAGAATCCGCGAGCTTGCCTTCCTGAATAAAGGGATTGAGATTTCACTGCTCGACGAGCGTACCGGGACTACCAACACGTATAAATACGACGGCGGAATTATTGAATTCGTCTCGTATTTGAACCGTACCCGCGAAGTGATGCACGATCAACCTATCTATGTGGAAGGGGCAAAGGATCACATCCACGTAGAAGTTGCACTGCAATATAACGACAGTTATACCGAGAATATTTATTCGTTTGCCAATAATATCAACACACATGAAGGCGGTACGCACGAATCCGGCTTTAAGAGCGCATTAACACGGATTATTAACGATTATGCGCGCAAGACAGGATCGATCAAAGATAATGTCTCCAATTTGTCCGGTGATGATGTGCGCGAAGGCTTAACAGCGATCATTTCAGTTAAGATACCGGAGCCTCAATTCGAAGGCCAAACCAAAACCAAGCTTGGCAACAGCGAAGTACGTGGGATTGTCGAGTCATTCTTTGCGGAGAAATTCCAGGAATTCCTCGATGAAAATCCGTCGGTATCGAAGAAGATTGTCGAGAAAGGCCTATCGGCGGCAAGAGCACGGGAAGCGGCGCGCAAAGCGCGGGAGCTTACGCGCCGCAAGAGCGCCCTGGAAGTCAGCTCTCTGCCGGGCAAGCTGGCCGATTGCTCCTCTAAGGATGCATCGATCAGCGAATTGTATATTGTCGAAGGTGATTCAGCAGGCGGATCGGCAAAGCAAGGCCGCGACCGACATTTTCAAGCGATTCTGCCGCTTCGGGGAAAAATACTGAACGTTGAGAAAGCGAGACTCGACCGTATTCTGGGCAATACCGAAATTCGGGCGATCATTACGGCGCTCGGTACCGGTATCGGGGATGATTTCGATATCGAGAAAGCCCGTTATCACAAAATCATTATCATGACCGATGCTGATGTCGACGGAGCGCATATCCGCACACTGCTGCTAACGTTCTTCTACCGCTACATGCGCAAAATTATCGAGGTCGGTTATGTATACATTGCACAGCCTCCGCTGTTCAAGATCGAGCGCAGTAAGGTTATCCGTTATGCACAGAGCGAACGCGAACGTGATGAAATTATCGCCGAGTTCGGAGAAGGCGCGAAAGTCAATGTGCAGCGCTACAAAGGTTTAGGTGAAATGAATGCCTCCCAGCTCTGGGAGACGACGATGGATCCGGAAAGCCGCACCATGCTGCAGGTAACAATCGAGGATGCGATTGAAGCGGATGTCGTATTTGATACGCTCATGGGCGACAATGTCGAGCCGCGCCGCGATTTCATTCAAACCTATGCCAAATACGTGAAAAATCTGGATATCTGACAGAAGATGAGCTGTGGAATTCAGAAAGTCAGCCGCCCTTGCCGGGCGGCTTTAGCGCTTGTATATGGAATATGATTTCTGTGTCCTGCTTCTTTTTCTTTTGAAACGGCCATAGGCGACGGCATAACGGTACACTTTACGGAACACTCGTTTGTCCTTCAGTTTACGAAACAGAAACGGATCAGGCAGCGTGTTGACCTCAAGAATCCATGGCTTTAATTGCGCGTCTAATGCAACGTCGATACCTAATTCTTTTATACCGGGATAGACGGATTGAAGCTGGGCCGCAATATCGGTGCCCAGTTGGCGTAGTCGGAAGAGGAACTCAGGCTGATCGGCAACGTCAATATGGCCCGCCATCAGACGCTCGAAGGAAAGCGGTGTGCCGCCGCTGTGATAATTCGTGACGATTTTATGCGGATGAGCGAGCCGGCCGATGATGCCCGTTGTTTCCCATTGTTTTCGGGGACTTTGCTGCACCATTACGCGCAGGTCGAACCGCCGCCCTTTATGCTGCAGCAATTCAATTCCTTGTTGCACAAGGTAGGGCCGGTTACGGATCCGTTGTCTCAATCCCGATATGAGCGATTGATAGTCATCCGGCCTATTAATCTTTGTTCCGATTTGAAATTGATAATGCTGTCCGCCGTATGCATCCATCCGGCGTTCAATACGGATTACGCCGGAACCGAAGGTGCCTTTGTCCGGTTTCACATAGACCATATTATATTGATCGAGCATGAGGGCGAGCTCGGGTTCCGTGAAGATTTCGGTGCGGGGTATATAATCATTTAACTGAACATTGCCCAATATTGCTTTTGTTTTTTCCCATTTGCTAATTATGCGCCTGATGGCCATCGAGGAGATCCACCTTTCCCCAGAAATCCGGAATAAACGGATAACTTGTAACACGTTAACTACAATGAATGGTATAATATGATATGGTGCTTCCTACCTATAGTATGGGGAGCGAAGATAATTGGAAACGGGAAAAAACCTAGATTTGATCAACGTTTAATTGTGCTTGGAATGTGAAAGTAATATAATAAATAATAGTTTGTTTATAATTACCTCTAGAAGTTACGTCAGGAGGATTCGCATGGCGGAAGAACAACGTTCACAAATACGAGATCGCGATATCGGCGTAGAAATGCGGGATTCGTTCATGGATTATGCCATGAGCATCATCGTAAGCCGTGCATTGCCCGATGTCCGGGACGGATTAAAGCCGGTACATCGGCGCATATTGTATGCGATGTCGGAGCTCGGCATGTCACCGGACAAGCCTTATAAGAAATCCGCCAGAATAGTGGGCGAGGTCATCGGGAAATACCATCCTCACGGCGATTCGGCCGTTTATGAAACGATGGTACGAATGGCGCAGGATTTCTCGCTTAGATATATGCTGATCGACGGTCACGGCAACTTTGGCTCGATTGACGGAGACTCTGCTGCGGCTATGCGTTATACCGAAGCGCGTCTATCAAAGATCGCGATGGAAATGCTTCGTGACATCAACAAAGAAACGATCGACTTCGTTCCGAATTATGACGGGGAAGAGCATGAGCCTGCCGTACTGCCGGCGCGTTTCCCGAATTTGCTTGTAAACGGAGTATCCGGAATTGCGGTCGGTATGGCGACCAATATTCCGCCGCACAACCTGGTTGAGGTGATTGACGGGGTGCAGGCGCTCATCGACAATCCGGATATTACATCGGTCGAGCTGATGGAGTTCGTGAAGGGACCTGATTTCCCGACGGCCGGCATTGTCATGGGACTGTCCGGCATTCGTCAAGCGTATACGACCGGTCGGGGATCGGTTACAATGAGAGCGCGCTGTTCCATCGAAGAAGTAAACGGAAAAGCGCGAATTATCGTGCACGAACTGCCTTACCAAGTAAATAAGGCCAGACTCGTAGAGAAAATCGCCGAATTGGTACGGGAAAAAAATATTGATGGTATTACCGATCTTCGGGACGAATCCGACCGTAACGGAATGAGGGTCGTTATCGAGCTTCGCCGCGATGTCAATCCGAGCGTCGTATTAAACAATCTGTATAAGCAAACGCAGATGCAGACGAATTTCGGCATTAATATGATCGCGCTGGTTAACGGTGAGCCGAAAATGCTGAACCTCAAAGATACGCTATATCATTATTTGACACATCAGGTTGAAGTTATTCGCCGGCGTACCGAATTCGATCTGAAGAAAGCCCGTGCGCGTGCCCATATCCTCGAGGGTTTGCGTATTGCGCTCGATCATCTGGATGAAGTAATCGCGCTTATCCGCGCCTCTCAGACGACGGATGAAGCGAGAGACGGTTTAATGACGCGTTTTGCATTAACCTATGAGCAGGCGCAGGCGATTCTTGACATGCGGCTGCAGCGGCTTACCGGCTTGGAACGGGAGAAGATCGAAGCAGAATATGCCGAACTGCTCCGCAAAATCGCGGAATACGAAGCGATCCTGGCCGATGAGCAGCTCGTGCTGAATATCATCAGTGAAGAGCTGGGTGAGGTCAAAGAAAAATATGGAGACGAGCGCCGAACTGAAATTACAGTCAGCGACGACGAAATATTGGACGAAGACCTGATCCCGCGTGAAGATGTGATCATTTCAGTCACGCACACCGGTTATGTGAAGCGTTTGCCCGTAACCACATACCGCAGTCAGAAACGCGGAGGACGCGGCGTCATCGGAATGGAAACGAAGGAAGACGATTTCGTCGAGCATCTGTTTGTTTCCAATACGCATCACTACTTGCTGTTCTTCACAAACAAAGGCAAAGTATACCGGTTAAAAGCTTATGAGATACCGGAATTAAGCCGCACTGCCCGGGGAACGCCAATCATCAACTTGATTCAGATTGAGCAGGGTGAAACGGTAAACGCGGTTATCCCGGTACAATCGTTTGATCCGGAGCGGTATCTGTTCTTCGCAACCCGGCAAGGCATTGTGAAGAAAACGCCGCTGGACGACTACTCAAATATCCGCAAGGTCGGATTGATAGCGATCTCGCTGCGCGAGGATGACGATTTAATCAGCGTCAAGCTGACTGACGGCAAGCAGGAAATCATTATGGGCACAGCGCAAGGCATGTCCATCCGTTATTCGGAAGCGGATGTTCGTTCCATGGGACGTTCGGCTACCGGGGTAAAGGGAATACAGCTTGATGAGGACGATATCGTAATCGATATGGATGTGGTCGTTCCCGACCAGGATGTATTGATCGTAACGTCTAAGGGATACGGTAAACGCACGCCGATAAGTGAATACCGGATTCAGAGCCGCGGCGGCAAAGGAATTAAAACCTTGAATGTCACCGAAAAGAATGGACCTGTCGTAGGACTGAAGGTTGTAAATAATGAGGAAGATCTCATGATCATGACTTCATCGGGAACGCTGATCCGTACAAGCATGTCCGGTATTTCCACGATGGGCAGAAATACGCAGGGCGTCAAGTTGATCAATATTCGCGACGAAGACGCTGTGGCTACGGTAACCCGAGTTGACCGAACTGAAGATACCGATAGTCAGGAAGCCGATATTCAGGCTGAGGAAGACAATTCCGAAACACCGTCCGAGTAATAACGGGCGGTGTTTCCCGGTTTTGTATCGCATTGGCACGGCTTGGGTGGATTCACTTTTACAGTCGGGAGGAACAGACTTTGCCAACAGTACAATTAAGCCAACTTAAAATAGGGGATAAACTAATTCAGGATGTACAAACCCCGTTAGGCGGTGTTCTGCTGCAAAAAGGAAAAATCATCATGCCGAGGGAAATAGATATTTTGCAAGCTTTCCTCATTCCGACAGTTGCGATTGCCGCAAGATCGGGGATCGGTCATGAGCAGGTTGAGACAGAGGCGACAGATGAACCGGTAGCCGAACATACGCCGACCGCTTCTTTTCAGAAAGAGTACGATCGGTTGTTCGCGCTTATTAAAAATGTATTTTCCCAGTACAATGCAGCATTAAGTATACCGATTTTGGAAATCAGAAAGCAGCTTGAATCGCTGTTAAATCATATTAATGAATATAATGTGCTCAAGTTTTCACCTCAAATATACAACAATGAGGATTATATGTTCCACAACAGCGTTTTGACTGCGTTGTCTTCATACCAATTGGCGCAGTGGAGCGGTATGCCGCATAAAGATTGGATCCCTTCAGCATTAGCCGGATTGTTTCATGATATCGGGAATATTAAAGTGGACAAAACAATATTGAATAAACCCGAGGCGCTTACATCAAGCGAAGCGGAAGAGATGAAAAAGCATACCGTACACGGGTATCAGATGTTAAAGCCAATCCCGGCGATTAATGAGGGGGTTAAGCTGACCGCACTGCAGCACCATGAGAAAGTGGACGGTTCGGGATACCCGTTAGGGTTAAAGGGAGAAAAGATACATCCGTACGCCCGAATCGTAGCAGTTGCGGATATTTATCATGCCATGACGTTAAAGCGGGCTTACCGCATGCCTGCTTCGCCGTACCTCGTCTTGGAACAACTGCAGCAAGAATCATTCGGCCAGCTTGATCCGGTGCTCGTTCAATTGTTTATCGGCAAAGCGACTCAGTTCCACAACGGAACGGTTGTCAGATTAAGTGATAACCGAATCGGAGAAATCGTATTTTCCGATCGTAATCACCTGACAAGACCATGGGTATCGATAGATGGTTCGATTATTAATCTTACCATAGAGCGTCATTTGCATATTCGAGAAATAATAACGAAATGAACTTGCACTTATATATAATAGGAAAATGAACAAAGTGCTTGACTCTTAAACTTGCACTATGATATATTATCTCTTGCCGCTGAAATCGGTGAATAAAAGAACGAAACGGTAAAAAATAGTTCTTGCATTAAAGTAGGCAGCTGTGATATATTATAAAGGTCGCCGCTGAGACGGTGATGAATGGAAAGAACGACCTTGTTCTTTGAAAACTGAACAACGAGCGAAATGCCCTGCGGCTCATCAAGAGCTGCAGAAACAGCAACAAAACGTATGAGCTAACAAGCTTATTCATACATTCGTTGCCGTTCTTCCATTGGCTTTCAGCCAAAAGAAGAAAGCAGCTTTTATGGAGAGTTTGATCCTGGCTCAGGACGAACGCTGGCGGCGTGCCTAATACATGCAAGTCGAGCGGAGCTGAAGAGGTGCTTGCACCTCTGATGCTTAGCGGCGGACGGGTGAGTAACACGTAGGTAACCTGCCTGCAAGACCGGGATAACATCCGGAAACGGATGCTAATACCGGATAAGCGGTTCTGTCGCATGAGGGAACCGGGAAAGGCGGCGCAAGCTGTCACTTGCAGATGGACCTGCGGCGCATTAGCTAGTTGGTGAGGTAACGGCTCACCAAGGCGACGATGCGTAGCCGACCTGAGAGGGTGATCGGCCACACTGGGACTGAGACACGGCCCAGACTCCTACGGGAGGCAGCAGTAGGGAATCTTCCGCAATGGACGAAAGTCTGACGGAGCAACGCCGCGTGAGTGAGGAAGGCCTTCGGGTCGTAAAGCTCTGTTGCCAGGGAAGAACGCTTGGGAGAGTAACTGCTCTCAAGGTGACGGTACCTGAGAAGAAAGCCCCGGCTAACTACGTGCCAGCAGCCGCGGTAATACGTAGGGGGCAAGCGTTGTCCGGAATTATTGGGCGTAAAGCGCGCGCAGGCGGCCTTGTAAGTCTGGTGTTTAAACTGGGGGCTCAACCTCCAGTCGCATCGGAAACTGCAAAGCTTGAGTGCAGAAGAGGAAAGTGGAATTCCACGTGTAGCGGTGAAATGCGTAGAGATGTGGAGGAACACCAGTGGCGAAGGCGACTTTCTGGGCTGTAACTGACGCTGAGGCGCGAAAGCGTGGGGAGCAAACAGGATTAGATACCCTGGTAGTCCACGCCGTAAACGATGAATGCTAGGTGTTAGGGGTTTCGATACCCTTGGTGCCGAAGTTAACACATTAAGCATTCCGCCTGGGGAGTACGGTCGCAAGACTGAAACTCAAAGGAATTGACGGGGACCCGCACAAGCAGTGGAGTATGTGGTTTAATTCGAAGCAACGCGAAGAACCTTACCAGGTCTTGACATCCCTTTGACCGGTCTAGAGATAGGCCTTTCCTTCGGGACAGAGGAGACAGGTGGTGCATGGTTGTCGTCAGCTCGTGTCGTGAGATGTTGGGTTAAGTCCCGCAACGAGCGCAACCCTTGATCTTAGTTGCCAGCACTTTGGGTGGGCACTCTAAGATGACTGCCGGTGACAAACCGGAGGAAGGTGGGGATGACGTCAAATCATCATGCCCCTTATGACCTGGGCTACACACGTACTACAATGGCCAGTACAACGGGCTGCGAAGCCGCGAGGCGGAGCCAATCCCAGCAAAGCTGGTCTCAGTTCGGATTGCAGGCTGCAACTCGCCTGCATGAAGTCGGAATTGCTAGTAATCGCGGATCAGCATGCCGCGGTGAATACGTTCCCGGGTCTTGTACACACCGCCCGTCACACCACGAGAGTTTACAACACCCGAAGTCGGTGGGGTAACCGCAAGGAGCCAGCCGCCGAAGGTGGGGTAGATGATTGGGGTGAAGTCGTAACAAGGTAGCCGTATCGGAAGGTGCGGCTGGATCACCTCCTTTCTAAGGAAATACCCGGTCACGATGATGACCGGATAAACAAGGCATTGTTGCTCGCTCGTTGTCAGTTTTGAAAGAGCAAGACCGGGTTAACCGGGAATGAACTTTCACAAGCAAATATCCGTTTGGTGGCGATGGCGGAAGGGAACCACGCGTACCCATCCCGAACACGACCGTTAAGCCTTCCAGCGCCGATGGTACTTGGACCGCAGGGTCCTGGGAGAGTAGGACGTTGCCAAGCGGATGCTTTTGCATCTCATCAATACTTGTGACAAGGGCCTTTAGCTCAGCTGGTTAGAGCGCACCCCTGATAAGGGTGAGGTCGGTGGTTCGAGTCCACTAAGGCCCACCATTATCCTTACCTAGACGGGTAAAGTATGGGGCCATAGCTCAGCTGGGAGAGCGCCTGCCTTGCAAGCAGGAGGTCAGGAGTTCGATCCTCCTTGGCTCCACCAATGTATGTTTTGCACCTTGAAAACTGGATAGCGAAAAAACAGAAACATCCTTTAGCTGAAGTTTCAATAACGCGAGCTTCGCGTAAGCGAAGTGAGCAACAATTAGTAGAACATTTGAAGAAGGAAGCATCTTTTCCTTCGGAAAAATGCAGGTTAAGCTACTAAGAGCGCACGGAGGATGCCTAGGCACCAGGAGCCGATGAAGGACGCGGCGAACAGCGAAATGCCTCGGGGAGCCGTAAGCAGGCTTTGATCCGGGGATGTCCGAATGGGGAAACCCGGCTGTCGTAATGGACAGTCACCTGTCACTGAATTCATAGGTGACATGGAGGCATACCAGGGGAACTGAAACATCTAAGTACCCTGAGGAAGAGAAAACAACAGTGATTCCGTCAGTAGCGGCGAGCGAACGCGGATTAGCCCAAACCAGGGGGCTTGCCCCCTGGGGTTGTGGGACGTCTCACATGGAGTTACAAAGGTGTTCGTTAGATGAAGCGGTCTGGAAAGGCCCGCCATAGCAGGTAACAGCCCTGTAGTCGAAAGCGAGCACCCTCCGAGACGGATCCCGAGTACTGCGGGACACGAGAAACCCCGTAGGAATCCGGCAGGACCATCTGCCAAGGCTAAATACTCCCTGGTGACCGATAGTGAAGCAGTACCGTGAGGGAAAGGTGAAAAGCACCGCGGGAGCGGAGTGAAAAAGAACCTGAAACCGTGCGCTTACAAGAAGTCAGAGCCCGTTATAGGGGTGATGGCGTGCCTTTTGTAGAATGAACCGGCGAGTTACGATCACGTGCAAGGTTAAGGTGGAGAGCCGTAGCCGCAGCGAAAGCGAGTCTGAATAGGGCGAATGAGTACGTGGTTGTAGACCCGAAACCGAGTGATCTACCCCTGTCCAGGGTGAAGGTGCGGTAACACGCACTGGAGGCCCGAACCCACGAATGTTGAAAAATTCGGGGATGAGGTGGGGGTAGCGGAGAAATTCCAATCGAACTCGGAGATAGCTGGTTCTCCCCGAAATAGCTTTAGGGCTAGCCTCGGTGTAAGAGTCGTGGAGGTAGAGCACTGATTGGATGCGGGGCCCGCCAAGGGTTACCAAGTTCAGTCAAACTCCGAATGCCATAGACTTATAACCGGGAGTCAGACAGTGAGTGCTAAGATCCATTGTCAAGAGGGAAACAGCCCAGATCATCAGCTAAGGTCCCCAAGTGTGTGTTAAGTGGGAAAGGATGTGGAGTTGCAAAGACAACCAGGATGTTGGCTTAGAAGCAGCCACCATTTAAAGAGTGCGTAATAGCTCACTGGTCGAGTGACTCTGCGCCGAAAATGTAACGGGGCTAAACACACCACCGAAGCTATGAATTGTACGTAAGTACAGTGGTAGGGGAGCGTTGAATGCGGGTTGAAGTCAGACCGGAAGGACTGGTGGACTGCATTCAAGTGAGAATGCCGGTATGAGTAACGAAAAGACAAGTGAGAATCTTGTCCGCCGAAAGCCTAAGGGTTCCTGAGGAAGGCTCGTCCGCTCAGGGTAAGTCGGGACCTAAGGCGAGGCCGAAAGGCGTAGTCGAAGGACAACAGGTTGAAATTCCTGTACCACCGTAAGCCGTTATGAGCAATGGGGTGACGCAGAAGGGTAGTGACGCGGACCGATGGATGTCCGTCCAAGCAGTGAGGCTGATATGTTGGCAAATCCGCATATCGATAAGGCTAGGCTGTGATGGGGAGGGAAAATTACAGTACCGAAGGTCATGAGCTCCGGCTGCCGAGAAAAGCCTCTAGCCAGGCGAAGGTGCCCGTACCGCAAACCGACACAGGTAGGCGAGCAGAGCATGCTAAGGCGCGCGGAAGAACTCTCGTTAAGGAACTCGGCAAAATGACCCCGTAACTTCGGGAGAAGGGGTGCCTCGGTAGGGTGAATAGCCCGAGGGGGCCGCAGTGAAAAGGCCCAAGCGACTGTTTAGCAAAAACACAGGTCTGTGCGAAGCCGTAAGGCGAAGTATACGGGCTGACGCCTGCCCGGTGCTGGAAGGTTAAGGGGAGCGGTTAGGAGCAATCCGAAGCTGTGAACCGAAGCCCCAGTAAACGGCGGCCGTAACTATAACGGTCCTAAGGTAGCGAAATTCCTTGTCAGGTAAATTCTGACCCGCACGAATGGCGTAACGACTTGGGCGCTGTCTCAACGAGAGATCCGGTGAAATTTTAATACCTGTGAAGATGCAGGTTACCCGCGACAAGACGGAAAGACCCCATGGAGCTTTACTGCAGCTTGATATTGGACTTTGGTACGATCTGTACAGGATAGGTGGGAGCCTAGGAGCTTGGTGCGCCAGCATCAAGGGAGGCGCCGTTGGGATACCACCCTGATCGTATCGGAGTTCTAACCTGCCACCCTGAATCGGGTGGAGGGACCGTGTCAGGCGGGCAGTTTGACTGGGGCGGTCGCCTCCTAAAGTGTAACGGAGGCGCCCCAAGGTTCCCTCAGAATGGTTGGAAATCATTCGAAGAGTGCAAAGGCATAAGGGAGCTTGACTGCGAGACCTACAAGTCGAGCAGGGACGAAAGTCGGGCTTAGTGATCCGGTGGTACCGCATGGAAGGGCCATCGCTCAACGGATAAAAGCTACCCTGGGGATAACAGGCTTATCTCCCCCAAGAGTCCACATCGACGGGGAGGTTTGGCACCTCGATGTCGGCTCATCGCATCCTGGGGCTGAAGTAGGTCCCAAGGGTTGGGCTGTTCGCCCATTAAAGCGGTACGCGAGCTGGGTTCAGAACGTCGTGAGACAGTTCGGTCCCTATCTGTCGTGGGCGTAGGAAATTTGAGAGGAGCTGTCCTTAGTACGAGAGGACCGGGATGGACGTACCGCTGGTGTACCAGTTGTTCCGCCAGGAGCACCGCTGGGTAGCTATGTACGGACGGGATAAGCGCTGAAAGCATCTAAGCGTGAAGCCCCCCTCAAGATGAGATTTCCCAATTTAGTAAGACCCCTGGAAGACGACCAGGTTGATAGGTTCGGGGTGGAAGCGCAGCAATGCGTGCAGCTGACGAATACTAATCGGTCGAGGGCTTATCCTAATACAACCCATTGAAACTCAAACAGCTAATGTTTCTGTATCCTTTCGCATCCGGTTTTCAAGGCGCAAATGCAATTTGCGCAGCACAATAAATCCACTGAGTGATCTCAGTGGATTTATTGTTGTTCAGCTCCATAAGCAAACCCTGGATGTATGGGAAAAGTACAACTGCTTTATTCGCGTGATTTAGCGATGATAAAACTAAATAACCCGTCCCTCTATACGGATTAAACCGTCTTTTCTCGCTTTACGAAGACTGTGAATCACGAATAATCTAGGTGCCAGCAGCCAGAAATGCCACATAATAAGGCTGATGATCATCGATTCGGATATCCAAGGGTAGCATACCGCAAAAACACACAAACCAGGCCACATTAAATGACGGTGCAATCTTCGAAACAGTTGGTATTCGACATATTGAACAGGGAGATAGACAAGCCACGGAAGCTTAAGACGCCACGCCCAGAGCCCTTTTTCCATTTGGTCGACACGTACCATGGTGAGGCGAAGCATCACCCAGTGGATTGAACTCACACAAATTAGTCCTGCCGTCCAACTGACGACCCCATTATAATGATAAAAATAACCTTGAAATCCGCCCATTAGAAATCCGATAAAGAGATAACTGGCCAACGATTCGTTCCGGAGATTGATTTTTCTGACCAGTTGATAATGATATATTGTTGCATCTTTATTTATTTCTGCTTTATGCTGCATTCCGATCCACCATCTTCCGCTAACCATAATCTCAATGCACATTCTATGTATCGGACAATTACTATATAAAATGAATCGCTTTTGGTCACGATTAGACGAAAATTTGCATAGGATATAAAAAATATTATGAATCGAACTATGAAACAAGTATAAAATAGTAGAGCATGTGGCATAATGATAGTTGAACATATGTGTCGACAAAGGCGGGATGTATAGTGGTTGAACAGAGCCGTCATACTTGCATTATTTGCGGGTACGATAAGGAAGAAGGCATTCATATTGTATCGGAGTTCATCTGTGAAAGTTGCGAGACCGAGATGATCCGTACAGATGTCAAGGATGCCAAATATCCGTTTTTCATTCATCAGCTTAGACAAATATGGATTCGAAAAAATGCATGAGCCTGTTTCCATGGGATGGAGACAGGCTTCTTTTTTTATTCATGTATACGTTACAATAGAAGAAACAATGATGGAAAGGCAGTATAATCAGATGAATCCATTAAATGCACCATTATATGAAGCAATAAAAAAACATTTGGCGTCAGCTCCCCGCAGCTTTCATGTGCCCGGTCATCATTATGGACAAGCTATGAAGCTCTATCCGAAGGAAATAACAGATGATTTGCAAGCCGTAATGAAGCTGGACGTAACGGAATTATCATCGACTGACGATTTGCACGACCCGCAGGGAGCGATTAAAGAAGCGCAGCAGCTGGCTGCCGAAACTTATGGTTCAGAACAAACGTTTTTCCTGATCGGGGGAAGCACTGCGGGAAATATGGCTCTTGTGCTTGCACACTGTAATGCCGGCGATGTTTTGATTGTGCAGAGAAATGTCCACAAGTCGATTATTCATGCAATGATGCTGGCCGGCGCTCGTGCCGTGTTTGTCCAACCGGAAGTGGATATCCAATCCGGAATTGCAACCATACCCTCTTTGAATAATGTGGAAGAGGCGCTGCAACGATATCCCTACGCGAAAGCGGTTATGCTAAGCACACCGAATTATTACGGCATGGGCGTGCGTCTCCACCAATATGTCCGGTTAGTACATGCTTACAGCATACCGTTGCTTGTCGATGAAGCACATGGCGCCCATTACGGGCTTCATTCGGAGCTTCCGGAGGGGGCGTTAGCTGCGGGAGTGGATGGCGTCGTTCAGTCGACACATAAAACGCTGCCGGCAATGACAATGGGAGCGATGCTTCATATTCAGGGTAAATATATAAACGGAAGAGCTGTAAAACGTATCCTTTCGATAATCCAAAGCTCCAGTCCTTCGTATCCGATTATGATTTCGCTCGATTTAACAAGAGCAATGATCGATGCCTATGGAGCACAGTTATTCGAACAGGCAATAAGAACAGCGAATAATATCCGCAACCGGATAAGCCGGTCAGTGCCGGAATTCGGTATTGTAAATGCGGAGTCCGGCGGCGACGGCTGTCGCTATCTTGATCCGCTTCGAATCGTTCTATGGGATCGGACCGGGACAAGGTCCGGTTATCGGCTGCAGCAGGAACTTGAACACTATGGTTGTTACACGGAAATGGCGGATCCACGGCATGTTGTACTGCTCATTGGTGTGGCTTCAACGGACAGTGATGCGGATGCACTCATTCACGCATGTCAAACGATTGCGCGAACGAAGGTAACGGATAGAGCCAATTTTCAAACTAATCCGGCTTCGTTCCCTTGTGGATTACCGGTATCGGAACCGATAGTGTTCGTATTGGGATCTGATCATTCTCAGGATAGGTCAGAGACAATTCCATTGGCGGAAGCGGAAGGAAGAGTATGCGATGAAATGATTATTCCATATCCGCCGGGCATACCTATATTATATCCGGGAGAACGGATTGGGCCGGAAGTTATGACTACAATCGTTCAATTAGCGGAACACGGTGCCAAATTTCAGACCGCTTCGGATTCGACGCTCCAGACCATCCGGGTCGTTCAAGGCAGTTAATCGTCGTTTACGCTCGGGTGCCTACTTTGTTAGAATGAGAATGAACGACAATATAAGGGGCAGTTAGGAGACAGATCAATTGAATCAGGGGAAATTCATCACTGTAGAGGGCGGCGAAGGAGCCGGTAAAACGACATTTATTGCAGAATTGGAACAGAGACTGGCCAAGGCGGGTTTAAACGTCTTGATAACGCGTGAGCCTGGCGGCATACCGATCGCCGAGAATATTCGACAAGTCGTCCTTGATACACGGAATACGGCCATGGATGCGCGTACGGAAGCGCTCTTATACGCGGCGGCGAGAAGACAGCATCTTGTGGAGAAGGTGAGGCCGGCGTTACGGAATGGAAAGGTGGTCATCTGCGACCGTTTCGTCGACAGCAGCCTTGCCTATCAAGGATATGCACGCGGTCTTGGAATTGAGGAGGTATGGGAGATCAACCGGTTTGCTGTGGAGGATACAATGCCTGACCTTACGTTGTGGATGGATGTTTCGCCGGAAGTCGGATTATCCCGTATTAATCGGGCTCAGGTCCGGGAGGTAAACCGTCTTGATCTTGAAGAGATGGCTTTTCATATGAAGGTTCGGGAAGGCTATCGGTTGCTTGCGGAACGGAGTGGCCGCCGAATAGTCAGGCTCAACGCGGAGCAGCCTCAGGAGAACATATTGGAGGAAGGAATCGCAGCGCTTGAACAAAGGTTTCATTGGTCGCTCAAAGACGCCCGGATTTAATATTTTAGAGGATTTTTCACAGCTGATGTCAAATTGTAATAGAGTAGTATGATAAGTGTTATTTCCATGGGAGGGGTTTTGATGAAATTAGTCATCGCGATCGTGCAGGACAAAGACAGCAACCGATTGTCGAATGCGCTTGTAAGGGAAGGCTTCCGTGCTACGAAACTCGCCAGTACGGGAGGGTTTTTGAGAGCGGGTAATACGACATTCATGATCGGCATTGAAGATGAACGCGTACACGATGTCATGCAGGTCATCCGCTCAAATTGCAAAGTCCGCGATCAGCTGGTGACGCCGGTAACCCCAATGGGCGGAACCACCGATTCTTATATCCCTTTCCCGGTAGAGGTTCAGGTAGGCGGAGCAGCGGTGTTTGTCGTTCCGGTCGAACGCTTTGAACATTACTGAATGGGTGTGACAAAAGAATGAAGATCAATCCCGGCTGGAGGCCGCTGAGCCAAGAACGGACCCGTCAAGAATTAGGCAACAGGCCGGTTCAAATGAAAAGCTTCTCAGATATTATGGGACAGCAGGATCAGGAAAGAACGAATGAACAGCTGCACAAAAAAATGCAGGATATCTATAATCAAGGGGAACGGCTGGCACGCTCGATGACAGTGCGCGAGCTAAAGCTGTACCGTCAGAAGGTAAAACAATTTTTGGAAGATACCGTAAGCAGGGGCATCCGTCTGAAGGATACGAAGGGCTGGGACCGGCGGGGACGTACGAAACGATACAAGCTGCTTGAGGAAGTCGATTCCAGGCTCATACTGATGGGTGAAGAGTTGCTTGAAACCGAGCAGGGACGCATCGAATTATTGAACCGGGTTGGAGAAATTCGGGGCATCCTCATTAATTTATTATTCTGAATGAGAGCTTGCTCACGGTTAGCGGTATATTGAGGAGAACGAGTGCAATGAGTTTTGACACAATCGCGGGACAAGAGAAGGCAAAGCGGATTTTGCAGCATGCGCTGCAGAGAGGAAACATTTCACACGCATATTTATTCAGCGGGCCGCCAGGAACGGGACGTTTTGCAACCGCAAAAGCATTCGCCAAGGCGTTGTTTTGCGAGCGGCAGGGTGAAAACGCATGCGGCATCTGCTTGTCTTGCCGAAAATTCGAGCATGGCAATCAGCCTGATCTTCTTCATATCATTCCGGACGGCGCAACGATAAAGATTGACCAGATTCGTGATTTGCAGCGGGAGTTTGCCTATCGGAACGGCGGTTCCCGCCGAAAAGTATATATTATGGAGCAAGCGGATAAGTTGACGATTCAAGCCGCCAACAGTTTGTTGAAATTTTTGGAGGAGCCTTTATCGCCTTTAGTGGCTATTTTGATTACGGACAATGGACAAGCAGTGCTGCCTACAATCCGGTCGAGATCGCAATGGGTTCCTTTTTCACCTGTAGCTCCCCAAATCATGCTTGAGAAGCTCATTCAAACCGGTGAGCCTCCGTTGTTGGCCAGGGCGGCCGTTCACCTGGCTTCAGGATTTGAAGCGTGCAAAGCGATCATCCAACAAGAGGTGTTTGCAGAAATCAGAAGCGTAGTGATACAATTAGGGAAGGAGAGTCAGACCCGATTCACCGCGGCAATGATAACCTCTCAGCAGCAGGTATTCAAGACCGGACTGGGCGATCGTCCGGATCTGCTCATGGATTTGTTATTACTATGGTTCAAAGATATGATTCATTTCCTTGCCGGCAGGCAGGACAGCATCGTTTTTATAGATCAGTTGGATTGGATAAGTAAACACGCTTACGCACGGACGCCTGACGGCTGGGTAAGATGCATGGAGCTTGCGCTCGAAACCGGTAAACGGATTCGCGCTCATGTATCGCCCCAATTGGCATTCGAGCAATTTCTGGTGAATCTACAGGAGGAATAACCCCTTGTATAATGTAGTTGGTGTTCGCTTCAAGAAGGCAGGCAAAATTTTTTACTTCGATCCGGTCGAGCACCCGATAGACAAAGGCAATCATGTTATTGTGGACACGGCCAGAGGGATTGAATATGGGAAAGTCGTCGTTGGTCAGAAGCAAGTCGGTGAATCGGATGTCGTCCTTCCGCTCAAGAAAGTGATTCGGATTGCAGATGATTCGGACGCGAAACTCGTCGAAGAAAACAAGACGGCCGCAAAAAATGCCTTCACCATATGCATGGAGAAAATTCGCGATCATCAGTTAAAGATGAAACTGGTAGATGTCGAATATACGTTTGACCGCAACAAAATTATTTTTTATTTTACCGCTGACGGACGGGTCGATTTTCGTGAATTGGTCAAAGATTTGGCAAGTGTATTCCGAACCCGGATTGAGCTTAGGCAAATCGGGGTAAGAGATGAAGCGAAGATGCTGGGCGGCATTGGACCTTGCGGGCGGGTGTTATGTTGTTCGTCTTGGCTTGGCGATTTTGAACCGGTATCGATCAAGATGGCGAAAGATCAGAATCTATCGCTTAACCCGACTAAAATTTCCGGATTGTGCGGACGTTTGATGTGCTGTCTGAAATATGAGCACGATAATTACGAAAGTGTCCGGGAAGAATTGCCTGCAATTGGAAAGATTGTCGTTACCTCTCTGGGTGAAGGAAAGGTAACCGGTATTAACGCAGCCACAAGATCCGTTTATGTACAGTTATTTGAATCAGGAGGCAAGCCGAAAGAGCTTCCATTTGATGACGTAGTGGTCAAATAATCGACGAATATGCGTCATACTCTGGGGTGGGAACTTGGAGACAAATAATAATTTATTCAAACGTATGGATCAGTTGGAAAACCAACTCGGCGGGCTGCATTCGGAACTGGGCGAGATGAAATTAAAAATCAAAGCGCTGCTTGAGGAAAACAAACGGCTCAGTATCGAGAACCAGCAGCTTCGCAAAATTTTAAAGCGGGAAACCGTAGCAGCTTCGATACCCGCAGCTATTGGTGCAGGAGAGAAGCAACCGAAGAAAACTCTGCAGCAGCAAAGTGCCGTACCTGATATTGTACCCGGACATCAGGAGTTACCGCCAACGGCAATCGGAGAGGGTTATGACAACCTGGCACGGCTTTATCATGAAGGCTTTCATATTTGTAATGTCTACTATGGACATTTGCGCACGGAAGGCGACTGTTTATTTTGTCTGTCCTTTTTGAACAAATAGGATATCATTCCGGAGGAGACCCTATCATTAGGGTCTTCTTTTAAAGTTATAAAAGGTTAAGGTACGCACGATAATGGAAAGGAGATCAATCTAAACGTGATGAATAATACCTTGCCGCTTCAGCCGGGGGAGCGGATTGACGACCTGTTGACGCACGACTTGCGTATCATTCAAAGTGAAGAGGTTTTCAGCTTCTCCATGGATGCCGTGCTGCTGGCAAGGTTTGTGTCACTTCCGCAAAGAGGACGGCTGCTCGATTTATGCACCGGCAATGGTGTGATCCCGCTGCTAATGACGACGAGAACGAAGGCGCTCATCGACGGCGTCGAAATCCAGCCGCGGCTCGCCGATATGGCAAAACGCAGTGTCATGATGAACGGATTGTCGGAGAAGATTGCAATAATGGAAGGGGATTTGCGGACCTTTCACATGACTAAAGGATACGGGGTCTATGATGTGGTAACGGTAAACCCTCCATATATGCCTGCCAATACGGGCGACAAGAACGTCAATGAGTATGTCGCTATTGCGAGACATGAGATTTATTGTACTTTGGAGGAAGTAACCGCGGCATGCTCGCGTCTTGTTCGAACTGGCGGCCGAGTTGCGATGGTTCACCGGCCTGGCCGGCTTGCAGATCTTATAGACGCAATGCGCCGTGTCCGGCTCGAACCTAAGCGGGTACGGTTTGTCCACCCGTATGCGGACAGGGAAGCGAATATGGTGCTAATTGAGGCAATTCGTGACGGCAAGCCGGATCTAAGGTTGCTTCCGCCGTTAATCGTCTACAATGAACAGATGGAGTACTCTATGGAAGTGATGGATATTTATTATGGACAACATCGCATGATGAATGAGGAGTAGAGACATGAATGTGCAGAAAAGCTTTGCAAACCCTGCAAATCGGGAAGGCGGTACGAATAAGACTGCCGTCGGCTCCTTGTATCTGGTCGGCACACCGATCGGCAATCTGGAGGATATGACATTTCGTGCGATACGCACGCTTCGCGAGGTCGATCTTATCGCCGCGGAGGACACCCGTCAAACAAGAAAGCTGCTGACTCATTTTGAAATAACGACCCGATTGGTCAGCTATCATGAGCATAACAAACAGGCCAGCGGGCAGGAATTGATACGGATGCTGCAGGAAGGCCGGCAAATTGCGCTCGTCAGCGATGCCGGCCTGCCCGCAATTTCCGATCCGGGGGCTGATTTGGTCCGGGAAGCGGCGGAACAGGGTATTCCGGTTATTCCGGTTCCTGGAGCGAACGCGGCATTGTCCGCTTTGATCGTATCGGGACTGTCTACAGAACGGTTTCTGTTCGCGGGGTTTCCGCCGCGGGACAAGAAATCGCTTCAGCAATGGCTGAATCAATTGTTTGCACAGAACTGCACGCTGCTTATGTATGAATCCCCTCACCGGGTACACAAAACATTGGAGATGATCGGCAATATCATGGAAGGCCGCCGCATCGTTATGGCCAGAGAATTAACGAAACGGCATGAAGAAATCGTTCGCGGCACAGTACAGGAATGCATCGGATGGCTGGAGCAGCATCCGCCGCTTGGTGAGTATTGCCTCGTGGTAGAAGGAGCGAATGATGATCAGTCCGAAAATCAGGAGAGTCAATGGTGGTCGTCCTTCTCAATAGAAGAGCACGTCCGTCACTACGAATCGGCTTCGGGCGACCGGAAAGAAGCGATGAAGCGGGCTGCAGCGGATCGGGGGATATCGAAGCGGGATGTGTACAATATTATAATGAAGAAAGATTGAAATAGTTAAACAATTCTCGAAAAAAAGGCCTTCCTGGCCGGGTTCTAGCACAGGAAGGCATCAAGGAGTATGAAAAAGGTTAGAATTAACAAGTTCGATTACTTTATTATAACCTATATTTCTTATTTTGTCACAGGTGAAGGTAATTCAGTCAAACATTCATGACATACAATCTTACCTTTGAAGTAAGTAACGTTCTCTGCATTGCCGCAGAAGATGCAAGCGGGCTCGTATTTCTTCAGCATAATACGTTCGCCGTCGACGTAGATCTCAAGCGCGTCTTTCTCTCCAATACCCAGTGTTCGGCGAAGTTCGATTGGAATTACGACGCGGCCGAGCTCGTCTACCTTGCGGACAATCCCTGTGGATTTCATCATACTCTATCGTTTCTCCTCTCCTAAGATTATAATTCGTCAACATTCGACATGTTTCTACGTTTTCTTTAACCTATGATACCAACCATTCCCAAAAAAGTCAACCTAAAAATTACTAGAAAAAAGTGCTAAACCATCGGTTTTTACTATAAAATCAGTATATTAGAATAAATTAATTAAAGTAAAGAACGGATTTGTATGGAAGAGATAACACGACATAATTCGACAAACAATTGAAGGGTTTGTCGAATATATAACTGATATTCGACAAATTTCTAGAAAGAGGTGGAAGTTGATGAAGCATATGCTGGCTGAGGAAAAAGTGTTTAAAGATCCGGTACATAAGTACATTTACGTTCAGGATCAAATCATTTGGAACTTGATCAATACAAAGGAATTTCAGCGGTTACGGAGAATCAGACAGCTTGGGACGACGTATCTTACTTTCCACGGCGCCGAGCACAGCCGGTTCTCGCATTCACTCGGCGTATATGAAATCACCCGTAAAATTATATCGCAGTTTGAGAGAAACCAATATGCGGATTGGCCGGCTGAAGAAAAACTGGTATCCCTCTGCGCGGCTTTGCTTCACGATCTCGGACACGGTCCTTTTTCCCACTCGATTGAAAAAGTGTTTGATACGCATCATGAAGAGTGGACCTGCCGAATTTTGCTTGGCGATACGGATGTTAATCGCGTGCTCCGTTCCGTCGCCGATGATTTTCCCGAGCGGGTGGCTTCCGTTATTTGCAAGACCTACGATAAGCCGATCGTCGTCAGTCTTGTTTCCAGTCAAATGGATGCGGACCGGATGGATTATTTGCTTCGGGATGCCTATTATACCGGAGTAAATTACGGCACATTCGATCTGGAACGGATCCTGCGGGTGCTGCGCCCTTATCAAGGGCGGATTGTCGTGAAGGAAAGCGGAATGCATGCCGTAGAGGATTACCTGATGTCGCGTTACCAAATGTACTGGCAAATCTATTTCCATCCGGTGACGCGGAGCTCGGAGATTATTTTGCGCCAAATCTTCCGCAGGGCGAAAGAGCTCTACATGAGCGGACACAGCTTCAATTTTATGCTGCCGCCGTTTGAACGCCTGTTCGACGGATCAATGGATGTTGGGCATTATTATCAGCTGGATGAAGCGTCTGCACAGACGATGTTTATGCAATGGATGGAGGAAAAGGATGAAATACTTTCCGATCTATGCAGAAGGTTCCTGCACCGACGTCTCTATAAATATGTAACGATGAATGATAAAAATGAAACGTTATGGGAAACGATTCGGTCGCAATTCAGGGAAGCAGGCCTCCATCCGGAATATCATCTGGAAATTGATTTTCCTTTTGATCTTCCTTATGATGTATATCGACCAGAAAAGGCTGACGGAGAGGAGAAACCGCCTATTCTTCTCCTGAATGAAAAAGGAGAACTTTCAGAAATTTCGGGGATGTCCGACATCATCCGTTCG
Source organism: Paenibacillus tarimensis (assembly GCA_041281825.1). GTDB lineage: Bacteria > Bacillota > Bacilli > Paenibacillales > Paenibacillaceae > Paenibacillus_D > Paenibacillus_D tarimensis_A. The sequence goes on along the minus strand of CP166298.1, from coordinate 6,088,980 downwards.
ATCACCGGATTGCATCTGGGTAAGTATCATTTGTATTATCCGGAGGATCTGCTGCGCGAAAATTCGCATTTGCTGGATGCGGACTTGCGCGAATTTTTTGGACTGGCATAGAAAGATGTAATTAAATAGAAGAAAGGGGTTACAAGCCATTGTTTATCGACACACATACCCATTTGGATTCGTATAAATTCGACGAAGACCGCACGGATGTAATCGAACGTGCGCGCGCCGCCGGTGTCGACAGAATGATCAATATCGGATTTAACAGAGAAACGATTCCGACAACAATCGCCCTTGCGGAACAGTACGATTTCATCTACGCAGCTGTCGGTTGGCATCCGGTGGATTCCATTCATATGGAGCAGGGAGATCTGGATTGGATCGCTTCGCTGTGCACTCACGAGAAAGTCGTTGCCATTGGAGAAATTGGTCTTGACTATCACTGGGATACATCTCCGAAGGACGTCCAGCATCGCGCGTTCCGTGAACAAATCGCGCTTGCGAAGGAGCTGGGCTTGCCGGTTGTCATCCATAATCGGGATGCGCATGAGGATATTGTCCGTATCTTGAATGAGGAAAAAGCCGCGGAAGTCGGCGGAGTGATGCATTGCTTCTCCGGCAGCTGGGAAACAGCCAAAAAATGTCTGGATATGAATTTCTATATCTCATTCGGCGGTCCGGTCACTTTCAAAAATGCGCGGGTTCCGAAAGAGGTCATGGATAAGGTTCCGATTGACCGGATTCTAATCGAAACCGATGCCCCATATCTTGCCCCGCATCCCTTCCGGGGAAAACGAAATGAGTCCTCTTTCGTGACGTTAGTCGCGGAAGCAGCAGCGGAAATCAAAGGGAAAACATTGGAAGAAATAGCCAAAATAACAACGAACAACGCTGAAAAATGTTTTCGATTAAGCTGAAATCTGCAATGAAAGCAAGAATTCACGATGTATCCGGCGAAAAAAGTTACTTTCATACGCAAAAATGAATTCTTTTTGCGTGTTTTTCCTAAAAATTCGTTTAAATCGGATTTTATGAGATCTTTACAATCGGGCACGAAAGAGGTTATGATTTTTCACAGAACTTGAAATAGTATTGAATTTCCACCAGAATCGCTTAATCTCCTAAAGACGGAGAGCGGGGGAACCAGATACCGCAGTTGTGACTCACGCACAACCGGCGCGTGTTTAATTCTTCAGGGGTGAATTTGAACGATGCCCGGCAATACCGGGCAGATCGAATAGGGCGGCTCTCTTGCCCGAACCCGTCAGCTAACCTCGTAAGCGAAATATAGAGAGATCGGCTCGTGCATCCACTTTCCAACGTTATGGATATTCCATTTCCGGAAGCCACGAAACAGATCCTCTGTCGACGGCTTCTTTTTAATTTGAATAATGCGTAAGCAGGCGACATAGGGTGTATCATGGAGGTGGGGAAACGGCGAGTGTGCTGGAAATGCGTGCGTGCACGCTATTCAAAACAATAGTCGCGTCATTTGTAATCATGCGTAACAGTTGGCGGCGGGGCTATGAAGGAGGACCGAGGAAGTGGGCATGTTCCAACTCAAGGATACCCATGGTAAACGATCATCCAGCATGTCTTTCGCATTGCGATGGAAGCATGAAAACTTGCGTCTGGTGCTGCTAAGCGCCGTAATTTCAATCGCTATGACTTTCATGTTGTTGGTGTTGCTGTACGGGACGGCCGACAAGACCGTATCCGTAGTCGTGAATGGACAAGAAACCGTTGTGACGACAAAACAATGGGTTCTGCAACGTTTACTTGATGAACAAGCTATAACAGTCGGAGAGCACGATAAGGTTTCGATGCCGCTGAATGCGGCGTTAAAAGACGGGGATCGAATTATTATCGACCAAGCTCTGCCGGTGACCGTAAAGGCTGACGGGAAGACGACAACGTTCTACACCACGGAAAGAACCGTGCAAGGGGCAATTGAACAATTGAATATACCGATCCTGGATACGGACCGGGTTCAGCCGTCACTTACGACGGCGTTGGAATCTCAGATGGAGGTATCGGTTGTACGCGTCAATAAAGAAATCAGAATGACGGAGCACAAGGTACCGTATGAAATTGTGAGAAAGAACGATCCGACCCTCGCAGCGGGGAAGGAGAAAATTATACAGACCGGCAAGGAAGGCTTGCTGGTGAAGAAGTTTGAAAAGGTGTATGAGGACGGAAAGCTTATCTCCCAGCGGTTGATCACGAAAGTGGTGCAGGATCCGGGCGTTGAGCAAGTGGTTGCTGTCGGGACGAAGAAGCCTGAACCGAAAGTAACGATATTGTCGGCATCATCGCCGAATGTGAAAACCGTGACGAAAGACGGGGTTACGTTCGGTGCAAAGAAAGTGCTGTCCAATGTAACGCTCACCGCATATTCGGCTCACGTGGCATCGACAGGTAAGACGGAGAACCATCCGCAATACGGCATAACGGCCTCCGGCACGAAGGTGAAGGAAGGGCGTACAATTGCCGTCGATCCGAAAGTGATTCCGTTGGGCTGGTGGGTATACATCGAAGGCATCGGATATCGCCGTGCTGAGGACAAGGGAAGTGCGATTAAAGGGAACAAGATCGACGTTTACTTCGAGAGCGAATCGTATGCGAATAAATTCGGCCGCAAGAAGGGATATACCGTCTATGTCCTTGGGCCGAACAAACCGGCTTCAAGTTAAACGGGTGATGATTTAATCATATCGTAATTTAGGAGCATTTATGCCATGATAAGAAGAGGTGAAGCCTCTTCTTTTTATATTTATCTAAAGCGGATTGCCGCGACGATGGAAAGGGAATCGGTTCAACTATGATCAAGGAAATCATTGTAGTGGAAGGGAAAGACGACACCACAGCGATTAAACGGGCGGTAATGGCGGAAACGATCGAAACCGGCGGATCGGCGATTGGAGAATCGGTGCTGAAGCGGATTGCGCTCGCGCAGCAGCGCAGAGGGGTCATTATCTTTACCGATCCGGATCATGCCGGTGAGCGCATACGCAAGATCGTTGCCGCGCGGGTTCCCGGCTGCAAGCATGCTTTCCTGGCACAGGAGGAAGCACTTTATAAGGATGATATTGGCGTGGAGAATGCCAGTCCTGAAGCGATTCGAAGGGCGCTCACGCAAGTGCGTACCGAATACACGGGAGATGATGCAAATGCTGGGGGTATGGTGACCTGGAACGATCTTATTGAAGCGGGGTTGATTGTGCATCCGAAGGCGGCGCAGCGCAGGTTAGCGATGGGCAACGCGTTAGGCATCGGTTATGCAAACGGCAAACAGTTTTATAAGCGGTGTACGATGTTTCGAATTTCCCTTGAGGAGTTCGGTGCGGCCCTCAGCAAGCTCGAAGGCGACAGTACAGCCGAGACAGGAGGACAATCGGGATGAATAAGCAAGAGCCGTCTGCAGCCGTTACAGAGGTTGCCACACCGAAACGGACGCAGGAAATCATACGGCGATACGGATTTTCGTTCAAGAAAAGCCTTGGGCAAAATTTCTTGATCGATCAAAATATTCTCCAGAAGATCGTAGCCGCGGCTGAATTGGACGAGACAAAGGGAGCTCTGGAGATCGGTCCGGGCATCGGCGCGTTAACGCAGCATCTGGCCCGAACGGCCGATCGCGTAACGGCTGTCGAGATCGACCAGCGGCTTATACCGATATTGGGAGATATTTTCGCCGGTCAATCCAATGTCGAGATCGTTCACGGCGATGTGCTCAAGCTGGATTTGGCCTCCTTGGTAGAAAGTCGCTTTCAAGGGCTGTCGGGAGTCAGCGTAGTCGCTAACCTGCCCTATTATGTTACGACTCCGATTCTGATGAAGCTTCTTGAGGACAAGCTGCCGCTCCAGCATATCGTGGTTATGATTCAGAAGGAAGTAGCGGAGCGTATGGCGGCCAAACCGGGCAGTAAAGCGTTTGGCAGCCTCAGCGTAGCAGTCCAGTATTATTGTGAGCCTAAGCTCGTATGCGAAGTACCGCATACGGTATTTATACCGCAGCCCAATGTCGATTCGGCAGTCATTAAGCTGAGCTTGCGGGACAAGCCGCCGGTTGAGGTATCGGACGAATCGTTCTTCTTCCGTGTCGTACAAGCATCGTTCGCACAGCGCCGCAAAACGATTGCCAATAACTTAGGGGTTTTTGTCGGCAAAGAACGGCGCGAGCAGCTAATTCAACTGCTGAAATCGATAAATATCGATGCGATGCGCCGCGGAGAAACATTATCGCTAGAAGAGTTTGCAGCAGTCAGCGAAGCGTTGCTCACCGCAGGATGGTCCGGCTAACGAGCTTTCTTTCGTCGTAATTTTTTTCATCACCAATGTTCTCGTCCGCCCATAGGATAGACGAAAGAGGTGATATGCTCATGAAGCAAGGAGATCTGGTCGTTCGTAACTCCTATGGCGGAGATGTGCTTTTTCGTATCGCATCCATTCGAGAAACATCGGCTGTCCTTAAAGGCACGGATTATCGCTTGCTTGCCGATTCTCCGATCGAAGATTTGTCGATCGTCCGTAATCCGGAGCAGACGGGTGCGGTTCGGCAAGTAAGGATAAAAGTATCCGAGTCGATGAAGCGGATGCAGCAGCATCAACAACGTCAGCTGCAAGCACAAAAAAACGAGCGGTCTCCAGAGATCGGACAGAAAATCAAGCTGGACTCCGGCTACTTTGAATTGCCCGGAAGGGTGCTGCACTTGGATGGGGACGAAAAATACATGAGAAAGAGCATGCAGCTGTATGGCCAGATGAAGGTTCCTGCATATGGTTTGCATTGCCATGAATCACAGATGCCGGAGCTGCTTATTCGGCTGCTGCCGCAAATAAAACCCGATATTGTTGTCATTACCGGGCATGATGGCGTTCTAAAAAACCGTCCGAATCTGGATCTCTCTCAGCTTAGCAATTATAAAAATTCCGCAAATTTCGTCAATGCGGTAAAAATTGCACGTGAATATGAGAAGACCCGTGACGGCATGATTGTTATCGCCGGCGCATGTCAGTCGCATTTTGAAGCGCTGCTTCAAGCTGGAGCGAATTTCGCAAGTTCGCCGGGACGCATTCTCATCCACGCATTAGACCCGGTGTATATTGCGATCAAAGCCAGTTATACACCGATGCGGGATACGATTAATCTGTCCGAGGTCATCAATGGAACGATAAGCGGAATTAACGGTGTCGGGGGCATTGAAACTTTAGGGCGTTACCGTGTCGGATTACCGCGGTCCAAGCCGCAAACACAGATGATTTAAGCCGAGAGACTTTTGAGATCCGCTCTAAAATCCCTATGTTAAGGAAAAATTCAAAAACCCCGTTGACAATAACTTTACTTCGCTGTTATAATATTTCCCCCTTGTTTGACAATCCCCCTCTTATTAGTTATAATAACTAAGGAAAGAGGTGGTTGTGGACAATGGCAAAAAATGCGCTGTTGGAGATCAAACGTAGTTTGGAAGCCCATGTTGGATCCAAAATCAGTCTTCGAGCTAACGGTGGTCGGCGAAAGACGATCGAACGTACCGGTGTATTGGAAGAAATCTACCCCTCTGTGTTTATTGTCAAACTGGATCAAGATCAACACGCATTCAAGCGTGTTTCCTACAGCTACGCGGATATATTGACTGAATCGGTTGAAGTGACCGTTTGCAACGATGAAGGACAGGTTAAGATTAGTTACCTTCAGTAGAAAAAGCGGTATTACAGTTCACAGTACGGAGATTATTCTCTGTACTGTGTTTTTTTTCTGCAGCAGCATAATCTGGCCGCCGGAGGAAGGCGAAGCCGTATACGCTTGTAGAATAACATTTGCGCGTTGACGCATACTAGTCCCAATGATCATAACTAATAAACCAACCGGAAAGGGGCGGGGCAAGTGGCAAGAAGAAGGCGCAGTGTAATGTCTCAGGATTTAAAAAATGAGCTGGCTAAGGATTTGGGATTCTACGATACCGTACAGAAAGAAGGCTGGGGCGGAATTCGTGCCAAGGATGCCGGAAATATGGTTAAGCGTGCCATACAAATTGCCGAACAAGCGGCGTCGAAAAATCATGGCCGTTAATTAAAGCGTAAGAGTAAGCCGAATAGAACGACATAAAGCTAAACGATTCGGTATAGATCATGCGCCGGAACCGTCTTAGCTTTTCTTGTGCCCATTTGTTATAATATGTGAAGTTGCAGGCCGAACGAACGGAACGGTTATAACAAATACGGCTGACGAGCGGGTGACATTACGATGAAGATTTACGAAAAAGCGCCGGCAAAGATCAATTTATTGCTTGATGTGATCCGAAAGCGGGAAGACGGATACCATGAGGTTGAAATGATAATGACGATGGTTGATCTTGCCGATCGGTTGGAGATGGAAGAGATACAGCGGGATACAATCATCATTTCCAGTCAGGTTGGGTATATTCCGCTCGATGAAAAGAATTTGGCTTTTCAGGCGGCTAAGCTCATTAAAGAACGCTATAACGTGTCAAAAGGGGTATACATACATCTCGATAAGAAAATACCGGTTGCGGCGGGATTGGCCGGCGGCAGCAGCGATGCAGCAGCCACGCTGAGAGGTTTAAACCGGCTATGGGGCTTGAAAATTCCGCTTGAGGAGCTGAGCAGCCTTGCCGCGGAGCTTGGTTCCGATGTACCCTATTGCGTAACCGGGGGAACGGCGATTGCGCGGGGACGCGGAGAACAACTGGAGCACATTGTCAATCCGCCGCAATGCTGGGTCATACTGGCGAAGCCCCCGATCAATGTATCGACTGCAGACGTCTATGGCCGATTTAAGGTTGCGGAGCTCTCCAGCCACCCATCGACTGCCGCAATGCGATCGGCGATTGAGAGGGGCTCCCTTTCTTCCATATGCTCGGAACTGGGTAATGTGCTGGAATCCGTTACGCTGCGGCTATACCCGGAAGTGGGACAATTGAAAGAAAGCATGCAGAAGCTGGGAGCGGAAGGCGTTCTGATGTCAGGCAGCGGACCGACGGTGTTCGGATTAGTATCCAAAGAATCCAGGGCTGCACGGATCTACAACGGGCTTCGAGGTTTTTGTAAGGAGGTATATGTGGTAAGAATGCTGACATGAAAATAACGTTTATCTTGAAAAAAACCGTATAAAAATGTTATATTGACAATATAATATTCGGATTTTCTTGGGGGAGATGTCGTGAAGAAGTTGAAAAGAAGCGCCCGATTAGTGGAAATGACACAATATCTATTGGCCCGCCCCCACACGTTAATTTCGCTGACAGCATTTGCGGACAGATATCAATCGGCTAAATCATCGATCAGTGAGGATCTGGCAATTATTAAAGAAGTATTTGAGGAAGAAGGCTTGGGAGATCTCTATACATTGGCCGGTGCAGCAGGAGGAGTAAAATATATTCCGAGGATGAACAAGTCGCTCTCTCTGTCGATCATCAAAAACATTTGCCGTCAATTGGAACAGCCGGAGCGTGTGCTCCCGGGCGGATACTTGTACATGACGGATATGCTCGGCCAACCCAGTCTCATGAACGATGTCGGGCGCATGTTTGCAACTATATTTGCCGAGCGCGATATTGATGTGATTATGACTGTCGAAACGAAGGGCATTCCGCTTGCCTATGCGACGGCGATGTATTTGAATTTACCGGTTGTCATTGTCCGCCGCGACAATAAAGTTACCGAAGGATCTGCCGTAAGCATCAATTATGTTTCCGGCTCGAACAAACGCATCCAGACCATGTCGCTTGCCAGAAGAGCGCTTAAGGAACAGTCGCGGGTTTTAATTATTGACGACTTTATGAAGGCCGGCGGAACGGTGCAGGGGATGATTGATCTGTTGTTTGAGTTCGACGCAACGGTTGCAGGTGTCGGAGTGTTCGTCGAATCCGGCGAGATCGGCACGGAAGAAAGGCTTCTGGAGGATTATGTTTCATTAGCGATGCTATCGGCCGTTGATATGAAAACAAAGCAAACGGCGGTTATTCCCGGAAATTATTTTAAAATCAACTAGAGCGGAGAGACTTTGAGAAGCAGAGACTTGAGATAAGGAGGGACTTTGAGCTTTGCTCAAAGATCCCTGTGTCATGCTCAAAGATCCCTATGCATCTCAAAGATCCCTATGTGATCGGAGAGACTTTGAGCTCCGCTCAAAGATCCCTATGTAAGGAGGAATTCATGTATGAGCAATCATAAACCGCAAATGGTGTCAACAAGTGAAGCGCCTGCGGCAATCGGTCCATATTCGCAAGCAGTTCGAATCGGATCGTTGTTATTTACATCGGGACAAATCCCGCTCGGACCGGACGGCCAAGTTGTGGCAGGCGGAATCGAGGAACAGACGCATCAGGTATTCCGGAATCTGCAAGCGGTATTGGCTGCCGGCGGTGCGGACTTTTGCGATGTGGTGAAAGCAACGGTGTTCATTAAAGACATGAACCAGTTTGGGACCGTCAATGACATTTATGCTTCTTATTTCGGAGAACATAAGCCTGCCCGTTCCACTGTCGAAGTAGCTCGATTGCCAAAGGATGTTTTTGTCGAAATCGAGTTGATTGCAACGATCGGTGTCGAATAAAATCGAAACTCTTTGAGAACGATAAATTTTTTATAAAGAGAGCACTTATTTTCCAAAAAAAAGAAGGATTTTGAATCTAAAATGTGGAATTATACACCAAGTCTTCGATAGGCAAAGGTGGTGAACACAAGTGCAGATTACCGATGTCAGACTCCGCCGTGTAAATTCCGAAGGGAGAATGAAAGCAATAGCCTCCATTACCATTGACAATGAATTTGTTGTTCATGATATTCGCGTCATTGACGGGAACAATGGAATGTTTGTGGCGATGCCGAGCAAGCGGACTCCAGATGGAGAATTCCGGGATATAGCGCATCCGATTTCTTCGACGACCCGGGAAAAGATCCAAGCGGCTGTATTAGCTGAGTATGAGCGAGCGGCTACAGAGGAAGAAGTTGCGATTGAAGAAGGAGCGTAAATTAATTGGGGTGATGGAGAGAGGGCCTTGCGGCTCTCTTTTCTTTTGAAATATCAGAAAATCATCGTTTCACTTTTCTAGCGTTCAGGCAGCCGTTTACACATGGTGCCGATATAAGATATAGTAATTGCTAAGGTTTAGGCGGAGAGACTTCAAGCGGAGAGACTTTCAGAAGCAGAGAGACTTTCGAGCTCCGCTCAAAGATCCCTATGTCATGCTCAAAGACCCCGATGTAAGGAGAGGAATTGTTTTGAAGAAGATGGCGATCGTCCTGGCAGCAGGGCAAGGCAAACGAATGAAATCGAAATTATATAAAGTGCTTCATCCGGTATGCGGCAAACCGATGGTGGGTCATGTTCTGGATACGGTTGAAGAAGCGGCATGCGAGCGCGTGGTTGTTGTTGTCGGGCACGGCGCCGAAGCGGTGAAGTCTTTTGTGGGAGAACGGGCCGAATGTGTGCTGCAGGAACGGCAACTGGGAACCGGCCATGCGGTGATGCAGGCAGAGGCTTTATTCGGCCAAGTAGAAGGAACGACCATTGTTATCTGCGGAGACACCCCGCTTGTCACGTCAACGACGATTGAATCGATGCTGGAGCTTCATACGGCAAGCTCGGCGGCGGCGACGATATTGACGGCAGAATTTGCCGATCCGACAGGTTACGGAAGGGTCATTCGCGGAAATAACGGTCAGGTTGAGCGTATTGTGGAGCAGAAGGATTGTTCGCCGGAAGAAGCGGCGGTAAAAGAGATCAATACCGGTACGTATTGCTTTAATAACCGCTTGCTGTTTCAGGCGTTGACGCATGTTACCAATGAGAATGCCCAGGGTGAATATTATTTGACGGACGTCATCGGCATATTACAGGGACAAGGGGAAATCATCCAAGCTTACTGTACGAAAGACCCGGCGGAAGCGATCGGCGTTAACGATCGTGTCGCATTAGCTGAGGCGGAGCGCTTCATGCGCGAGAGAATTGTCCGCGGCCATCTGATTGGCGGCGTCACGATAATCGATCCATCGTCCGCTTATATTGAAGCGGGGGTCAGCATTGGTTCGGATTCGGTCATTTATCCGGGAACGGTTCTTCGGGGAACGACCGTAATCGGAGAAGAATGCATTATCGGCCCGAATGCGGATATTACCGATACGGTTATCGGCAATCGGGTAACGGTAAAACATTCAGTAACCGCGCAATCGAAGATCGGCGACGACAGCTCGGTCGGACCGTATGCCAATTTGCGGCCGGGCTCCAAGTTGGGCGAGTCATGTAAGATCGGCGATTTCGTCGAGCTTAAGAATGCGGAGCTCGGCGATGGCAGTAAAGTATCGCATCTTAGCTATGTCGGAGATGCTAAGGTGGGTAAGGATGTCAATATTGGCTGCGGTGCAATTACAGTTAATTATGACGGGTATAACAAGTTCGTCACTGAAATCGGCGACGGCGCATTTGTAGGCAGTAATGTCAATCTGATCGCCCCGGTCAAAATCGGCGACGGAGCTTATGTAGTGGCCGGATCAACGATTACACAGGATGTGCCGAGCAATGATCTGGCGATTGCCCGCGAGCGTCAAGTCAATAAACCGGGATATGCGGACAAAATCCGCGCCCGTGCCAGGTTGAAAAAGGAGAAAGAGAAAGGCGCCGGCGGTTAAAAATAGGATTGGACGGTAAAAATATAAGGAACCCGAGTTTTACATAGCAGCGAGACTTTGAGCTCCGCTTAAAGATCCCTATGTCATGCTCAAAGATCCCTATGTCAGGAGGTTTCCTTAATGCGTATACCGTTGGAAGTTGAAGAGCGGACCCCTCAGTCCAAAAGCGATTTGAATCAGCTTCGGAATGAGGGTAAAGTACCCGGAGTCATTTATGGAAAGAAGATTTCGAAGGCCGCTTCAATTGCGGTGGAAGAAAAAGAGCTGCTGGCTCTTCTCAGGTCCCACCCCAACGCGGTCCTGGATGTTGAGCTGCCTTCCACCGGCAAGCAGTCGGTAATCATGACGGCAGTTCAGCGGGATCCGCTGTCAAAGCAGCTGCTGCATGTTGATTTCCATCAAATCAGTATGAATGAAAAAGTGAAGACCACTGTACGGATAGAAACCGTCGGGGACTCCGCCGGCGTTAAGGAAGGCGGTATTTTGCAGCAGCTGCTGCATGAGCTGGACATCCAAAGCCTGCCGGGCCGGATTCCTGAATCGATACTCGTCGATGTTTCGCAGCTTCAGATGGGCGAAAACATTCTGGTGCGGGACATTTCCGCACCCGAAGGGGTGGAAGTGAGAACGGATCCTGAGCTTGTCGTTGTATCCGTTCTGGTCCCTCAGAAAGATGTTTCGGAAGAGGAGGCCGTCGAACGGGAGGAAGAAGCCGAAGCGGCGGAGCAGCGGTCTGAGGAAGCGAAGATGGAGGAAGTTTAACCATCCGAATTCTGCTCTTTCATTGGACTTAGCAGAAAATAAGGAGCTGCCCCATGAAAAGGGAAAGCTCCTTTTTCAGGATCTGACGCCTTCAAGGAAGACGGTAGTCCCTTTTTGCTTATGCAATCAATGTTTAGTTAATAGCCTGGTCTTGAAATAAAGGTGAATTCAGAACGAGTATAGAAGGTATGATTGACCTTGACATATTTCGGGCAATATTGTTCAATGAACCCGATATCGGTGTGCTGTCCGGTCAGATAGATTTGAACCGGCACATGATGCTCGATATGATCTTCGAAATGTTGATCGTCTACTAACTGCTGCCCATTCAAATAGACAATGTCTTCCGTATCCGCTTCCCGGACCAAAATATTTATCATTGATATCACCTCATATAGAAGACAAATATCGGGAGCGAATCGTTGCGTTGCGGTAAAAAAAATTTTTTATAAGATAAAAAAGTATAAATTTCATCTTGATACGAGCTTATCTTTCATAGCCAAATGAGGCTGTACGTCGACAAGGATTGCACAGGACCGGGCATCCGAATCGGCTTGGACAACTTTTGAACGAAGAGGGGAATAACATATGAAATGGATTGTAGGCCTCGGCAATCCCGGAACCTCCTACCAAGGAACGCGCCATAATGTCGGTTTTATGGTGGTCGAAGCATTGGCGCAGCGCTGGGGAATTCAAGTGACGCAGAGTAAATTCAAGGCAATGCTCGGTGAAGGAAATGTGCAGGGAACGAAGATTGTGCTCATCAAACCGATGACATACATGAATTTATCCGGTGAATCTGTGAGAGCTTTTATGGATTACTATAAAGCGGATTTGTCCGATTGCATTATCGTATATGATGATTTGGATACGGAAACCGGCAGGATCAGATTGCGCTACCAGGGCAGTGCCGGGGGGCATAACGGAATTAAATCCATCATTGCACATACGGGAACACAAGTCTTTAACCGTGTGCGGATGGGGATTTCAAGACCGGAACCGGGACGGAACATAGCCGATTATGTGCTTTCCGATTTCGCCAAGAGCGAGCGGGACAAGCTGAACGGTATGATCGAATATGCTTGTGAAGCGATCGAGTATTCGCTCAGCCATCCCTATGAGGAAACGATGGGCAAATTTAACCGCTAACGAGCGGATTTGCGCATTTTTCAACGGATTTGCCATTAGTTTTCGGAAAATCGGGCATACTGAGAGTATAACCGGTCTTCAGGAGGCATAAGATGGCTGTAAAATATGTTTGTCGACACTGCAAATCAGATATCGGAACATTATCGGGGGAGGCTGCGCTCGAGGCGAGACGCGGTTTTCATTTCTTGACCCCTGAGGAACGCAGCGATATAATAGCGTATAACCCGAATGGGGACGTTACGGCGAAAGTCGTCTGCGACTACTGCCGTGAAGCGCTCGAAGCAAATCCCGAGCTGCTTCTCGTAATGAGTCCGCTTCAATAAAACGGACGGAAAATCGGCAGCTCATCATTTGATTTATAAGGTCCGCAGGGTTCATGGCCTTAGCGCAATGCCGAGGCTTCTTTTTTGTGATGGAATAAGGACTGAGTGAATGGTCAATGACGATCACATTCGCTTAGTCTTCTTGTCGATAGAAATGAGGTGCCGCAAGATTGAAAGCGTTATTGGATGCTTTTACAGCCGATCATGACCTTCAAACGGTGATATCCGGGATCCGTCAAGGGATGCGGGAGCAGATGGTATCCGGGCTCGCCGGATCGTCCCGGCAGGTTATGGCGGCAACTCTGAAGCATGAGCTTGATAGGCCCGTGCTCATTGTTACCCACAATATGTTTGCAGCGCAAAAGATTGCCGAGGATTTGCTTGAGTGCTTGTCCCCCGGCGATGTGATGTTATATCCCGCCAATGAACTGGTGGCGGCCGAATCGGCCATATCAAGTCCGGAAACGCTTGCACAACGGATTGATGTGCTGGTCAGGCTGTCTCAAGGTTACCGCGGGGTTGTTGTCGTGCCCTTTTCCGGCGTTAGAAGATATCTTCCGTCGAAAGAAGCAGTCGCAAACGCACGTATAACTGTGCAAGTAGGGCAGACGCTGCCGATGGAGACGTTTCTCCGGAAGATGGTCGAGCTGGGATACGAACGCGCGGACCGGGTGGAGGCCAGGGGCGAGATCAGTGTGCGCGGCGGCATTGTTGACTTCTTCCCAATGACGGAGCCGCATGCCTACCGAATCGAATGGTTTGACGATGAAATTGATTCGATCCGGACATTCGACCCTTCCGACCAGCGTTCGATGGATAAAGTCGATGCCTACACGGTTTCGCTGTGTAAAGAGGTACCGGCTGACAGCCAAAGGCAGAAAGCGGCCGCGCAACACGCTTATGAGCTGTTGGAAAAGCAGCTTGAGAAGATGAGCGACCGTCTGGCCAAGGATCGGTTGAGGGAAGAAATCGGATCCGAAATTGAGAAGCTGAGGGAACATGTCTATTTCCCGGAAATCTATAAATATATTACTTTACTGTATCCGGAACGGCAGACGATTATGGACTTTATGCCGGAGGACACGCTGCTCATGATTGACGAACCGACAAGGCTCATCGAGACGGCGAGACAATTGGAGCGGGATGAAGCGGAATGGGCGACTCATCTTCTTCAGAACGGCAAATCGCTGCCCGGCTTTGTTCTCTCCCGCGAGACAGACGAGATTTTGTACCATAGGCCGTTCCAAACGTTGTTTTTCTCCCTGTTTCTCAGACAGATCCCGCATACGCAGCCGCAGAACATTATCAATTTCGTGTGCCGCGTTATGCAGAATTTCCACGGCCAAATGAATGTGCTGAAGGCGGAAATGGAGCGGTGGTGCAAAGCCGGCGCCAATGTGATCATGTTAGCCGGGAACGCCGAGCGGATGGAACGGATGCGTCGGGTGCTGCAAGATTACGGGATTGAGCCGCCTGTCCTGCTGGAAGGCAATCTTCAGACCGGCTTCGAGCTGCCGTCGGTCCATTTGGTCGTCATTACCGAAGGTGAAATGTTTTCGCAGAAGCAGCGCAAGGCAAGGCGCGTCGATAAGAAAATCGATAATGCCGAACGAATCAAGAGCTATACCGAGCTTAAAGTCGGCGATTATGTCGTGCATCAAAATCACGGTATCGGCAAATATCTCGGCATCGGCACACTTGAAATCGGGGGCATTCATAAGGACTATATTCATATTCTGTATGCGGCCGGGGATAAGCTTTCCGTACCCGTGGAACAGATCGACCTCATTCAGAAATATGTCGGGTCCGAGGATAAAGAACCCAAAATTTATAAGCTGGGCGGGAGCGAGTGGACGCGAGTCAAAAATAAAGTCCGTTCCTCCGTCCAGGATATTGCCGACGATCTGATTAAGCTGTATGCGGATCGGCAGGCGCAGCCGGGATACGGCTTCGGCAGAGACACCCCGTACCAGCAGGAATTCGAAGCGATGTTTCCTTATGACGAAACGCGCGACCAGCTTCGCGCTATCGAGGAAATAAAAAAAGATATGGAAATGCCGCGTCCGATGGATCGCCTGCTGTGCGGGGACGTCGGTTACGGAAAAACCGAGGTGGCGATCCGGGCGGCGTTTAAGGCGGCGATTGAAGGAAAGCAGGTCGCAGTCCTCGTTCCGACGACGATCCTGGCCCAGCAGCATTACGAGACGTTCCGCGAGCGATTCTCGGGCCATCCGTTCAACATTCAGGTGCTCAGCCGGTTTCGTTCTCGCAAGGAGCAGAATGAGACGATGAAGGGGTTAAAAGCCGGAACGGTGGACATCGTGATCGGTACGCACCGTCTGTTGTCCCAGGATGTGATCTTCAAGGATCTCGGACTGCTGATCGTCGATGAGGAACAGCGGTTTGGCGTCTCCCATAAGGAAAAGCTGAAAAAGCTAAAAATAAATGTCGATGTGCTGACATTAACGGCGACTCCGATTCCGCGCACACTGCATATGTCGATGCTCGGCGTACGCGACTTGTCGGTAATCGAAACGCCGCCGGAGAACCGGTTCCCGGTGCAAACCTATGTTGTCGAATATAATCCGGCGCTGGTCCGGGAGTCGATTGAGCGCGAACTGGCACGGGGCGGACAAGTTTATTATTTATATAACCGGGTCCAAGGCATCTATCAGATGGCGGAGCAAATTAACGCGCTTGTGCCGGAAGCGAGAGTCGCGGTAGGCCACGGGCAAATGTCGGAGCAGGAGCTGGAGAAGACGATACTCGACTTCCTGGACGGGGAGTCGGATGTGCTCGTCAGCACAAGCATCATCGAGACCGGAGTAGATATACCGAATGTAAATACGCTTATCGTGCATGATGCCGATAAGATGGGCTTGTCCCAGTTATACCAGCTGCGCGGCAGGGTTGGCCGGTCGAACCGGATCGCTTATGCTTATTTTACGTACCAACGGGATAAAGTGCTGACCGAGGTGGCGGAGAAACGGCTGCAGTCGATCAAGGAATTCACCGAGCTTGGCTCCGGCTTCAAAATCGCGATGCGCGATCTGTCCATCCGCGGTGCCGGCAATTTGCTTGGCGCCGAGCAGCACGGCTTTATCGCTTCCGTCGGCTTTGACCTCTATTCGCAAATGCTGGCGGACGAGATTGCGAAACGCAAGGCGGAAATGTACGGCGTATCGACGGAAAAGGAACCCGAGACTCAGACGCAAATCGACCTGAGCATGGATGCGTACTTGCCGTCGGATTATATTTATGACAGCATACAAAAAATTGAGATTTACAAGAAAGTTGCGGTAATCCGGACGAAAGAGGAAAGTGAGGACTTGCGAGAGGAACTGGTTGACCGGTTCGGAGATCTGCCTGTTGCCGTGAACAATCTGTTAACCGTGGCCCGGCTTAAAGTATACGGCAAAGAATACGGCATCGAACAGATCGGCCAGCGCGGGGAAGATTTAACGATCCGCTTTACGCAGCAAGGCAGCGAGCGGGTGGATAAACGGAAGATCGACCTATTGTGCCTGCACTTCGAAAACCGTTTTAAACGGGTTGCGGGCGCCCAAGAACCGAACCTGGTTGTCCAGCTTCGCGGGCAGGGATTGGCTGACGAGGACAAATTAGCTTTAATGGAGCGTTTTCTGATACAATGTAAGGAAGCGATTAAATCGAAAGGGGAACTACAGGATGTTGCACAATAAACGCGTATCGTCATGGCGTCGAAGCTTGCTGCTGATTGTAGCGGCAATTCTTGTCGTGACGATAGCGGCCGGCTGCGGCAAGAAGAACGAGCAGGAGAACGGCACCGGAGGCGCCGCCCAAGATGAAGCAAGCGGCGCGGTCGTCGCAACCTACAAGGACGGGGAGGTCAAGGAAGAGGAGTTTAATAAATACTCGACCTTCTTTGCCGTCATGAATCCGCAGTATGAGATGGTTTTAAGCATTCCCCAGTATAAGGAGCAATTTCTCAAGGAGTATATCGGTTATAAAATTATGTTCGATCGCGTTTCCGATGATGTGAAGAAAGAAACGCAAGCCGATGCGGATACCTTCGAGCAGCAGCTGCAAACGGCTGTAGACAGTGATGAGGCGACAAAAGCGAAAATGGAAGAAGCCGGCCTGACCGTAGCTGATGCGAAGGCGTTCTACCACCTGGTCATTACCGTGATGAAGGATGCGGAATCGAAAGTTACGGACGAAGCGGCGCAAGCGGAATACGATAAAGATCCGGCAAGCCATACGATTGTCAGCGTCCGTCACATTCTGATCGCTACAACCGACTCGAGCACCGGGGAAGAAAAGCGTTCGAAGGAAGATGCGCTTGCCCGTGCCAAAGAAGTGAAGGACAAGCTTGATGCAGGCGGAGATTGGACGGAGCTGGCGAAGGAATATTCCGAGGATCCGGGTTCCAAGGACAATGGCGGATTATATGAAAATCAAGCGGCCAGCGGATGGGTTGAAGCATTCAAGGAAGCTTCGTTAAACCAGCCGATCGGGGAGGTCGGCGAACCGGTTGAAACGGAATACGGCTACCATGTCATGAAAGTCGAGAAACGGGAAAAGAGCGACGTAACGCCGCGTCAAGCGGCTGCCGGCGCGGTTCTGAATGAATTTATGGAGAAGGAACTGCCGGGTCTGATTGAGAAAATTAATCTGCCGCAGGAAGAAACGGAAGAAGCCCCGCCGGCCGGGGAAGGGCAAGACGATGCCGCGACGAATGACCAAACGTCAGGTAACGGCGAAAATGCTACAAATAGCGATACAGCTCAAGACAGCGACAAGAAATAAATCATTTAGGTTCCATGTACCAGGTCAAACCTATCTTTCAGGCGGTCGGCTCAGCAGTATCCTTATAAAGGCGTAAATAAATAGCGGTAATTTGTCCTTTCCGCTATTTCGAACAACCTAGATATTTCTGAGTTTCAATCGCACCTTGAGGCGGTTTAGCAAGTGGTTGCTTTTCAGCAGGCTTTAGACTGAGCAGCGGCTTTCAGTCGCAAAAGAAATCTCATGATTCTGATCGGTAGTCGTTCAGATCGACAAACGATATGGATCTCGGCTGATCGACCGGAAAAATTAGGATGTTTCCTTCCCTTAATGGAGGAACATCCTTTTTTTTGTTCAAAGTATACGTTTACCCCCTATTCAAACTTATAGCTCTCCGCGAAACGAAGCTTAACCGCCTGAGGATGGCGAAGCCGTTTACGCTTGTTAGCTGGAAATAGCTGTTTGTAAATATGTCAGGGCAATTATGGAAATAAATGAGGTTTATTCAAACCTTGGGGGCCGATTATGTGCTTGTCCGGAAGCTGTTATACTTAAGTTGTTAATAATGTCATTAAAAGCAACATAAAATGCGATATTAATTTTAGTTTCAGATCCCTAGAATGATACATAACATAGAATGTTAATATTTGATAACCAATGTCGAGTTGAGATGGGTGTGTTATCCTTCGCATCTATAATAAGAAAAAAACATGTCATATATATTGACATAAGGGTTAATGCCGCACTATAATGAATACACGAACAATTCCGCATTCTGAAAGTTAGATTGTACGGAATTTGAGAAAGCGCAGATAATAAGGGGAGTGGAGAGAAATGAGAAAGTGGTTTTACACTACAGCATTGGTTGTCTTAGCAATGAGCATGGTGCTCGCGGGTTGCGGAGGCAATGGCGGATCCGGCGGTAATGAGCCTGCACCGGCAAACAACAAAGGAACGGACCAGGCAACGACATCGGACAGCGGAGAAATTAAAGTCGGTATTCTACATTCCCTCAGCGGCACAATGGCGATCAGCGAAGTTTCCGTTAAGGATGCGGAAATGATGGCAATCGAAGAGATCAATGCGGCAGGCGGCGTACTCGGCAAGAAGCTGGTGCCGGTGGTCGAAGATGGCGCATCGGATTGGCCGACCTTCGCAGAGAAGGCGCGCAAGCTTATTTCGGAAGATAAAGTCGCGACTGTATTCGGAGGATGGACATCCGCAAGCCGTAAAGCGATGCTCCCGGTCTTCGAAGAACTGAACGGCTTGCTCTGGTATCCGGTACAATATGAAGGGCTTGAAGCTTCACCTAACATTTTCTATACAGGGGCGACAACGAATCAACAGATTGTACCTGCGGTAACCTGGCTTCTTGAAAACCGCGGCAAAAAATTCTACTTGCTTGGCTCGGACTACGTGTTCCCGCGTACGGCCAACCAAATCATCAAAGAACAGCTGAAGGCGGAAGGCGGAGAACTGGTGGGCGAAGAATATACGCCGCTGGGCCATACCGATTACAGCACGATTATCGCGAAGATTAAAGATGCAAAACCGGAAGTCATCTTCAATACGCTAAACGGCGACAGCAACGTTGCCTTCTTCAAGCAATTAAAGGATGCTGGCATCAGCGCCGACGATATGACGACCCTTTCCGTATCCGTTGCGGAAGAGGAAATCCGCGGCATCGGCGTAGATGTGCTGGAAGGGCACTTGGCGGCATGGAACTATTATCAAACGACGGATACGGAACAGAACAAAGCGTTCGTTGAAAATTACAAAAAAGCTTACGGCAGCGACCGCGTAACGGCCGATCCGATCGAAGCGGGATACATTGCCGTGTACCTGTGGGCTGCGGCAGTCGAGAAAGCCGGTACCACGGATGTGGATGCAGTAAAAGAAGCGGCGAAAGGCATTGAATTTGACGCGCCCGAAGGCAAAGTTACGGTCGACGGCGACAATCAGCATATTTATAAAACCGTCCGGATCGGAGAAGTGCAAGCGGACGGACAGTTCAAAGAGTTGTGGGCTACCGACGGACCGGTCAAACCGGATCCGTATCTGGAGAGTTACGATTGGGCAGCGAGCTTAAGCGCAAGCAAATAACGATCCGGCAAGCGGCACTCTATTGTATACCAGGAGCGAGGGAAGTGTTCGGATGCTGCCGGACGCTTCCCTCTCTATTTTAAATCCAGATAACAAAGTATAGAACGGGGTGATATGATGGAGGTCATCATTGGTCAGCTATTTAACGGGCTCAGCGTCAGCTCGATTTTGCTGCTCATCGCTTTAGGTCTTGCGATTACGTTCGGACTGATGAATGTCATCAATATGGCACACGGCGAATTGATTATGATCGGCGCCTACTCGACTTATTTAACGCAAAATTTATTTAACGCATACCTTCCTTCCTCCATGTTTAATTGGTACTTCGTGTTAGCGATACCGGTCAGCTTTCTGATTGCCTTTCTGTTCGGTCTGATCCTGGAGTCGACGCTCATCCGTTTCTTGTACGGAAGGCCCCTCGACAGCCTGCTCGCAACATGGGGTGTGGCGCTTGTGCTGCAGCAGCTGGCGCGAACGATATTCGGCGCACCGAACGTTGCGGTTAAGAGTCCGACCTGGCTGGACGGAGGCTGGAGAATCGCGGAAGGAATTGTCTTTCCATATAAAAGGTTGTTTATCATCGGTCTTGTTGTCGTTACATTATTTGCAATGTTCCTCTACATCTACCGCAGCCACGCAGGACGCCGGATGCGGGCGGTCATGCAAAATCGGGAGATGGCGGCATGCCTTGGTATTTCTACCCGCCGCGTCGATGCGACGACGTTCGCGATCGGTTCGGGTATTGCCGGCATTGCCGGGTGTGCCCTTACGTTGATGGGGCCGATCGGACCCGCGCTCGGTACGTATTACATCGTGGATGCGTTTATGGTCGTTGTAATGGGCGGCGTCGGCAAGCTTGTCGGCACGATTTTCGGGGCGTTAGGAATTGGTCTTGCAAATACGCTGTTCGAATACTGGACGACGGCTTCCCTCGGCAAAGTGCTCGTGTTTCTCTGTATCGTCGCATTCCTGCAATGGAAGCCGAAAGGTTTGGTCGCAATGAAGACGCGGTCACTGGACTGACAGCATAATAGGTTGTACGCAAAAAGAATGAGAGGTGGTCAAACGTGCAATTGCAAACTCTGTCGCGCCAGCGCATTTATATATTGATCGGCTACGCTGTCGCAGCGGCCGTATTGTTCAGTGCGCCGCTCTACATGAGCGATTTCCGCTTAAATCTGCTCGCCAAGTTTCTTGCTTTTGCCATTGTGGCGCTTGGACTGGATCTGATCTGGGGTTACACCGGAATATTGAGTCTGGGACACGGGGTATTTTTCGGCCTTGGCGCTTATGCTATGGGGATGTATTTGAAATTGGAAGCAAGCGGTGACAGGCTGCCGGACTTTATGGGCTGGAGCGGGCTGACTGAGCTGCCTTGGTTCTGGAAGCCGTTCGGCAATTTCGGCTTTGCAGTCGCCATGGGCATTCTGATCCCTGCCCTGCTTGCATTATTTCTCGGGTTTTTTACTTTCCGCAACCGGATTCGGGGCGTTTACTTTACGATTCTGACGCAGGCGCTCGTCATTATTACCGTGACGCTGTTTATCGGGCAGCAGGCGTACACGGGCGGAACGAACGGATTGACGAGCTTTTCGAAAATTTTCGGTGTTTCGCTCAGTTCGCCGGATACGAAGAAAATGCTTTATTTTATAACGGTTATCGCGCTGCTTGGCACTTTCCTTCTGTGTCGTTATATCGTGAAAAGCCGATTCGGCAAAGTGCTTCGCGCTATCCGCGACGGTGAAAACCGCGCCCGCTTTATCGGTTACAATCCGGCGGTTTATCAGATGGTCGTGTTCAGCATATCGGCCGGGCTTGCCGGACTTGCGGGCATGCTGTTCGTGCTTCACGTCGGTATTATCTCGCCTTCCATGATGGCGATTGTCCCTTCGATTGAGATGGTGCTGTGGGTGGCGATCGGCGGACGGGGCACACTGATCGGTGCGGCACTTGGCGCGATCCTGCTTAATTATGCCAAAAGTGAGTTCAGTGCCTCGTATCCGGATGCATGGCTGTTCTTCCTCGGCGGATTGTTTGTCATTGTCGTGGTATTTCTGCCGAAAGGTGCTGTAGGTTTGTTTGACAAGCTGAAAATGCCTAGAAGAAGAGAGACTTTGAGCTCCGCTCAAAGATCCCTAAGTAAGGAGGGGAAAAGAGCATGAATAAGTCAGTCATTCTGCAGTGTGAAGCCGTCACGGTGGAATTTGACGGGTTCAAGGCGGTTCAAGGGATGAATCTGGAGCTCGAGAAGGGGGAGCTTCGTTTTCTGATCGGTCCGAACGGAGCGGGGAAGACGACGATTCTCGATGTCATATGCGGTAAGGTAAAGCCGTCTGCGGGTAAAGTGATTTTTCAGGGTGCTGTGGACATTACCCGGCGCAAAGAGCATCAAATCGCCGAGCTGGGCATCGGCCGGAAGTTTCAGGCTCCTTCGATCTTCCCTACGCTGACGGTATTTGAAAATCTGGAAATTGCGATGCGGCAAAACCGCGGCGTATTCGCAACGCTGCGGGCGAAGCTGACTTCGGAAGAAAAGGATCGTGTCGGGGCTCAGCTGGCGATGATCGGGCTGGAGACAAAATCGGACTGGCGCGCAGGTGGACTTTCGCATGGCGAGAAGCAATGGCTTGAAATCGGCATGATGCTGATGCAGGAGCCGGAAGTGCTGCTGCTTGACGAGCCGGTGGCCGGCATGACGGATAAAGAGACCGACAAGACGGGAGAGCTGCTGAATGATATAGCGCGGAGCCGGTCGATTGTCGTTGTTGAGCATGATATGGAATTTGTGCGCAATTTTGCAAGCAAGGTGACCGTTATGCACGAAGGCAAGCTGCTCAAGGAAGGGACAATGGATGAAGTACAAAGCGACGACCGGGTAGCCGAAGTGTACCTTGGAAAAAGGCGGGATGCAGATGTTAACCATTCAACAGCTTGAAGCCGGGTATGGTGAAAGCGTCATTTTAAGAAATGTAACGATCAAGGTTCAGCCCGGGCAAGTCGTCTGTTTGCTCGGGCGCAACGGTGTCGGGAAGACAACGCTAATGAAAAGCATTATGGGACTGATTAAGGCGCGTAACGGCACCGTATCGTATAACGGCGCAAACTTGACGAAGGCGGCGCCGGGTAAAAGAGCGAAGAGCGGAATCGGCTACGTGCCGCAAGGGCGGGAGATATTCCCGCAGCTGACCGTATTCGAGAATGTGCTGCTTGGTCTGGAGGCATCCAAGATCAAAACACGCGTTATACCTGAAGAAGCTGTCGCGAAATTTCCCGTTATACCGACGATGTATGAACGCAAGGGCGGCGATCTTAGCGGCGGCCAGCAGCAACAGCTTGCGTTCGCGCGGGCGCTGGCTTCAAAGCCGGATCTGCTGCTGCTCGATGAGCCGTGCGAAGGGATCCAGCCTTCCATCGTCGACGATATCCGGGATGTGATCCGTTCGATAAAGGCGGATGGCAAAACCTCGATCCTGCTTGTCGAGCAGAGCTTGGATTTCGTGAAGAGCGTGGGCGATTACTTTTATATTCTGGAGAAAGGCGCAATCGCATGGGAAGGCGAATTGTCGTCATTAAGCGATGAAATCATTCGAAAATATTTAACGGTTTAACGGAAAAACAAACATCCTGCCCCAAAAAGGGAATAAGTCAGGGTGTTTTTTTTATTGTTATGAGCAAGTAACAGATAGCCGGCATTGTATTACTTGTTATTTCCGGGGAAATAGGGAAGCTTAAATGGTGGTTGAGGTTCAGTCAGACATCACACGTCATCATCGGACATACCTTCTGGAAACTGATGGAGACATGATCCTTCAAATCGTGTATATGAGTGAAAATACAGGGAGAAAGAGGCGCTTACGGCAACTTACAGTGATAATGAGCGGTACGAAGCGGATGTATAAGAAAATGGGAGGGGATGAATACTATGGTCAGATTCGAATAACCAATATTGCCATGGGGCGGCGGCGGAAAGCTGCGTCTAGAGCCTGAGGTGAGTACTGATACGTTAACAGCCTGCTGAAAGCCGTTCGATACGTACAATTGAACGAAGTGTTACCGTATCAAACATAGAAGGGCCGTAATATCCAGTCGATTCAAAATCTTCAAGGAAAGTGGGGCAACAAGAAAATGAAAGCAACTGGAATTGTTCGTCGTATCGATGATCTCGGCCGGGTGGTGATTCCAAAGGAAATCCGCCGCACGCTGCGTATCCGTGAAGGCGATCCGCTTGAAATTTTTGTGGACCGGGACGGGGAGGTCATTCTGAAGAAATATTCCCCGATCGGTGAGCTCGGCGATTTCGCCAAGGAATATGCCGAATCTCTGTTTGAAAGCACGAACCATATTACGATGATTTCGGACCGGGATACAATTATTGCGCTAGCCGGAGCATCGAAGAAGGAATTTCTGGAGAAACAAATCGGATCATTGCTGGAAAATTGCATGGAAAACCGCAAGACGGTCACGGAATTTAACGGCGGTTCTTTTGAAATTGTGAAAGATGTCAGCGACACGTACAGCTCCGTTGTCGTAGCGCCGATCATCGCCGGCGGCGATCCGATCGGAACCGTTGTACTGGTCAGCAAGGAAGAAAATGTGAAAATGTCTCAGATGGAAACGAAAATGTCGGAGACCGCCGCCGGCTTCCTGGCAAAGCAAATGGAACAATAAAAAGGAAAATCAAGCAGCTTCCGCAGAAAGAGGGAAACTTACTCATGCGGAAGCTTATTTAATTAACGGAATAGTGTCTTAATTTTACACCAACATACATAAGTGCGGATGGAATGAAATTCATAATGAATGCGAGATAGGGCAGGTACCGATTTTCGATACCGTTCGGCAAAAAAACAAGTATGTACGAAAAGTTGTTATACAGAACATACCATATCCATACAATTTCGTCCGGCAAACAGAAGAATCCCCGGCAGGGTTCCTTTGCGGCTGACGATATAAGACAAAATACCCATATAAATAATCCTGCTAAATAGATAAAGGAAAATGAACGTACTCCTTTGATTTCTCCCCTTCCATAAAATAATAACCGAAAAGAATGTAAAAGACAGAATAGACCATAAGTTGAGTCAAAATAACGGGAATCGTAAAAAAATAGGACGATTTTATTGATAAAAACACTCTAGTCAGTAAATGCATCGAAATATGAACAACGGATGATTTTAAGTTGTTTTTTAGCAAATTTCCTTACCTTCAACAAAGATTCCCAACAATTTTAATTTATATCTGATTGTTACATTATGCAATAAAATGTAGTCCGAGTTGAATATTTTATTTACATTTGATGGGTATATAGTTGTATTATAAGTGGGATATATTTACTGTTTTCGTGAGGCAAGTAAAACTTATGGTAGAAGTGGTGTAAAGCATAGGTCTAATTCAGGAAATTAGTTGGCGCAAACAAATGAAAAGAATTTATATAATTGCGTTACATAGTTCGAGTACTGATGCTTATCTTATGAATTACTTGTTTAATAGCCTACTATCTGGAGAAAATCAATGTTCCAAATACGAGGGGAACTGACAATGAAAAAATATTTGCGCTATTTATAAAATTAGTTGTGGCTAGTAGATCGATCCATAAATATTGCCATCATGATGGTCGCTGAATAACCAGAAGATGCCTGACTAGCTACAAGGGAAACCCTGGCCCTGACAGGAGTGTGGTGTAACGGACAGAACTGACCTTTAAAAGGAAAAATAGACGTTTCTACGCCTGTAACGGTCACTCGAGCCGCTTAAAACATTGCAAACGGCGTCCAAACGCGTCTATCCGACCCTTAAACGGCACCTATGTCCGTTAGAACTTCAAAAGTCGGAAAAGGACCGTTTAAACGGCCTTTATGTCCGTTAGCTGTTAAGGTTCCTATTCCCCCCGCCCGGACGTGACATAAAATCGATATTTAAGAACAGTCTACTAGTAATAGTAAGCCTGTCCCATAACCATATAAAGATGATTTGAGCGTCTGATTGACAACTTTGATTTGCTGTATGCTAAGCTTCTGATCGCAGTGGAAACTTTCGCAAGCCGGCCGCATGTTTTTTGCAGTATAATGGGAGAATGATAATGGTATGGGAAGGTGCAGTTATTGCAGATGGGGGATCCAACGGAAAGGGAATCGGTCTGGCTGCGGGGAGCGATGCTGCTTGGAGCGGCGGCGCTGCTTAGCAAAGTAATCGGCACGATGCAGAAAATTCCCCTGCAGAACCTGGCCGGCGACAGAGTGTTCGGGATTTACAACGCGGTTTATCCTTTTTATCAACTGTTGCTATTTGTAGCTACGGCCGGATTTCCTGTCGCAGTGTCCCTGCTAGTGTCGAAATATGCCGAAGCGGGCGACCGGGCCGCGCTCAGGCGCGTGCTGCAGGCGGGTACGCTGCTGCTTGGGTTGTCCGGCGCCATAACCTTTGCCGTGATGTGGAGCGGTGCCGGGAAAGCAGCCGGATGGATCGGCGATCCCGATACGGCATCCGCGATTCGGATGGCGGCGTTGTCGCTTTGGTTTGTACCGGTAACGGCTGCGCTGCGCGGTTACTTTCAAGGACTGCAGCGGATGGGGCCGACGGCAGGGTCGCAAATCGCCGAGCAGACGGTGCGTGTCGGGGCGATGCTGGCACTTCTGTTCATCGGATTGTCGGCCGGATGGAACGAGAGTGCAATGGCGGCGGGCGCAATGGCGGGCTCGGCTGCGGGCGGGGCTGCAGGCCTTGCCGTTATGACGGTGTACTGGCTGAGGACCAACGGCCGAAAGACCCGGGATGATCCGGGGAAGGGCGTTCAGGTGCAGGAGACATTTCCGAAATTGATGCGAAGGTTGGCGAAGCTGGCGATCCCGGTCGCGGCCGGTTCAGCGGCGGTGCCAATCGTCGGAATGGTCGATGCCGTCACCGTCCCCCGGCTGCTGCAAGCCAGCGGCATCGAGAAGACGGAAATTATGACCATGTTCGGATTATACAGCCGGGGACAGCCTTTGGTGCAGCTGGTCGTCATGGTCGCCGGTGCAGCGGCCGCGGCAATTGTGCCTGCACTTGCGGCAGCCCGTGCGAAGGGTGACGATATAAGGCAGGCACAGCAGGCGGAGCTGGCGCTCCGGTTCGCCTGGTGGATCGGTGTCGCAGCCAGCGCCGGACTTGCGCTGCTGGCCGAACCGATCAATGTGATGCTGTATACGGACAACCAGCATACGCTGACCTTTGCGCTGATTGGCTGCACAGCGGCGGCAGGCACGATAAACGCCGTTACGGCGGCGCTGCTCCCCGGACTGGGAGCCGTGCGCCTGCCGCTTGCGCTGATGCTGTTCGCAGCGCTGCTGAAGGCGGGGCTGAACGCCGCGCTCGTGCCGGTGTTCGGCATTGCCGGCGCGGCGTATGCCGGCATCGCCGCGTTCACGGCGGCCGCTCTGCTGGGCGCAGCGGCCGTCCGGCGCGCCGCAGGCGCGCGCCTGCCCGCCAAGCGCTACGCGGCGGGCACCGGGCTTGCGCTCGCGTGCATGGCCGCGGCGCTGATGCTGGCCGAGCGCGGCGTTGCAGCGCTGCTCGGTATGGCGCCGCTGCCGCCGCGGGCGGCTGCGGCGCTGCTGGCGCTGACGGGCACAGCCGTCGGCGCCGTCGTCTTCGCCGCCGTGCTGCTGCGCTGCGGCGGCATCAGCGCGCGCGAATTGCGCGCGTTCCCGGGCGGCGCTTCGCTTGCCGGCCGGCTCCGGCGGTGGCGGCTGCTGCCGCCGGGCGAATAGCGAGGAAAGTGTATCGGATGAGGATAATCTAAATCAGCTACATACAAGCAAAAAGGGATTCGAATAAGCTGAGAGACATTGAGCTCGCCCAAATATCCCTATGTAATGCTCAGAGATCCCTATGTTAGGAGGCAGACGTTATGAAACCATCAATTACGGTCGTCGGACTTGGTTCCGGCGATGCCGATCAGCTGACGCTGGGCGTATGGCGCAAGCTGCAGCAAATGGACAAGCGATATGTGCGCACAGACAAGCACCCGATGATGAATATGTTTCGGGATCAGGAGTGGCGCTATACTTCATTTGACAGTGTATATGAGCAGTCGGACTCGTTTCCCGACGTATACGAAGCGATTGCCGAGACGTTAATGCGGGAGGCGGAGGAACAAGCGAACGCAACGGCCGAATCGGCGGAATCGGCTGAGTCAGGCATACTGTACGCGGTACCCGGCCATCCGATGGTGGCGGAACGTACCGTTCAGCTGCTGCGGGAGCGCTGTCCGCAGCGCGGTATCGCCATCGAGATCGCCGGCGGCGAGAGCTTTCTCGATCAAGCCTTCGTGCGTCTTGGCTTCGATCCGATTGAAGGCTTTCAATTGCTGGACGCGGGTGAAATCAAACCGGGTTGGCTGCAGCCGCAGCTGCATACCGTGATCGGGCAGGTCTATGACGAGTTCACCGCTTCGGAGGTCAAGCTGACGCTTATGGAGAGGTATCCGGACGATTATACGGTCGTCGTCGGCCATGCGCTGGGCGTCAGCGGCGAAGAGCGGATTGAAACCGTGCCGCTGTTTGAGCTGGACCGGATTCAGGGCTACGGAAATCTGTCGCTTGTCTGGATCCCCCGATCCGATGATTCGGCGCTGCAGGTCCGTTCCTTTGACAGACTGCACGAGATAGTCCGCATCCTGCGCAGTCCGGAGGGCTGCCCATGGGACAGAGAACAGACCCATCAGTCGATCCGCAAAAATTTCATTGAAGAAACCTATGAGGCGATCGAAGCGATCGATAACGACGATCCGGAAGGCATGCGGGAAGAATTCGGTGATGTTATTCTGCAGGTGATGCTTCACAGTCAAATGGAAGAAGAACTGGGCAGCTTCTCGGTCTATGATGTCATCGAAACACTGAACGAAAAGCTGCTGTTCCGCCATCCGCATGTGTTTGGCGAGACCGGGGCGGACGATGCGGAGGAGGCGCTCCGCAATTGGGAAGCGATGAAGGCCGAGGAAAAGCGGAAGAAAGGGATCGATCCCGAGAAAAAGTCGGTGCTTGACGGAATACCGCCCGATCTTCCGGCGCTGATGAAGGCATACAAAATGCAGAAGAAGGCGGCGAAGGTCGGATTTGATTGGAACCGGATCGATGCGGTATTCGCGAAGACGGAAGAAGAGCTTGCCGAGCTGCGGGAAGCGGTTGCGTCCAGGAGCCGGGATGAACAGGCTTCGGAGCTGGGCGACCTTTTGTTTGCCGCCGTAAACCTTGCAAGATTCATAGACGCCGATCCGGAAGAGGCGCTTTCTAGGACAAATCGCAAGTTTATGAAAAGATTTTCGTATATTGAGGAGCAGCTCCGTATAAGAGGCAAAAATTTTGACCAGACTGATTTAACAGAAATGGATGCTTGGTGGGAGGCGGCTAAACGGCTATAAAGACGTTGTGATAAGTCCGTATTGTAAGGAATCGGGCTATTAAACACGAAAAAGATCGTTTTTTCGCTATTTTTCGAGAAAAAAGCCAAGTATTCGCAAAAAAAAGTTGTTGCCGCGGCAGGATTTTTCCAGCATCGGGCAGAATAGTATTCCTCAGGTCATCATCATTCCCGAATGCGGATGGCGACCGTCGCCGTCAACAATGAATTTTAATTATAGGAGGCTATAAACATGAACAAAACAGATTTGATCAACAGCATCGCCACAAAAAGCGGACTGACTAAACGTGATGTAGAGGCCGTATTGAACGGATTCCTCGGCGAAGTGACAGAAGCGCTGTCCAGCGGAGACAAAGTTCAACTGATCGGTTTCGGCACCTTCGAAACCCGCAAGCGCAACGGCCGCATCGGCCGCAACCCGCAAACCGGCAAAACGATCGAAATTCCGGAGTCCAAAGTTCCTGCTTTCAAAGCGGGCAACAAATTAAAGGATGCCGTAAAGTAATTGATGCGGCTGGATAAATTTCTCAAAGTATCGAGATTGATCAAGCGGCGTACAGTCGCCAAAGACGTGTCCGAGCAAGGCCGGGTCTGGATCAATGGCCGCGAGGCTAAACCGAGCAGCACCGTCAAAGCCGGCGACGAGCTCCAAATCCAATTCGGGCAAAAGACGGTTACGGTTCGTGTTGAGCGAACCGCGGAAGCAACGCGCAAGGAAGCGGCCGGCGAGTTGTATACTTTGTTGAAAGAAGAATCCAATACGCCGGGCGGACAGCCCGGCTGGTAAGCCGTTCCTTCAAGGAACGGCTTTTTCCTTTTACCGGTGATGTTCTAAATCTTGTCCCTCTATCATAGGTTAATGATGAAAAGGAGGGGCCAAGCCATGTTGGATCAGTCGAAAACGAAACGCCAGGAAGTGAAAATGCTTAATCGAAAGCTCCTTGAGATTTCAGGTGTCAGCAATGTGGAGAGCTTTGACAACGAGGAATTTCTGCTTGAGACCGAATGCGGTTTTCTTGCAATTAAAGGCCAGAACCTGCACATTAAACATCTCAGCCTGGAGCAGGGACTTGTCGCGATAGAAGGTCTCGTCCATTCACTCGCCTATTTGGACGGCCAGACCGCGAAACCATCCAAAGGGCTGTTCGGGAAGCTGTTCAAGTGAGCTTGGATGTACAGTTCTGGACGCTGGCGATGATGCTGCTCTCCGGAATCGGCATGGGTGTCGCGTTCGACGGATACCGTGTCTTGTCGAACCGTCTGCGGATCGGACGATTATGGATTCCGGTTCTGGATATGCTGTACTGGCTTGCGGCAACGATCATCGTCTTTCGCGTTTTGTCGGCGAGCAACGAAGGCGAGGTTCGCGTGTACGTGTTTTTAGGACTGCTGCTGGGTATCGGGTGCTATTTTTGGTTGTTCAGTTCTACGGTGATTGCAATTGTGGTATGGTTAATAGAGACGATTCAGAAGATCGTCCGGTTACTTATCCGGTGCTTCGATTGGCTTGTGCTGAAGCCGATTGTGCTGCTGTATCGTTTCGTTCGGATCATTTTAGGATTTTTTGTGGTTTTCACTATTTTCCTATTCAAAATTGTGATACAATTGCTACGTCCGTTTTATCTTCTTTTAGGATGGGCTGCAAGGCCGTTAACCGGGCTTGTCCGGCGATTCCTCGGGCCGCATTGGACACGCTTGCGGGTGAGTGAACGGATCAGGCGGGTATGGGACGGGTTAACCGGACTGTGGAAGAAACTGTTTTAGGGATTGGGAGGGAGTCGGGTTATGATGAAGACATCGGCATCGGCGAATTCAACTTCATATGAAGGGTCGAAGCGCCGGCTAAAGATCTGGCTTGTTTTCGTCTCCTTGTTTATGGGATGGGCCCTATACACCATGATTATGCAGACCGACCGCCAATCCGAGGCAGAGCAGCGTTTGCTGGCTGCCGAACAGAAGCTTCAGGCTGCCGCAGAAGAGGCTGACGGGTTAAACCAGAAGATTGAACTGCTGAACGATCCTGAGTATATTAAAGAGATTGCCCGCAAGGAGTATAATATGAGTTTGCCGGGCGAGAAACCGATTCAGATCGCGCGTCCGAAAGAAGATTAAGATCGGGTGAACGTCTGTTGACCTTCCTTCCGGGATTCGGTTATAATCACGGTAAAGACAGCTTTTCTTATTTTATATAAGCATGTGCTTTTCGAAGCCATTAAGCTTCGCAAAAATCTTAGGGAGGAACATTTTATTCTATGGCAATTGAAGTGGGAGCCAAACTAGAGGGCAAAGTGACAGGCATTACGCATTTCGGAGCATTCGTCGATTTGTCGGGAGGTGTCACAGGGCTCGTACACATTTCGGAAATTGCCGATAACTACGTCAAGGACGTGAAAGATCATCTCAAGATTGACGATATCGTCAAAGTGAAAGTGATCAACGTGGACAAAGACGGGAAGATCGGACTTTCCATTAAACAGGCGATTGACCGTCCAGAGGGACATCAGCCGCCGCCGCGCGAGCGTGTTAGCGGTGGAGGCGGTGGGGATCGTTTTCCACGAGGAGGTAGTGATCGCGGAGGACGTCCATTTAAATCGGGTCAGGGCAAACCGTCGTTCGGCAAACCTTCATTCGAGGATAAAATGTCGCGCTTCCTGAAAGATAGCGAAGAACGCATTTCTTCTCTGAAGAAAAACACGGATTCCAAACGTGGAGGCCGAGGAGCTAAACGAATATAATACGATAAGAATATGCAAGCGGGACCGCGAGGTTCTGCTTTTTTTGCGTTATCGTACAGATTAGGGACCGGCCGTAAAATTTTTCCCCGCTCTATCCTGTTGCTGCGACAGGTTCGGACTTGGTACCCCATAGCAAGGAAGACGGTTTTTGTAGAACAGTTGCAAGAAAGTGGAAAAGGAATGACCGCGCAAAAGCAAGCCCGGGTTGGATTTGAAGGGATACGACAAGCGCCTGCCCCCCCCTTTTTTTTGTCGGAAAAAACTTTTGCGGAGGCAGCGGGTTCTGACAAACTTCATACGGACAAGCTCCTATAATAAGAGGCACACTATAAAACGGAATGGTGGTGCCTAAATGACGGATAAGCAAAATCTGGTTGTGTTTCCCGGCGTAAAGCGGACAAGCTTTATGCACACGGCTGTTAGGAAAGGACTCGACTGGGCTGCTGCTCGCAGATGGGTACAGATTGCCGCTGCCAAACGTTGGACCTTCCTATTGACGGTGGTCGGGTTTTTACTTGGCCGTGCCGTTATTCTTGAATCGCTGACACCGTTTGCGGTGGCTTATTTTGCGGTCATCTATTTTTTGCGAAAAGACAGCTATCGTATTGTAGCCATTTCGTTAGTTGCGGGCAGTTGGTTTGCAATTGCGCCGGCCCCCGCGTGGATTGCAATGGAACTGGCCGTCTTCTTCCTGCTTGTGAAAGGTTTGGAGGCATACGAGCGATCAGAGCTGAACTATGCGCCGCTGCTTGTCTTTGTTTCAACGCTGCTCGTCAGATTGTTCGGTATCATCATTGCGGATACACTCGGCTGGTATGAACTGATGATGGTCGGGGTCGAGGCCGGGCTAAGCTTCGTATTGACCTTGGTATTTGTTCAGGCTGTGCCGGTGCTGACGATGATGAAGCGGTCGGCCTCACTCAAGAATGAAGAGGTTATTTGTCTTATGATCATGCTTGCTTCCATTATGACCGGTCTGGTGGGTTGGATGGTATACGGCTTGTCGGCGGAGCACGTGATGTCCCGTTATTTGCTGCTATTATTTGCACTTGCAGGCGGCGCGCCGCTGGGTGCCTCTGTCGGAGTTGTGGCCGGGCTGATCTTAAGTTTGGCGGATTTTAATTCAATCGTGCAGATGAGCTTGCTTGCTTTTGCGGGAATGCTGGCCGGGCTGCTGCGAGAAGGAGGGAAGGCAGGCGTCATATTCGGAATGATCTTGGGGACATCGATCTTATCCATCTATGTGGGGACGCAGACCGATGTAATGACCTCGACATGGGAATCGGTGGCGGCAGCTGTACTTTTTCTATTTACGCCGAGAAGCGCCATCCGAACGATCGCAAGGTACGTGCCCGGCACAATGGAACATCTCAAGTCGCAGCATGATTACGCCAAACGTGTGCGCGACGTAACAGCGCAGCGGGTAACGCAGTTCTCGGATGTATTTCGCCAGTTGTCACGGAGCTTCGGGGCGGTGGAACAGCAGGCGGAATCGGAAGCGGCGAGAAAGGAGGAGGAGGTCGGCCATTTCATGAATGCGGTTGCGGAGCGGGCGTGCGCAACCTGCCACAAAAAAGACGGTTGCTGGGAGGGGAAATTTTACCAGACGTATAAGGTGATGACGGATATGATGCTGTCTATAGAAGATGGGAGGAAGCCGGGAGCCAAAGAAATACCAAGAGAATGGTCGAGTCATTGCATCCGGCCGCAGCAGGTGCTGGGTGTCATGCATCAACAATACCAGCTGTTCAGAAATAATCAATTTTATAAAAAACAAATTCAGGATTCGCGCAAGCTGGTCGCTGAGCAGCTAAATGGGGTATCTCAGGTGATGGAGGATCTGGCGAAAGAAATTAAAAGGGAAGGTCAAGAGCTGCATCTTCAGGAGGAACAAATTAGGGAAGCGTTGGAGGGGCTCGGTCTGTCCATTCAAAGTGTGGATATTATCAGCCTGGAGGAGGGGAATGTCGAGATTGAGATCGCGCATACGTTCGGACAAGGATATGATGAGTGCCGTAAAATCATCGCCCCGCTATTGAGCGACATTCTGGGCGAGCATATTGCCGTTAAATCGGAGCGTTATATCCAGCAGAAAGACCATCCTGCAACCGTTCTGTTCAGTTCAGCCAAAGAATACGAGGTGGAGACGGGGGTCGCCGGTGCGGCAAAAGGGGGGGATCTGTTATCCGGAGACAGCTTCAGCACGGCCCAGCTTAGCAACGGCAAATTCGCGGTCGCGATCAGCGACGGTATGGGCAACGGTGAGCGGGCGAGACAAGAGAGCAGCACCGCACTGTCTATAATGCAGCAGCTTCTGCAATCGGGAATGGATGAGAAGCTGGCGATCAAATCCGTGAATTCGGTGCTGCTGCTCCGCTCGTCCGACGAAATCTTCGCTACGGTCGACGTCGCCCTGATTGATATGTACACTGCAAAGACGACCTTTATGAAGATCGGCTCCACGCCGAGCTTTATTAAACGGGGCAACGAAGTTATTGCCGTTACGGCGAATAATTTGCCTGTCGGCATTTTACAGGATATCGATGTGGATTTGATTTCTGTTCAGCTTCAGCCCGGCGATACGCTAATTATGATGACCGACGGAATTTACGATGCGCCCGGTCATGCGGTCAACAAAGAAATGTGGATGAAAAGGGTGATTCAGGAGATCGAGACACAGGAGCCGCAGGAAATTGCCGACCGCCTGCTGGAGACGGTAGTCCGTTACCACGCCGGGGAAATCATTGACGATATGACGGTCGTCGTCGCCAAGGTGCAGAAGCATCAGCCGGAATGGGCCACGTTCCGCTGGCCGGGGCTGTCCAAGATTGAACGGCCAAGGACGGTGAGCTAAGCAGCACAAGGGCGAAGTAAATATGAACAGGAGCGAGCCTCCAAATCCGCTTTGATTGCGGGGTTGGAGGCTTGGCTAATAACAAGTTAAAAGTGTGATTTACAATCCCCGGTGCTGAAGCGGGGATTTTTTTCGTTATCGGTTGATATTATGAGGAAACGTCATTAGCGGTTTATCCCCTTCGAATCAAGGGAATAATGGTAGATAGTAGAGCGATGGATTCTATGTAGAGAGAGACTTGAAGCAGAGAGACTTTGAGAAGGCAGAGAGACTTTGAGCTCCGCTCAAAGATCCCTATGTCATGTTCAAAGATCCCTATGTCATGCTCAAAGATCCCTATGTTATGCTCAAAGATCCTTATGTCAGGAGGCGGATAGAAATGAAACAGATTTTGCTGATTACCGACGGATGCTCGAACGTCGGCGTGAGCCCGATCGTTGCGGCTGCGCATGCACAAGCGGAAGGAATTACGGTTAATGTGGTCGGGGTGCTGGATGAGGGAGATATCGGGGAGTTCGGAGCCGCGGAAATTAATGAAATTGCCCGGGCCGGCGGCGGATTAAGCAGACTTGTAAATACGCGCGAGCTGTCCAGGACGGTTCAGATGATGACGAGGAAGACCGTCATGCACACGATTCAAAGTGTAGTCCATCAAGAATTGAAACAGGTGCTCGGCTCGTCTTCGCTCGAATCGCTTCCGCCGGAGAAGCGGGGGGAGGTCGTGCGCGTGATGGATGAACTGGGGGAGACAGCCAAGCTGCGCGTAGCGCTCTTGATTGATGCGAGTGCGAGCATGAAGCCTAAGCTGCCCTCGGTAGAGGAAGCGATCAAGGATCTGATGCTTAGCCTGCAAGCAAGGCAAGGAAAGAGCGAAATAAGCGTCTTCCATTTTCCCGGCTCCCGTTACGGGGACGACTGCGCAATGGATTTAGGGTGGACCTCGGCCATAGCGGGAATTCCGTCGCTGTTTGCCAAACTGCAGATGCAGGGAACGACGCCGACAGGACCGGCGCTGATGCAGGTTATTGATTTTTACCGTCAAGATGATTATGGTAGAAACAATAGAGATGAAACGGATGGGATGATGAGTGACAACGTCGTTTGATCCCGGATTATCCCGGGGGATGGTCATAACGGGCAAGTGGAAGGGCGGCCGCTACCGCGTCGAACGGTTGCTTGGGGAAGGGGCAAACGGTAAAGTATACTTAGTTGAACATACCCGGGGACTATATGCGCTTAAAGTCGGCGGTGACGCCGTCGATCTGCAGTCCGAGGTTAATGTACTGCAATCCCTTGCGATGAAGACAAAACAAAATGCCGAGTCCTTCCTCGTTGATGTGGACGATTTCCGTCACCAGGGCAAGGACTACCCGTTCTATGTAATGCGCTATGTGCGGGGATTAACATTATCCGATTACATAGAGAAGGAAGGAAGGGACTGGTTCCCCCTTGTCGGGTTTCATCTGCTCGGAAAGCTGGCAAGCCTGCATGAAGCGGGGTGGGTCTTCGGCGATTTAAAAATCGAGAATGTCTTGGTCGGTGAGTACGGACGCGCAGAGCTTGTCGATTACGGGGGCGTAACCGCACTGGGCAAGGGTGTACGGCAGTTTACCGAAATCTATGACCGCGGCTATTGGTCGGCCGGTTCGCGTACGGCGGATCCGGGATATGATCTCTTTTCGTTCGCGGTGCTGTTCATTCAATTGTTCGAAGGCAAGCGGCTGGCTCAGCTCACTTGTACGCTGCTCCCGCAAAATCGGGTGGCGGACGAGCTGCTCAGGCTGGCTCGCCATAATCCGGCTTTACAGCCGCTTGAGGGCTGGCTCGGCCAAGCATTGAAGGGCGGATTTGCTTCTGCGCGCGAGGCGGCAGCGGCTTGGCAGCGGACACTTCATACGTCCGCAATGCCGCGAACAACCGGAAGAACGTCAAGATGGATGGGCCGGCTGTTCGTCGCATCGGCACTGCTGCTGGCGATGACAATCTTCTGGTGGATCAAGACGGGAATGTAACGGGGTGGAGTTATGGATGAACTGGTGAAGAAGGTAGCGCGCACAGCAACGGAAGAAGCGTTATGGCAGCCGGGAGATACGGTTGTGGTAGCGCTGTCCGGCGGACCGGATTCGACGGCCTTGCTGCATATGCTTCACCGGATTTCGCAGGATCAGCAGTTAACGCTCGTCGCCGCGCATGCCAATCACGGCTTTCGTCCCGAAGAGTCGGCACGGGAAGCTGATGCGGTACGGAAGCTATGCGATAAGCTGAGAATAAGATGCGAGATCACAGAGCTTAATGTACCGGCTTATATGAAGGAATCGCGGTCTAACGCCCAATTGGCAGCAAGAAAGCTGCGGTATGACTATCTTGAGCATGTGGCGGCGTGTGCCGGAGCGAAACGCATTGCGCTTGGCCATCATGCCGACGATCAGGCGGAGACCGTTCTGATGCGTCTAATTCGAGGAACGGGCCCGACGGGAATCGCAGGCATAAAAATGAAACGAAAACAAAAAAACGTGGAACTCATCCGCCCGCTGCTTCGTATAAACAAAACAGACCTTATTCATTATTGCCATCGGCACGGATTGCCCTATAGTACGGACAGCAGCAATGCCAAACGGGATTATTTCCGCAACGCGGTACGGCTGGATGTTGTCCCGTTTCTGGAGAAATACAATCCTCAGCTGTCCGAATCCCTTGTTCGACTGGCCGGTCTGACAGAAGCGGAAGACGATTTCATGGAGCGTCAGGCGCTGGCATCCTTCGAGCAGTTGGTAAGCAAGGTCCGGCAAGGCATGTCGATGCCGCGGGAAGCGCTGCTGAAGCAGCACGTCGCTTTACAAAGGAGATTGATTAAACTAATATTAAACTATCTCTCTCCGGATGTGGAAATCGCTGCCTATGATCAGGTGGAATCCGTCAGGCAAGCGTCCTCGGAGGCCTCACCGACCACATGGAGCGCAGATTTGGGAGCCGGGATTCGTTTTGTCCGCGAATATGATACCTTGAAATGGCTTCGTTGCGAATCTAATGGGGAAGAAGCCGTTCGACAGGGAGACTTCGAGTATGTGCTCGATCTTTCCGGGGACGACCAATCGTACGTTGGGGAAGCGGGAATCCGGCTGCTCTTCGATCGGATCGACATAAAGCGGACGGATGCAACTCGTTTACCGGAGGACAGAGACGAGGCCTGGTTCAAGCTATCCGCCCTGAGTTTGCCGCTGATTGTCCGCAACCGCAGACCTGGGGACCGAATGGAGGTTCTTGGATTAAACGGCACGAAAAAAGTGCAAGATATGTTCATTGACCATAAAGTGCCGCCTTCGCTTCGGGATAAAGTGCCGATCGTGTGCGATTCGCGGGGAAGGCTGCTCTGGATTCCGGGCATCCGGCGGTCCGTGCATGCGGTGGTCGATCCGGATACAACAGCGGTGCTTCGAATTCGGGTCCAACGGATCAATGACGATGAATAAGACAATCTTAAAGTTATGGAAGCACTAGTAGGATCATAAATATAAGTGAACTGAAATGGGAGGTCCCCGCATTGCTGAACGATATTCAGGAGACAC
Source organism: Paenibacillus tarimensis (assembly GCA_041281825.1). Taxonomy (GTDB): domain Bacteria; phylum Bacillota; class Bacilli; order Paenibacillales; family Paenibacillaceae; genus Paenibacillus_D; species Paenibacillus_D tarimensis_A. Next base: position 6,050,675 of record CP166298.1, on the reverse strand, counting down.
TGTACGACGCGGAGCAAATCCAGCAAAGAATCAAGGAATTGGGGGAGACGATCAGCCGGGATTTTGACGGGCGAAATCCGCTCGTTATTTGCGTTCTCAAAGGAGCGTTTATTTTTATGGCTGATTTAATCAAGCAAATTTCCATTCCGTTAGAAATCGACTTTATGGCGGTTTCCAGCTACGGACAATCAACCAAATCATCGGGTGTCGTCAAAATTATTAAGGATTTGGATGTAACGGTCGAAGGACGGGATGTTCTGATTGTCGAAGATATTATCGACAGCGGATTGACGCTCAGCTATCTGATTGATGTGCTGGAGAGGCGCAATGCCAAGTCCGTTACGATCGTAACGTTGTTCGATAAGCCGTCCGGACGGAATGTGGAGCTGGATGCCGATTATACCGGGTTCTCGCTTCCGGATGCGTTCATAGTGGGCTACGGGTTGGATTACGCGGAGAAATACCGCAATCTGCCGTTTGTCGGTATCCTCAAGCCTGAGGTCTATACCAAGTAATAAACAGCGCATGCGCGGCACCGCAAAAACGGAGTTTATAACGCGCGTGCAAAGGGATTCGCCGTGCATGACCGCACTCATGAGGTTCTATTGTGGTGGAAAGACATGCTATGGTAAAATATTTGAAGCGCCTTGAGAGGAGGTAGGGGATGAATCGGATCATCCGCAACACTGGATTTTATTTACTCATCTTTTTGGTGACAGTAGGGATCGTACAATTTATCAGCAACTCGAATGATACGACCGTCAATCTTCGATACGACGAGTTCCGCGAGCAAGTTTTGAATAACAACGTCTCTAAGATGACGATGAAGTATGAAGGCTTTTCTTACTATGTAACCGGCGAATTCAGGACGAAACCGGCCGATGCCTCGTCCAATCAGTTCGTATCGCGGATTAACATGGAAGAATATGCGGTCAAGGAAATCCAGGACGTCGCATTAGCCAACGGAGTATCGTTCGAAGTTGATAAGATGGAAGGTCAGAGCTTCTGGCTCACGTTCCTTACCTCGATCATCCCATTTGTGATTATTTTCATCTTGTTCTTCTTCCTGATCAATCAGGCGCAGGGCGGCGGCGGGAAAGTGATGAACTTCGGCAAGAGCCGCGCAAGGTTGTACAACGAAGAGAAAAAACGCGTCACCTTCGAGGATGTGGCGGGTGCAGATGAAGAGAAGCAGGAGCTTGTGGAGGTTGTCGACTTCCTGAAGGATCCGCGCAAATTTGCGGCAGTCGGAGCCCGCATACCGAAAGGCGTTCTGCTTAACGGACCGCCGGGTACCGGTAAGACGCTGCTTGCAAGAGCGGTAGCGGGAGAAGCGGGAGTGCCGTTCTTCAGCATTTCCGGTTCGGATTTCGTAGAGATGTTTGTCGGGGTCGGTGCATCGCGCGTTAGGGACTTGTTTGAAAATGCGAAGAAAAACGCGCCTTGTATTATATTTATCGACGAGATTGACGCAGTCGGACGTCAGCGCGGCGCAGGACTGGGCGGCGGACACGACGAGCGCGAGCAAACGCTGAACCAATTGCTTGTCGAGATGGATGGTTTCGGTGCGAATGAGGGCATCATTATCGTTGCTGCAACGAACCGCCCGGATATTCTTGACCCGGCACTGCTTCGTCCGGGACGATTTGACCGTCAAATTACGGTCGACCGACCGGATGTGAAGGGCCGCGAAGCGGTACTGAAGGTGCATTCCCGTAACAAGCCGCTTAACAAGAATGTCAAGCTGGACGTCATTGCGAAACGAACGACCGGATTTACCGGTGCGGATCTGGAAAACCTGCTTAATGAAGCGGCATTGCTGGCTGCGCGCAGGAACAAGAAGGATATCGCAATGGCGGAGGTGGATGAAGCGATCGACCGCGTCATTGTAGGTACGGAGAAGAAGAGCCGTGTCATCAGCGACCGCGAGAAGCGAATCGTCGCGTATCATGAAGCGGGACATACGATTATCGGGTATTTCCTGGAGCATGCGGATATGGTTCATAAGGTCACGATCATTCCGCGTGGCCGAGCAGGCGGCTATGTTATTATGCTTCCGAAGGAAGACCGGATGCTTGTTACGAAGCAGGAGCTGCTTGACAAGGTGACTGGATTGCTCGGTGGCCGCGTTGCCGAAGAATTGTTCATTGGCGAGATCGGCACGGGTGCCTACAGTGATTTCAAGCAGGCGACAAGCATCGTGCGGAGCATGATTATGGAATACGGCATGAGCGACAAGCTTGGGCCGATGCAATTCGGCAGTGCCCAAGGCCAGGTATTCCTCGGTCGGGATATCGGCCATGAGCAGAATTATTCCGATGCGATCGCGTACGAAATCGACCAGGAAATGCAAAATATTATTAATCACTGCTATTCGCGTGCTAAAGATTTGTTGAATGAGAAGAACAAAGAGGTACATCTGATCGCTAAGACGCTGCTTGAAAAAGAAACGCTTGAGCTCGAGCAGATCAAACGTCTGATCGACACCGGTACACTGGATGGCGGGGATACGGAGGCCGAGGGTAAGGACACGGCAACGGAAACCCAAACGGACCCGATTGTCGATACGCTTGGCGATGTGAAGGTTCGCATTCAGACGCGTGACAATGTCGGTGAAGCAGCAAAGCCGCCTGCTAATCCGAATCCGGATCAAAAGCCGGACGGCGGCGAAGATGACAAATGATAAGGTGAATAAGGCGCCGCCCGGAAGGGCGGCGCTTTAATCTTTTCTGTGCAGATGCATCCGAAGACGCTTCCTGCCGTTTCTGCTTGTTGACAGCAATCAACCTGTTGTGTAAATTAGTTGTTAACTAAATGATTTAAACGGATTTGGCCAAACTAAGTAGGCGGAATCATTCATCCGGTTTTATAACCGACTCTTGGTACGGACAGCCGATCGAGTGACATATAAGGAGAGGATTTGCCGTGGAAGCATTGGCATTGGAGCGCAAGGAACAGCAGAACCGGGAACTGCGCGAACGCTTAATGCAATTGAAAAAGGAACGGAACGCCATCATTCTTGCTCATTATTATCAAAGGGATGAAATACAGGATGTCGCGGATTTTCGCGGTGACTCGTTTCTGCTTGCTCAGAAGGCGGCGGAGACCGATGCGGAAACGATCGTGTTTTGCGGTGTACACTTTATGGGAGAGAGCGCCAAAATTTTGGCTCCCGACAAAACGGTCATCATACCCGACGAACGGGCAGGCTGCCCAATGGCCGATATGGTCAATGTCGACGGCTTGCGCAAGCTGAAGGAACAGCATCCGAATGCAAAGGTCGTAACGTACATCAACTCATCGGCGGAAATTAAAGCGGAGACCGACATTTGCTGTACATCGGCCAATGCCGTAAAAGTCGTTAATTCGGTTGACTCGGATGAAATTATTTGGGTGCCGGACAAAAATCTCGGCCATTATGTACAGCAAAAAACGGACAAAAAAATGATTATTTGGGAAGGTTATTGCAATACCCACGACATGCTGACCGTAAAAGATGTGGAAGAAATGAAGGCGAAGTATCCGAACGCGCAGTTTGTCGTGCATCCGGAATGCCGTCCGGAAGTCGTTGCGCTCGGCGATTTTGTCGGCAGCACGACGGCAATTATTAAATACTGCAGAGAATCCGAGGGTAAGGAATTCATTGTCGGAACCGAGGACGGAACAGGATACCAGCTGCGCAAGGACAGCCCGGACAAGACGTTCCATTTTGCGACCAAATACCTCGTGTGCCCGAATATGAAAGTGAACAATTTGAAGAAGCTGGTGAAATGTCTGGAGACGATGCAGCCGCAGATTTACGTACCTCCGCACATTGCCGACAAAGCAAGATTATCTCTGGAGCGCATGCTGCAAGTAAAGTAGCATGCGCTGCTTCTCTTAAATATAAGGAAGTATAAGTTTCATCCACTATACAGGCTTATATTTCTCCGCGAAACGATACTGTCCGCCAGAGGACCGGCGACAGCCGTTTACGCTTGAATTCTAAGAATTTATAAGTTTCACACTTATATCTGCTTAGAATTCTCCGCGAAACGAAGCTTAGCCGCCAGAGGACGGCGAAGCCGTTTACACTTGGTCCGATCAGGTAACACGTATATTAATGGAGCGATGCTCCACAGGAAGGAAGCCGTCCAATGATTCCGCGTTATTTGGTGGATTTTTCATTAAACGATTTACCTGTAATTGAAAAGGATGTCATTGTCATTGGGGCCGGCATCGCCGGTCTTTTTACCGCGATTAAAGCCTGTGAAACAAATCAAGTTTTAATGATAACCAAGAAATCGCTGCTTGACAGCAATACGCGCTACGCTCAAGGCGGTATAGCGGCGGTCATCTCCGACGAGGACTCTCCTGCCCTGCACAGGCAGGATACTTTAATTGCCGGCGCCGGATTATGCAAGCACGAAGCGGTCGATGTGCTTGTGCATGAGGGGCCCAAAGGCGTGTGTGATCTGGTGCGAATGGGTACCCAATTCGATCAGGAGAACGGCGAATTCGCTCTAACGAAGGAAGGGGCTCACAGCCATCGGCGCATTCTGCATGCGAATGGGGATGCGACCGGTTTTGAAATTGTGAGAGCACTGTCGGCGAAAGCGAAATCGCATCCGGGAATTGAAGTTTGGGACGATCATTTTGTCATTGATCTTATTACCCATGACGGCGAATGCATCGGCGTACTCGTTCAGCGTCCGGACGGACAACGTATTTTTGTGCGGGGCAAAGCGACGATATTATGTGCGGGAGGCGCCGGGCAACTATACCGGTATACGACGAATCCCGATGTTGCGACCGGAGACGGGATTGCGATGGCCTATCGGGCCGGGGTCTACATACAGGATGTGGAGTTTATTCAATTTCATCCAACGTCGCTCTGTTATCCGGGGGCGCCGCGTTTTCTTATCTCCGAGGCGGTCCGCGGTGAAGGCGCTGTACTGCGGAATATTAAAGGCGAGCGTTTTATGGAACGGTATCACGAACAGCTCGAGCTGGCTCCGCGCGATGTGGTTGCCAGGGCGATCGTCAGTGAGATCGAACAGACCAAATCGACATTCGTTTACATCGACATAACCCATGAGTCGGACGAAATGGTCAAGCACCGTTTTCCGAACATTTATGAGTTTTGTCTGAAATACGGGCTCGATCTGACAACGGACTGGATTCCGGTTGCTCCGGCTGCTCATTATATGATGGGCGGCGTCAAAACCGATTTGAACGGTGAAACGAACATTCGTCGGCTATTTGCATGCGGAGAAGTATCGTCAACCGGCGTGCACGGCGCAAACCGTCTGGCAAGCAATTCGTTGTCCGAGGCAATCGTGTTCGGCCGCAGAATTGTGGAGCGAATAAACGCTCTGGGACCAGTTAGCGGAGAGGCGTTTACAATCCGGGATGAACAGCATCGCAATTCACCCTCCATTCAAGCGGTCGTAGAGAAGCGGCTTAAGCTGCAGAAAATTATGGTCCGGTATGCCGGTTTGCGAAGGGATGCCGTCGGTCTGGCCAAAGGGCTCGAGGAGCTGAAGCGGCAGCTGCCGATTTATCAGACCGTTCTGTCGAAACGTGAGGAATTTGAATTTGCCAATATGCTTACATGTGCGATGCTGACCGCTCAGGCGGCACTCGCCAGGGAAGAGAGCCGTGGTGCGCATTTCCGGGAAGATTTTCCGGAACGGGACGATTTATTATGGCGTAAACATACCGTGCTTCATCGGGAGCATGGGGTAACGGAGGAGCGGATACGCGATGTTTGAGCTGGGAAGCTATGATTATGCGCTGCGGGAGCAAATACGCGGCTGGTTGGCCGAAGACGTCGGTTCGGGCGATATTACGACGGAAACGACGATACCGGCAGGACAACTTTCGAAGGCGGTCATTCATATTAAGGAAGACGGGATTGTCGCAGGCCTGCCCGCCGCACGGCTTGTATTCGAACTGGTGGATCCTTTGCTTCGTTTTACGGCGCTTGTCCGGGACGGTGACCGGGTAACACAGGGAACGGTATTGGCAGAGGTGGAAGGCAGTACGCACAGCTTGCTTACCGGCGAGAGGCTTGCTCTTAATTTGATGCAGCGTATGTCGGGCATTGCGACGAAGACCGCGTCCTATGTCGAGGCTCTTGCAGGACTTCCGGTCAAGCTGGCCGATACGCGCAAGACGACGCCCGGACATCGATTGCTGGAGAAATACGCCGTACGAATCGGCGGCGGTGCGAACCACCGTTTCGGATTGTATGATGCGGTTATGATTAAGGACAACCACATCAAAGGCTCGGGCGGGATTAAGCAAGCGGTGGAATCGGCAAGACGCCGTATTCCGCATACGATGAAAATTGAGGTGGAGACGGAATCTCTCGAGCAGATTGAGCAGGCGATTGACGCGGGAGCCGACATAATTATGCTGGATAATATGACCCCTGGTCTGATGAGCGAAGCGGTCCGGAGGATCCGCAGCCACTCCCCCCATATTATAATTGAAGCATCCGGCGGAGTACGCCTGGATACGATCCGATCCATCGCAAGCACCGGAGTCGACGTCATTTCCGTCGGAGGACTGACCTACTCGTTCCAATCGCTCGATATCAGCTTGGATCTCGGCGATAAGAAACAAAACTGAGAGAGACTTTGGGAAGCAGAGAGACTTTGAGAAGCAGAGAGACTTTGAGCTACGCTCAAAATCCCTATGTCATGCTCAAAAATCCCTATGTCATGCTCAAAGATCCCTATGTTAAGGAGGAGAGCGATGATTCTCGTCGTTGATGTCGGCAATACGAATATCGTACTTGGCATTTATAAGGATAAGGAACTGCTCCATCATTGGCGGCTTGGCACGAACCGGTCGGCAACGGTGGACGAATACGGCATTATGTTTCATAACCTGTTTCAATATGCGGATCTGGAGCTTGGCCAGGTGGAAGGCATCATTATTTCGTCGGTCGTCCCGCCGCTCATGCGGACGCTGGAACAGCTGTGCATGAAATATACGAAGAAATGTCCGCTTATTGTCGGCCCCGGAATTAAGACCGGCTTGAATATACGTTATGAAAATCCGCGGGAGGTCGGTGCCGACCGGATTGTAAATGCGGTGGCCGGTATTGAGAAGTACGGCACGCCGCTTATTGTTGTCGATTTCGGAACGGCGACGACATTTGATTATATCGATCAAGGCGGTAATTACTTGGGCGGTGCGATCGTGCCGGGCATCGGCATTTCAACGGAAGCATTGTATCAACGCGCTGCGAAGCTGCCGCGGATCGAATTGGTGAAGCCGCGGAGCGTCATCGGCCGAAATCCGGTTACTTCGATGCAGGCAGGGATTATTTACGGGTATGCCGGACAAGTCGACGGGATCGTCAGGCGCATATGCGCCGAGTTTTCGGTGAAACCTTATGTTGTCGCCACAGGCGGGCTGGCGGAGCTCATTGCTTCCGAATCGGAGACGGTGAAAGAAGTGGATCCGCTGCTCACATTGGAAGGCTTGCGGTTAATTTATGAACGGAATCAGGAAAATTAAAAGAGTGAAGGAGGCGCTTATGAACGTGGACGCGACACAAGACCATCTGATCCGTGGGACAGCTTGGGGAGGAAAAGTCCGTGTATTTGCCGTTCGAACCACGTTGCTGACGGAGGAGCTGCGCAAGCGGCATCAGACGATGCCGACGGCTACAGCCGCGCTGGGACGTACATTGGCTGCAGGTGCAATGATGGGAGCCATGTTGAAAGGGGAAGAGAAGCTGACGATTCAGGTCAAAGGCGAAGGTCCGATCGGACAGATCGTCGTCGACGCCAATGCCAAAGGCGAAGTGCGGGGGTATGTCGATCATCCGAACGTCCATTTGGCAAGCAATGCGCAGGGCAAGCTCGATGTGGCCGGAGCCGTCGGCCGCTCCGGACATATTCATATTATTAAAGATTTGGGATTGAAGGAGCCTTACAGGGGCAGTATCCCGATTATTTCCGGAGAGCTGGGAGAAGACTTTACCTATTACTTTGCTACATCGGAGCAAACCCCGTCGGCGGTAGGATTGGGTGTACTAGTCGATACGGACGGTTCGGTCATGCATGCAGGCGGATTCATTATCCAGCTTCTTCCAGGATTAAGCGACGATGAAATTACCCGGCTGGAGCAGGCGATCGGGGTGATGCCGCCGGTAACCGCTCTTCTGGATCAAGGGGAATCGCCGGAGGAGATTTTACGTTTCGTTGTAGGCGATGATCTTCAAGTGCTGGAGGAGCTGCCGCTTTCCTTTGTGTGTAAATGCTCGGAGGAACGGGTGGAGCGTTCGCTCATTAGTATGGGGGAAGAGGAATTACGGCAAATCATCGAAGAGGACGGGCAGGCGGAAGTGGTGTGCCACTTCTGTAATGAGGTTTACAGGTTTGAACGCACGCGGCTGGAAATGCTGCTTCAGCAGGCGAAGCCAAACCCTTTGCAATAAAAGAGCATGTTAGTGAGGAAACGGGACGATGAACAAATATAGTATGCTGAAAGGACTGATCGCCCTTCAAGCTGTATGCATGGTTACATTGACAGTGATTGTCGTCGTCCATATGTTGCTGCCGGTCAAAGCGAAGAAGCCGGCCGACATAGGCAAGGCCGGAGATGAAAAAATCATAGCCGAGGTCGGGGGCGAGAAAATCACAGAGCAAGAGCTTCATGATCGTCTGAGGCGTCTGTATGGGACGCAGGAGCTTCATACGCTGCTGGTCCGCCGCGCCATTGGGCTGGAAGCGGAGCAACAAGGAATCACGGTATCCGGTCTGGAGTTGGAGGAAGAACTGTCCCGGATGATGCAAGGGTACGAAGGGGAAGCGGATTTCTATAAAACAATGAGGAATCAGCTGGGGTTAGGTAAGGAGGACATTCTGGAGGATACGAAATACCGGCTGCTTCTCGAACAAATTGCAATTCGCCAGATCGATGTGTCGGATGAGGAAGTACAAGCATACAAGGAAGCGCATCCCGAGTTGTTCAGCCCCGGAACTACTTTTCACTTATCATGGATTGTAACTCATTCATTGCAGTTGGCGAATCAAGTGATCGATAAGCTGGAAAGTGGAGAAGAGTTTGCGAAATTGGCCAAGCAATATTCGATTGATTCGTTTACTGCGGATAACGGGGGGGATCTCGGATACATCGAATCGGACGACCCCTTTATCGATAAGGAAGTGCTTGATGCAGCGGCTGAACTGGAGACGGGCAGAATAACGGGTCCCATTCCGGTAGAGCGCGGATATGCGGTCATCTATCTGACCGAGCGCCAGATGAAGACGCCGTTTGATGAAGACAGACAGCGGGAGTACGCGCGTCGCCAGGCGGCGCTTCAGGCAGCAAAGCCGCTAACCGAGATCGAAAGTGAACTGCTGGAGAAGTATGATGCGTCCATTCATCGGCAACCCTAAGTTGCTATTGACAACTACGGTTTTTCCATTGATAATATGAATAAAGCAAAACCAACCAAATTAGTCGGAAATAAAGGAGGCACTCATACACATGGCTAAAATAGTACAAAGTGTAACGGAATTGATCGGCGACACACCGTTAGTCCGGTTGAACCGTCTTGTTCCTGAGGATAGTGCGGAAATTTATGTCAAGCTTGAATATCAAAATCCCGGTGCCAGCGTTAAAGACCGGATTGCAATCAGCATGATCGAAGTGGCCGAGCAAGAAGGCATTATCAAACCGGGCGACACGATCGTTGAGCCGACCAGCGGCAATACCGGCATCGGTTTGGCGCTTGTAGCTGCAGCCAAGGGCTACAGAGCGATTCTTGTCATGCCTGAGACGATGAGTATCGAACGCCGCAACCTGCTTCGCGCTTACGGCGCGGAAATCGTATTGACGCCGGGTTCGGAAGGAATGAACGGCGCTGTACGGAAGGCGGAAGAGATCAAGCAAGAGAATCCGGGCTACTTCATGCCGCAGCAGTTCAAGAACCAGGCCAACGTTAAAATCCATCGCGAGACTACCGGACCTGAAATCGTAGAAGCGATTAACTCGCTGGACGGCAAGCTTGATGCGTTTATCGCCGGTATCGGAACGGGCGGAACGATTACAGGCGCAGGCGAAGTGCTGAAGAACAACTTCCCGAACATCAAAATTTACGCGGTCGAACCGGCGGCTTCTCCACTGCTCTCCGGCGGTAATCCGGGACCGCATAAGATCCAAGGGATCGGCGCTAATTTTATACCGGAAATTCTGAACCGTGAGATTTATGACGGAGTGATTACGGTAGAGAACGAGGAAGCGTTCGAATATGCCCGTCGTGCTGCGAAGGAAGAAGGCATTCTGTGCGGCATTTCTTCCGGAGCGGCGATATTCGCGGCATTGAAGGTTGCGAAAGAGCTCGGCAAAGGCAAGCGTGTCGTTGCAGTCGTACCAAGCAATGGCGAACGTTACCTGAGCACGCCGTTGTTCAACTTCGAGAACTAACCAATGTCACAGCAGAACCTCAGGCTCTTCGGAGTCGCAGAGGTTCTTTTCTTTTTACGGCCGTTTGATTATACTAAGTGCAACCGCTATACGCGGATTTGGAACGTTTTATGATGAAGCAGCCGCCAGGTGCTGTTGCGGCTGCTGCGGCCCAGGAGGATAAATGCATGATCATCACTCCATTTGAACAATGGCAGAGCTGGTATCGAGACGGAAAATATACAACATTGCCCATTCTATATAAACAACCGTTGAACATTCCTCCGGACGGCGTCGCCGCCTGGACGAAAGCATGGGAGACGGCTTTCCCTTACGCCGTCATCCTGGAGAGCGGCAAGAACGGCGGCTATACGTATTTAGGGCTTCGTCCCGCCGCTGTCATACGGGGCAAAGGATTGGAAGCGGTATTGCTAAACAGTAACGGAGAAGTGACCGGCAAGGCAAATGGCAAACCGCTCGAGCTTGTACGTGAATGGATGCGTCCTTTTCATGGACCGCGGTGTTCTGAAGGGCCGAAATGGATTGGTGGCTGTGCAGGTTTTTGGAGCTATGACATTATTCGCAGTATTGAAACGCTGCCGGAGCTTGCCGCCGATGATCTGGGACTGCCGGATTACTTGTTCATTCGCCTGAATGAAATATGGGTGATCGATCATCAAGACAACCAGCTTTACTGTATTGTCCATCAAGCCGTCATACCGGATACGGGGGAGCAACAGCTGAAGACATTATATAAACAGGCTGCACAGCATGTCGAATCGATGGCGGCACGATGGCGGGAAATGACGAGCGGCGACGAACAGGATGAAGCGGCCGCGCTTCGATCCCAAAGAAAGGACATGCTGAAGGGAGAAGGACTGCAAATTGATGTTGAAGCTCTCGAAGGCATTCGTTCTCCTTTTCCGAAGGATCGGTTTCAATCGGCGGTGCGGCGGATTCAGGATTACATTGCGCAGGGAGATGCGTTTCAGGTAAATCTCTCGCTTCGTCAAAGCCGGTCTGTATCGGTTCCGCCTGAAGAGCTGTACGAATGGCTGCGGCTCTTCAATCCATCGCCGTACATGGGGTTTCTCCGCTGTCCGGATTTTCAGCTGGTATCCGCATCGCCGGAGCTTCTCGTAGAGTCCCGGAACAGACATCTTGCGACAAGGCCGATTGCCGGGACAAGACGCCGCGGCAAAACGGAGGAAGAAGACCGGAGGATGGCGGACGAACTGCTAACGAACGAGAAAGAACGCGCGGAGCATATTATGCTCGTTGATCTGGAGCGTAACGATTTGGGCCGGATTTCGGAATACGGTTCGGTTCAAGTGAAGGAGCTTATGGTGATTGAGTGGTACTCCCACGTCATGCATCTAGTTTCTCAGGTCGAAGGCAGGCTGACGGCAGGCAAGGATGCTTACGATATCATTGCGGCGACATTTCCGGGAGGGACGATCACGGGCGCCCCGAAGATCCGCACGATGGAAATCATCGAGGAGCTCGAGCCGACCAGACGCGGACCGTATACCGGTTCCATGGGCTGGATTGACTATAATGGAGATATGGAATTTAATATTATTATTCGTACGATGACCGTCAAGGATGAACAGGTGCATATTCAAGCAGGGGCGGGGATTGTGATCGATTCCGATCCGGAGAGGGAATACTACGAATCGTTGAATAAGGCAAAGGCTCTATGGAAGGCCGTACAGACGAGTGAGCGGTTCAGAGCTGAGGAGCGCGCACTATAAATCAAGTTTAAGGGGGATTACCGATGATCCTGGTCATTGACAATTACGATTCATTTACTTATAACCTCGTTCAATATTTAGGTGAGCTCAAGCAGGAAGTCGTTGTTAAGCGAAACGACGAGATTGACTTGAACGGCGTCGGGGAGCTGGCTCCGGACCACATTCTGATCTCCCCCGGACCATGCACTCCGAACGAAGCCGGAATCAGTCTGGCACTGATCGACCGTTTTAAAGGCGAGATACCGATTTTCGGCGTATGTCTCGGTCATCAGTCAATCGGACAAGCGTTTGGCGGGGATGTCGTACGCGCCGAAAGGCTGATGCATGGGAAAACGTCGGAAATCTTTCATGACGGCAAGACGATCTTTGCCGGTGTGCCGTCCCCTTATACGGCTACTCGTTATCATTCGCTCATTGTAAAGAAGGAAACGCTGCCCGACTGCCTGGAGATAAGCGCCGAAACCGCAGAGGGAGAAATCATGGGGCTTCGTCATAAAGAATATCCGATAGAAGGCGTGCAATTTCATCCCGAATCGATAATTACCGATCACGGATTAACGCTGTTGCGTAATTTTCTGAATATACGGACAGGCGCCGCACGATGAAAGTCGGGTACAATGGGTCTGTTCTTGGTGCGGATGAAGCCGTGATCTCGGTATACGATCACGGCTTTTTGTACGGCATCGGTTTATTTGAAACCTTTCGAACCTATAATGGAGGCAAGCCGTATTTGCTGGAACGGCATTTGCAGAGACTTAGGGAAGGATGCAGCTCCGTCGGCATCCGTTACATACCGGACCGGGACGAGCTGGAAAGCTGGCTGCGGCGGCTGCTGGAAGCAAACGGACTGGAAGACGCCTATGTCCGGTTGACGGTTAGCGCGGGCATCGGGGAGCTTGGCCTGACCACATCGGACTATGAACGGCCAAATGTCTTCTTACTCGTTAAAGCGCTCCCCCCTGAAAAAGGCGAAGTTGACCGGGAAGGCAAAGAGCTTAAGCTGCTCTCGACCAGAAGAAATTCTCCCGAGGGTGAAATACGGCTTAAATCGCTTCATTATATGAACAATATCATTGCGAAACGGGAGCTTGCCGCCAGCGGTGCGGCCGCCGGCGCGGAAGGGTTGATGATGACAAGGGAAGGCTGGCTGGCTGAAGGCATTGTCAGCAATTTGTTCTTTGCCCGTGATGGACAAATATTTACGCCTGACATCGGAACAGGGATCCTGCCGGGAATTACCCGCAAGCGGGTGATCGAGCTTGGGGAGCAACTTGGGTACAAAATACACACCGGTTATTACACTTGGGAACAGCTGCAGCAAGCGGAGGAGATTTGGCTCACCAATTCCGTTCAGGAGATTGTGTCTGTGACCAAGCTGACGGATGAACGGGGCAATGCAGTCCCGGTAGACGGGGATATTACTGTTACCGGCAGCATCAGCAGACGGCTGCTGCAGGCATACCGTGAAGACGTCAAACTGGTGACCGCACGGTAAATGCGGCAAATCCGCAGTCCAAAATGCGCTTGCGAGCTAAAATCGTGCCGGAGAAGAAAAGAGGAAAGAATATGATCAAAGAGGTATGGAGCAGAAGCTATCACTGGGATGACGGAACGGAGTTGTTGCTAGGGGAAAGGACGTTAATCATGGGCATCCTGAACATAACGCCCGATTCATTCTCCGACGGCGGACGTTACAACGCGATTGAGCGCGCCGTGCAGCATGCGGAAGCGATGGCCGCTGAAGGAGCGGATATGATCGACATCGGCGGTGAATCGACAAGACCCGGCAGCAAGCCGGTTCCGCTGAATGAGGAGCTGGCCCGGGTCCTTCCGATTATCCGGGCGGTACGCGAAGCTTTGCCGAAGGTCCCGATCTCTATCGACACCTATAAGGCAGAGACTGCCCGGCAGGCAATGGAAGCGGGTGCGCATATCATTAACGACGTATGGGGACTGAAGGGTGATGCCAACCTGGCGGCTGTAGCGGCAGAGTACGGATGCCCGGTTATCATTTCCCATAACCGTCATAAACCGGATTATAATGACTTTTTACCGGATGTCATTGCAGATTTACAGGGGAGCGTCGGTATTGCGCAAGCCGCCGGGATCGCCGGCGACCGGATCTGGCTCGACCCCGGTATCGGATTCGCCAAAGATTATGAGCAGAATCTGCAGCTGCTTGCTTCACTTCATCAACTGCACGCGCTAGGCTATCCGGTGCTGCTCGGCACTTCGCGCAAACGGTTTATTCAGCGAACGCTGGAATTGCCTGTGGACGATGTCGTAGAAGGCACCGCTGCCACCGTCGCGCTCGGCATTGCTCAAGGCTGTCAAATCGTCCGTGTGCATGATGTGCGGGAGATGAAGCGAGTTGTGAGGATGACTGACGCGGTAGTATACCGGCAAATCGAAGGGTATAAGGAAGGTGATCATGGATGGATCGGATGCAATTAAAGGGGATGGAGTTTTTTGGATATCACGGAGTCTTTGAAGAAGAAAATAAACTAGGACAGAAATTCGGGGTGGACCTGGAGCTGGATCTTGATCTAAGCGGTGCAGCGGCAACGGACGATCTTCGTCGTACGGTTAATTATGCCGAACTGCATGCAATAGTGAAGCGGCTTGTGGAAGGCCCGCCTTGCAAACTGATCGAAGCTTTAGCCGGCCGTATTGCATCTCAGGTTCTGGACACTTATACTATTATAAACGAAATCACAGTACGCGTCATAAAACCTAACCCGCCGTTTGATATCCATTTTGACGGTGTTGTTGTGGAGCTTCGCAGAAAGCGGGATGAGCATGGACAAATCGTTCCCGTATGGGGCTGATCAAGCAAATAGCGAATCCCTTAGAGGAGAAGCAAACGCATTTATTGCACTTGGCTCGAACTTGGGAGACCGGCAGATAATGCTGGAGAAGGCGCTTGAGCATCTTGATCAACAACCGGATATATCAGTTATTGCCGTTTCGGCACTGTATGAGACGGATCCTGTCGGATTTACGGAGCAGCCCGCATTTCTTAATATGGCGGCCGGACTTGTGACGACACTTTCGCCGTCGATGCTTCTGCGCAAGATGCTGGAAACGGAACGTCTTCTTGGCCGTGTCCGTGACCGGCGCTGGGGGCCGCGGACAATTGATCTGGATTTATTATACTATGCAGGTTGTAGAATGGATACGGAGGAGTTGACACTTCCCCATCCCCGCATGATGGAACGCGCATTTGTACTTGTTCCGTTGTCCGACGTGCTCGCAAGAACAGGAAGTACCATACCGATCCGTTCGGAAGTCGAAGCCGCAGCAGCGGATGTGCAAAGGCAAGGAAAGGAAGGCATCACGTTATGGAATACGATTTGTTGGCGCAGCGACTCCGGGCATTCCGGAAATTAAAAGGATTTACGCAGCACGAGTTAGCAGAGCGGCTTGGGGTGTCGGTAGCGGTGCTGGGTTCGCTGGAACGGGGTACACGGCGGCCGGAGGCCAAGCTGCTTGAAAGAATTGCCGATGCGCTCGGCGTGAGTTATGATGAGCTGACGGGCGACACGTTTAAAGGATGACCCGAATAACATCCTCGGCAATATAAGATGGACAGGAAGGGGTATAATGCAACATGCTGAAAATCGGAAACATCGAGATGAAAAATAAAGTGGTGCTGGCGCCGATGGCCGGCGTGTGCAATCCGGCATTCCGTCTGATTGCCAAGGAATTCGGATGCGGCCTTGTCTGTGCGGAGATGGTCAGTGACAAAGCGATACTGCACGGAAATAAACGTACGATGGAGATGTTGTTTGTCGACGAGAGGGAAAAACCGCTCAGTCTGCAAATTTTCGGCGGCGACAGACACTCGCTTGTCGAAGCGGCGAAGGTAGTCGACAAACAGACGAATGCCGATATTATTGATATTAATATGGGCTGTCCGGTTCCTAAAGTGACAAAATGCGACGCAGGCGCAAGGTGGCTGCTCGATCCGAATAAGATCTATGAAATGGTATCCGCCGTCGTAGATGCCGTGGATAAACCCGTTACGGTGAAAATGCGGATCGGATGGGACAGCGAGCACATTTATGCTGTAAGGAACGCGCAGGCTGTTGAGCGTGCCGGAGGCAAAGCGGTAAGCGTGCATGGCCGAACAAGAGAACAATTGTATACGGGCAAGGCCGACTGGGACATTATAAAAGATGTCAAATCGGCCGTATCGATACCTGTTATCGGCAATGGAGACGTATTTTCGCCGGAAGATGCGAAGCATTTGCTGGAACACACAGGCTGCGATGGCGTGATGATCGGCAGAGGCGCGCTCGGAAACCCATGGATGTTATATCGCACGGTCCACTACCTGACCCAAGGAGAACTGCTGCCCGACCCTTCGCCAAGCGAAAAGATGCGAATTGCTATTCTGCATATGGACCGGCTTGTCAATTTGAAGGGAGAATCGGTAGCCGTACGCGAAATGAGGAAGCATCTGGCCTGGTATTTGAAAGGGCTGCCCGGAGCGGCGCGAATTAAAGACAACATTATGGAAGAAACGAGCAGAGACAGAATGGTTGAGATTCTCGGCGCATATATCGAATCACTGGGGGACGCGAGCAATACCATAGGTGCAAATGCTGAAGACGTTAATCTGGGAAAAACAATCATCCATTAATGGATAAACAGCGTGCCGGAAACCCGGCGCGCTTGCTGTGCACATGGAATTGAAGCGGTTTCAATCATGTGGTGGTTGTAATTGACATTTGGGGTGGATTTGAAATATAATCATGCAATAGAATTCCGACCTGCTCCTCCGGGAGCCAAGAAAGGGCGTCCGGCTTGTGCGCTCTTGCCCCCTGCTTAGTGTCATCATGAGATCCGATTGCAATATATTAAATATCAGTGAATTCATACACGGTATGAAAATATGTCACGCGACAGGAGAAATGGTAAGATGAGCGACAAAGAGATCATTCTGACTCAGGACGGTCTGAAGAAGCTTGAAGAAGAGCTTGAAAACCTTAAATCGGTCAAACGCCGCGAAGTTGCAGAACGGATTAAGATTGCAATCGGCTATGGCGATATTAGCGAAAACTCGGAATACGAAGATGCCAAGAACGAGCAGGCATTTATTGAGGGACGTATTATTACGCTTGAGAAGATGCTGCGAAACGCGCGAATCATTAATAATGATGATATTGACATCGATACGGTGAGCATCGGTTCGATCGTCACGGTTGAAGATTTGGAATTCAAGGATACAATGGAATATACAATCGTCGGTACGGCTGAGTCCGATCCGTCTGAGAATAAGATATCGAATGAAAGTCCTGTCGGTAAGGCCATCCTTGGCAAGAAGAGAGGGGCGGTTGTTGAGGTTAGCGTTCCTGCGGGCATCATTCAATATAAAATCGTTGATATCAAAAAGTAAGTTTTTTAACATTCAGACATTATGAAAAGCTTCCTTTAGGAAGCTTTTTTTGAAATTGCACGAAAGTACAAGGTTCAAGCAGGGAGATGAATGAAGTGACAATGGATAATGTGGAGCAGCAGGAGCAAGAGCTTAGTGAGTTGTTACAAATACGCAGGGACAAGCTTGATCAGCTGCGCGGGCTGGGCATTGACCCGTTCGGACGGAAATTTGAGCGTACGCATCAAGCGAAGCAAGTTCTCGATGCCTATGCGGACAGCGGCAAAGAGGAGCTGGAGGAGCAGGCGAATGTAGTCCGCTTGGCCGGCCGTATAATGCAGAAGCGGGGCATGGGAAAAGCCGGATTTGCTCATATTCAGGATTTGACCGGAAAAATTCAAATTTATGTTCGTCTGGATACGGTGGATGAGGCTCAATACAAAGCATTTGACCTGCTCGATATCGGTGATATCGTCGGAGTCCGCGGAACCGTCTTCAAGACGAAAACGGGCGAAACCTCGGTAAAGGTGAAGGAGCTTGAAGTACTGACGAAATCGCTGCTTCCTCTGCCGGAGAAATTCCACGGGCTTAAGGATGTGGAACTTCGCTACCGAGAGCGGTATGTGGATCT
>CP166298.1:5917500-6027500 GCA_041281825.1 Paenibacillus tarimensis | reverse complement strand
ATTACAGTACCGAAGGTCATGAGCTCCGGCTGCCGAGAAAAGCCTCTAGCCAGGCGAAGGTGCCCGTACCGCAAACCGACACAGGTAGGCGAGCAGAGCATGCTAAGGCGCGCGGAAGAACTCTCGTTAAGGAACTCGGCAAAATGACCCCGTAACTTCGGGAGAAGGGGTGCCTCGGTAGGGTGAATAGCCCGAGGGGGCCGCAGTGAAAAGGCCCAAGCGACTGTTTAGCAAAAACACAGGTCTGTGCGAAGCCGTAAGGCGAAGTATACGGGCTGACGCCTGCCCGGTGCTGGAAGGTTAAGGGGAGCGGTTAGGAGCAATCCGAAGCTGTGAACCGAAGCCCCAGTAAACGGCGGCCGTAACTATAACGGTCCTAAGGTAGCGAAATTCCTTGTCAGGTAAATTCTGACCCGCACGAATGGCGTAACGACTTGGGCGCTGTCTCAACGAGAGATCCGGTGAAATTTTAATACCTGTGAAGATGCAGGTTACCCGCGACAAGACGGAAAGACCCCATGGAGCTTTACTGCAGCTTGATATTGGACTTTGGTACGATCTGTACAGGATAGGTGGGAGCCTAGGAGCTTGGTGCGCCAGCATCAAGGGAGGCGCCGTTGGGATACCACCCTGATCGTATCGGAGTTCTAACCTGCCACCCTGAATCGGGTGGAGGGACCGTGTCAGGCGGGCAGTTTGACTGGGGCGGTCGCCTCCTAAAGTGTAACGGAGGCGCCCCAAGGTTCCCTCAGAATGGTTGGAAATCATTCGAAGAGTGCAAAGGCATAAGGGAGCTTGACTGCGAGACCTACAAGTCGAGCAGGGACGAAAGTCGGGCTTAGTGATCCGGTGGTACCGCATGGAAGGGCCATCGCTCAACGGATAAAAGCTACCCTGGGGATAACAGGCTTATCTCCCCCAAGAGTCCACATCGACGGGGAGGTTTGGCACCTCGATGTCGGCTCATCGCATCCTGGGGCTGAAGTAGGTCCCAAGGGTTGGGCTGTTCGCCCATTAAAGCGGTACGCGAGCTGGGTTCAGAACGTCGTGAGACAGTTCGGTCCCTATCTGTCGTGGGCGTAGGAAATTTGAGAGGAGCTGTCCTTAGTACGAGAGGACCGGGATGGACGTACCGCTGGTGTACCAGTTGTTCCGCCAGGAGCACCGCTGGGTAGCTATGTACGGACGGGATAAGCGCTGAAAGCATCTAAGCGTGAAGCCCCCCTCAAGATGAGATTTCCCAATTAGTAAGACCCCTGGAAGACGACCAGGTTGATAGGTTCGGGGTGGAAGCGCAGCAATGCGTGCAGCTGACGAATACTAATCGGTCGAGGGCTTATCCTAATACAACCCATTGAAACTCAAACAGCTATTGTTTCTGTATTATTTCGCATCCGGTTTTCAAGGCGCAAATGCAATTTGCGAGCACAATAAATCCACTGAGTGATCTCAGTGGATTTATTGTTGTTCTCTGGGACTACAAGCGAGCCCGGGTCCAGTACGGCTGGCTAAGAAAAAATTGAATTAGTTATCAGTAATGATATCCAGTAATGGCTGCATCTCCTTCACAATAGTTCTTCCCTAACCGCTCATAATAAGGTCAAACGAGAAATTCGGCTGGTCATTCGTTCCCGGTTCTCTTATGTACTCCAATACGGAAACTCTTCGATTCAAACAAGCCGATTAAAGGGATTTATGGATCCGGATGGGAGCGGCAAGTGAACGAAGAATGAACCGCATGGATAAATTGATGAACGGACTGATTTGAATGGGATGGTCATCGATGTTAAAAACGATTATTAAGAATTTTCTCATTTGGAGAGCGGAGTGCAAGGTGTATGATTACCGTTATTGAAAACAATATGAAAGCTTGTAGGAATAACCTTGACAGCCCTAAACCCCTCTGATAATATTGCAATAATATACGTGAGAGGTATCATCCGCTGAGCCTTTTCAAACCCTTAGAGCGAGTAATAAAGCACCTATTTTCGAACTGGTTTTTGCTTTCAAAAGAGGCTGTATCAGGAGGAAATGACTAAAAAACAAAAGGAGAGACTTTGAAATGCAGAGAGACTTTGAGCTCCCCTCAAAGATCCCTATGTCATGATCAAAGATCCTATGTCAGGAGGAACAACTTGTGTGGGAAACAAAATTCGCCAAGGAAGGATTAACGTTTGACGATGTGCTGCTTGTTCCGAGAAAGTCCGAAGTTCTGCCGCGAGAAGTCGACTTGTCGGTTAAGCTGAGCGATTCGGTTAAACTAAATATTCCGTTAATTAGCGCGGGGATGGATACGGTAACGGAATCGGCTTTGGCGATCGCAATGGCGCGGGAAGGCGGACTCGGTATTATTCATAAAAATATGTCGGTCGCGGACCAAGCGCTGGAGGTGGATCGTGTAAAAAGGTCGGAGAGCGGCGTCATTACGAACCCGTTCTCGCTTACTCCTGACCATCATGTCTACGACGCGGAAGAATTAATGGGTAAATATCGGATTTCAGGCGTGCCGATTGTCGATGAGAACAATCATTTGGTCGGTATTATCACGAACCGCGATTTACGGTTTATACATGATTATTCCATGAAAATCAGCGAAGTGATGACTAAGGAAGAACTGGTAACCGCACCGGTCGGTACAACGCTTCAGCAAGCGGAAGTATTGCTCCAGAAGCATAAGATCGAGAAGCTGCCGCTTGTAGATGAAGATAACACCCTTAAAGGACTAATTACGATTAAAGATATCGAGAAGGCAATCCAATTCCCTAATGCGGCGAAAGATAAACATGGACGGCTCCTGTGCGGCGCCGCAATCGGCATATCCAAAGATACCTTCGAACGGGCGGAGGCGCTGGTGGGCGCCGGTGTAGATGTAATTGTGGTGGATTCGGCTCACGGTCACCATATTAATATTATTGAAACGGTTCGGAAATTAAGAGCGAAATATCCCGAGATGACAATTATCGCCGGAAACGTTGCGACGGGGGATGCAACTCGAGATCTGATCGAGGCCGGCGCGTCGGTTGTCAAGGTCGGCATCGGTCCGGGATCGATCTGTACAACACGTGTTATCGCGGGAATTGGAGTTCCGCAAATTACGGCGATTTATGACTGTGCAAGCGCGGCACGGAACTATAATGTACCGGTTATTGCCGACGGCGGAATCAAATATTCGGGAGATATAACGAAAGCGGTCGCCGCCGGGGCAAATGCGATCATGGTCGGAAGCTTGTTCGCGGGTACGGAAGAAAGCCCGGGTGAATCGGAAATTTATCAGGGCAGACGGTTCAAGGTCTATCGCGGCATGGGTTCCATCGGCGCCATGAAAGAAGGCAGCAAAGACCGTTATTTCCAGGAGAATGAAAGCAAGCTTGTTCCGGAAGGCATTGAAGGAAGGGTACCTTACAAAGGGCCTTTGGCAGATACGGTTCATCAGCTGATGGGCGGACTCCGGTCGGGTATGGGCTATTGCGGAACGAAAAACATCGAAGAGCTTAGAAACGATACCCAGTTTGTACGCATTACAGGGGCAGGCTTAAGGGAAAGCCATCCGCATGACGTACAAATTACGAAAGAGGCGCCGAACTACTCGCTGTAAATAAAACCGGACTGAACGGAATTTGGACAGGCAGGGAGAGGTGGACGACAATCACCGAACCCCTGTCTGTCTTCTTTTTGGCACATCGCTTATGGTACAATAATAGACATGTGACAAACGGGAGAAGGGGAGAGGAACGAATTGAATGGCAACAGAATGGTGAAGCTGTTGAAACCTGTTATTGCTGCTTTTTTATCGGTATTTATGATGCTGACAATAATGGTATCCGCCGCGGGCGCTGAAGGACATGTGGATAATGCATTGGGACTAAAAGTGAGCTCCGCATTTTTAATTGATGTCGAAACAGGACAGGTTTTATTCGAGGCGGAGGCAGAGGAAGCATTGCCGCCGGCAAGCATGTCCAAGATGATGACGGAATATATCGTATTGCAGGAAATAAAGAGCGGTAGACTTAATTGGACGGATACAGTTACCGTAGGAAGAAATGCTGCAACGACCACGAGGCAGGGCTCGCACGTTTTCCTGGCCGAAGGGGACAAGCATTCGGTTGAGGAGTTATTCATAGCGATGGCGGTAGGCTCCGCGAACGACGCTTCGATTGCGTTGGCGGAACAAATTGAAGGCACGGAAGAAGCTTTTGCCCAGCGGATGAACAAGACGGCCAAGGAGTTGGGGCTTGAAACCGCTCATTACATTAATGCTACCGGATTAAGCCGATCGGATATGTCCCCGGAGTATCAGCCGTCCTCCATCAGCGGCGAAACGCTGATGTCCGCTAAAGACTCGGCATTGCTCGCTTACCACATTTTAAAAGAGTATGACGAGGAGTTTCTTCGGTTTTCCAGCATTCCTTCTTATAAATTTCGTGAACGGGACGACAAACCCATGATCAACTATAACTGGATGCTGGAAGGAAATAAAGACATTCAAAATTTTAAAGATCTTGCCTATGAAGGGCTAGATGGCATGAAGACGGGGTACACGAGCCAGGCACAGTATTGCTTTACCGGAACCGCCGAGCGTAACGGCATGCGTCTCGTCGGCGTCGTCATGGGTGCGGATACGCAGAGGGGGCGGTTCGTCGAGATGGAGAAGCTGCTCGATTACGGCTTTAACAATTTTGAGAAGAAAACCGTCGTTCCGCCTAAAACCGTAGTAGAAACAATTGAAACGGTTAAAATTAAGAAGGGCGTAAAAACGGAAGTTCCGGTCGTCACCCAGAACGACATCAGTTTTTTGGTTCAAAAAGGAAGCACGCCGCAGATCGAACTGACGGAAAGCAATATTAAGGACGCCAATGAACTGGTTGCTCCAATTGCTGCGGGCACTGTCGTAGGGAATGTGACTTATAAATATACCGACGCGGACGGCAATGAGCTGCTGCGGACCGTCAATTTAGTGACAAGCGAAGAAGCGGAAAAAGGCAGCTGGTGGAGGCTGACATTCCGGGCGATTAAGGACTTCTTTGCCGGACTGTTTGACGGGATCGTAAATTTGTTCTAAGCCACCACGAATATGGCTTGATGCTTGTCGATTTTCACAGCTTGCTGTAAAATAAATGGTTAGAGCTGAGACGGAAATATCAGTTAAAATATTAGGAGGCAGAGGTAGATGGAAACCGGAACATCGCGTGTAAAACGCGGCATGGCAGAGATGCAAAAAGGCGGCGTCATCATGGACGTCATGAATGCGGAACAAGCAAAAATCGCTGAAGCGGCAGGCGCTACAGCCGTTATGGCTTTGGAGCGCGTACCATCCGATATACGAGCGGCAGGCGGCGTGGCCCGTATGGCCGACCCGACTATTGTCGAGGAAGTTATGAAGGTTGTATCTATCCCGGTTATGGCGAAAGCCCGGATCGGGCATTATGTGGAGGCTAAAGTGCTTGAATCGATGGGTGTCGATTATATCGACGAAAGCGAAGTGCTTACGCCTGCGGACGAGGTCTTCCATATCGACAAGCAGCAGTTCACCGTACCGTTTGTATGCGGTGCTAAGGATCTTGGAGAAGCGCTTCGCCGCATTCAGGAAGGCGCGTCCATGCTGCGTACGAAGGGTGAACCGGGAACGGGCAATATCGTAGAGGCGGTGCGCCATATGCGCCTCATTATCGGACAAATCCGTAAAATACAAAATCTCTCGAAGGATGAGCTGTATGCCGAAGCGAAAAACCTTGGCGTACCGTACGACCTTCTCCTCAACGTACATGAAACCGGAAAATTGCCGGTCGTTAACTTTGCAGCGGGCGGTGTAGCGACTCCGTCGGACGCTGCGCTTATGATGCATCTGGGCGCAGACGGCGTGTTTGTCGGATCGGGTATCTTCAAATCCGACAGCCCGGAGAAGTTCGCACGCGCAATTGTAGAAGCAACAACTCATTATACGGATTACGGTTTAATCGCCGAAGTATCGAAAAATCTCGGTACCCCCATGAAAGGGATTGAAATATCGAAATTGACTGCAGGCGAACGTATGCAGGATCGCGGTTTGTAACCGATTGACACGAAAGAAGGCATTCGCATGAAGATTGGTGTATTGGCGTTGCAGGGCGCCGTATCGGAGCATATTCGAAGCATCGGGCTGGCCGGCGCGGAAGCAGTTGCGGTTAAACGTGTCGAACAACTTGATGAAGTGAACGGAATCATAATACCGGGCGGTGAGAGCACGACGATCGGCAAGCTGATCCGCAAATACGGTTTTATGGAGGCGCTGCGCGGCTTTTCCTCGCAAGGCAAACCAATATTCGGAACGTGCGCGGGATTAATCGTGCTTGCCGAGCGAATTGAAGGGCAGGATGAAGCGCATCTCGAGCTGATGAACATGACGGTTGCGCGCAACGCTTTCGGCCGGCAACGGGAAAGCTTCGAGACCGACTTGAACATCAAAGGCATCAATGAGCAAGTCAGGGCTGTGTTCATTCGTGCGCCGCTGATTAAAGAAGTGGGGCAGAATGTCGACGTACTCTCCACCTATAACGGAGAGATCGTTACCGCCAGACAAGGCCACCTTCTGGCATGCTCCTTTCATCCGGAGCTGACGGACGATTTCCGGCTGCATTCCTATTTCGTCGGAATGATACAAGAGGCGGCAGCTGCAAAATAATAAGTATTTACCTCTATATACTGAGAGGGGTTTCTAATAAGTGCTGGATATTAAATTGGTCAGGAACGAGTTTGAAAATGTACGGCAAGCACTAATCAATCGCGGGAAACCGCTTGACCTTGTCGCCGGTTTTCCGGAGCTCGATGCGAGGCGGCTGTCGTTGCTGCAGGAAACCGAGCAGCTGAAGAACCGCCGTAATACGGTATCGCAGGACGTTGCCAAGCTGAAAAAATCGGGCGGTGATGCCGAAGCGCTCATCCTCGAAATGCGTGAAGTCGGCGACCGGATCAAAGCGCTTGATGAAGAGCTGCGCGAAATAGAGGCTCAGATCAATGAGCTGGTGCTTGCGATTCCGAATATTCCCCATGAAAGCGTACCGGTCGGGGCCTCGGAGGAAGACAATATAGAGATTCGTCGTGTCGGTGAACCGGTCGTGTTCGAATTCGAGACGAAAGCCCACTGGGATATCGCCCAGGGGCTCGGTATTCTGGATTTTGAAGCGGCTGCGAAGGTTACCGGATCGCGCTTTGTCTTTTACCGCGGACTGGGCGCCCGTCTAGAGCGTGCGCTAATTAGCTTTATGATGGATTTGCACAGCGACCGGCATGGATATGAAGAGGTGCTGCCGCCTTATATCGTCAACCGGGAAAGCCTCGTTGGAACGGGACAGCTTCCGAAGTTCGAAGAGGATCTTTTTAAGCTTGCGGATACCGATTATTATCTCATTCCAACGGCAGAGGTTCCGGTGACGAATCTGTACCGGGAAGAGATTTTATCCTTAGAAGATTTGCCGAAATATTTCGTGGCTTATTCCGCATGTTTCCGTTCGGAAGCGGGGTCTGCCGGCCGGGATACAAGAGGCTTGATTCGTCAGCATCAATTCAATAAGGTCGAATTGGTGAAGCTGGTGAAGCCTGAGGAGTCCTATGCCGAACTGGAGTCGCTTACGGGGCATGCGGAGAAGGTACTGCAGCTGTTAGGCTTGCCGTATCGCGTTCTAACGCTCTGTACAGGTGATATGGGCTTTGCATCGGCCAAAACGTATGATCTTGAAGTATGGCTTCCGAACAGCGGCATGTACCGGGAAATCTCGTCCTGCTCCAACTTCGAGGATTTCCAGGCGCGACGCGCGGGCATCCGCTATCGTCCCGAACCGAAAGCGAAGCCGGAGTTCGTTCATACCTTGAACGGATCGGGGCTGGCTGTCGGACGTACGGTCGCAGCGATATTGGAAAATTATCAGCAGGCGGACGGATCGGTTGTCATTCCTGAAGTGCTTCGTCCGTATATGGGCGGAATCTCTGAGATTAAGCGTTAAAAATGAGGAATCTGTTGCCACAGGCCAAAAAAGGCTTGCTTCACGAATTTGGCCTGTGGTACAATACAATTCGTTACGTTATATGGAGAGATACCGAAGCGGTCATAACGGGGCGGTCTTGAAAACCGTTAGGGTGCAAGCCCACGTGGGTTCGAATCCCACTCTCTCCGCCATACATATCAACTGCGAACTGCCGATTGTATCGGCGGTTTTTTTGTTGTCTCCTTTACGAATACACGGTCTTGATTTGTCGCATCTTAATGATGATGGAGGTGGTTCAGATGACTAAGGAGAAGGATGAACTTCAAATCGATCAGAACCGGCTGGTGGAAGCCTGGCAGCGGACGCTGCCAACAACGATGAACAAGGCGGATCACGCAGAAGTAAAGGCGGACGAGGCGGATGCCAAGGCGCTTCGCATCCATATTCGGACTGCCGGCCACACATCGTATACGTTCGATTTTAAAGTGGAATATGTCGACAGCCGCGAGGTCAAGGTCGATTTTATTGATGTTGAGAAGGCCGGTATTTCGGTCAGCGAACGCACAGAGCCGATCCAGCAGCTCATTGAGGATTATACCCGTCACCTGCACGAATGTGCGCAAGCGCTGCATGAGCTTACTCATGTGTAGGACAACCGGCCTTACGACGATATGGGAGGATGTGCATTCATAATGACCCGTGCCAAAAATGATTTGGATAAAAACTTAAGCGGAGTCGTTCGCGATCTGGGGATGTCCGCTGTGAATAGTCACGATGCGCAGCAACAGCAGCAGGAGAAGAACGACCGCAGGCATCAAGATGCTCTCAATCACGATGATCCGCCTGACTTATCTCCTCATCACAGTAACCGCAGTAACAAGAAATAAAGGAGGACAGACCAATATGAGCAAGCCAAGAGCCATACCGGTGCCTGAAGCGGAGGAGCCTTTTCGCCGGGAGAACAAAAATGAAGGCAGGCAGCAGGAGCCATTGTCGGGCTCGAAGAAGGTCAAGCAACAGAATCATTCCCGTCATAATAATGGTGAAGGATAACTGCATACGAGAAAGCTCTCCGCGCCCGGACTGACCGGGGAGGAGGGCTTTTTCTTCTTGCGGGAAAAAAGCCGGATGGGTTTTCATATTATGGAAGCGGTTGCTAGAATTTATTATGAAATTCCTCTTCCCGCCGCAGCAGCTTTGTATTAGAATAAAGCTACCGAAAATGGGAGGGGATTTTTTGTTGTTGAAACATGTTAAACTCGCGCGGCTTGTCATGTTGTTGGTATTGGCCGTTGCAATTGCCGGGTGCAGTAATTCCAAACCGCCGAAAGAAGCTGTGCAATCCGCTTTACTTAACACGATGAATTTACAGTCCTACACCTTCGCCACAACGCTTGAACTGGAAGAAATAGAGCTGCCGCAGCAGCTTGCAGAATCGCAAGATCCGCAAGTCCAGGCGATGATCGGCATGCTGAAGAATGCCTCATTGACGGCAGACGGAGTTTACCAAGCCGATCCGATGCGAATGGAGATGAACCTTGACCTTGTTTTAAAGGGAGACCTCTCGTTCACGGTATCGGTACCGATTATTGCGGAGCAAGACAAACTTTGGATTAAAATTCCCGATATTCCGATGCTACCGCTGGAAGGGTTGTCAGGACAATATATTGAGCTTGATCTGAAGCAGCTTGCCGAGCAGCAAGGGGTAGACCTGCCGGCTTCGGATTTGGACGGACAACGTCAAATGGTTCAAGATATGATGGGAATCATCCTGAAGCACTTTGACGGCAAGCAATTCTTTAGTGAGACCAAAGCTTCTGAAGCCGAGGGGCTTCCAAGCGATGTAAAACCGGACCAAATCGTGAAGTTCTCCATAACGCAAGATCAGCTCGATCAAGTTGCGACGACGGCTGTGGAACAGATCGCACCCGAAATCATCGATTTGCTGCTTAACAATGAGCAATATCGGCAATCGCTTCAGCTAAGTGCCGAGCAGTTGGAGGAAGCTAAGCGGGAGCTCGAGAATACGGGCAGCGAAGAATTGAAGGCCGGGCTGGAGAAATTTAAGGAGCAGGTCAATATTAACGACCTGTCATTAATTGGAGCCATTAAAGATAATTACCTGGTCTATCAGCTCCTGAAGCTCAATGTGGATATTACCGATCAAGGCCAAACTTCAACCATCGGTCTGAAGCTGAAAAGCCAGTACGGCAATATTAATGAGAAGGTTGAATTTAAACAGCCGATTCCAACCGAAGCGATAACGATTGATCAGCTTATGGCCTTGCTTGGTTCCGGAAGTTTATAATAAAAAAACATGCAGCGCACATCAATCGCAACCCGGAACATGGTCGCTTTTGATGTGTTTTTTTCATCCTAATAATGAAAAAAATCCATCGGACCCGATCAAGGATCAAATGGACTTCTGAATTCAAACTTATGTATGGCGCGCCACGGCGGGATTCGAACCCGCGACGCACAGTTTAGGAAACTGTCGCTCTATCCGGCTGAGCTACGGGCGCGCAATGTATATTACAATATATCATAAAATGATTTTTGGTGCAATTTCGAATGCGTCATAGAGAAAATAATCTAACAGTCCTCGGATAATTATAGACGGCTATGTCCGAAGGTACATTTTGTGAATAAAGATTTACGTTGAAATGCTGTGATTGCCTACGGCAGGCGGTCAAAAAATAGGTAAAAGGTATTAGATTTTGGTAATTTATGTCGAAAAATACACAAAAAATGCTCATTATGGTCGACAGGTTTTTACAATATCCTTGATTCGTTCAGCGTATAATAGAAGTGTAAAAACGTTGGTATGTCAAGGGATAGGAGCGACCTTTTTATGGGGCGTGTATATGGATAAATTAAAACTTCTCAGGCAACTTCATAAGCTTCGGTTAAAACTTCATAAGGTAGCGGAACTGCGAGGGAGCTTAACCGATCCTGATGTGATCGCCGTCAGCGAAAAAGCGGACCGGCTCATCGTAACATTGCAGAAAATTCAGAAGTTAGAGAGCCAGGCACCCATCGTGGACGAGCTTAATTTGAAGCTTTCGAACGCAGCTTACGAAAAAATTGAGTAAGCATTGAAGCGCATTCGTCCTGCAAAACTCCGCTGATAATCTCGGTTTCATGATTAAAACGCGGATCCTGGAGCAAATTCATTAACGTGCCCGCACATCCGGCCTTCGGATCAGTCGTTCCGTAGACCACCTTATCG
This sequence comes from Paenibacillus tarimensis, assembly GCA_041281825.1. Classification (GTDB taxonomy): domain Bacteria; phylum Bacillota; class Bacilli; order Paenibacillales; family Paenibacillaceae; genus Paenibacillus_D; species Paenibacillus_D tarimensis_A. The sequence continues at coordinate 6,016,313 of CP166298.1, read as the reverse complement.
ATTCTCGACTGCAGAATCGCTCCCGCACACATGGGACAAGGTTCCAGCGTTACATATAGTGTACATCCAAGCAGCCTCCATGCCCCGAGCCGCTCGCTTGCTTCTTTAATAGCGACCATCTCGGCATGTGCTGTCGGATCATGTCTCGTTTCTCTTAGATTATAACCTCTTCCCACCACTTCGCCGTCTTTGACGATAACCGCTCCGATCGGTACCTCGAGAATAGCTTCGGCTTTTTTGGCTTCTTTGATCGCTTCAGCCATCCACTTTGTTTCTTCGTCATTCCATTTCATACAAGTTCTCTCCTCATTGGAATCCAAATTCAATGTGAATCATGTCGAAATTGCTCGAATTATACGGCGAACAAGTATTCGTTGTTAACAGGTTGTTGGTAACTCTGTGGATATGTGAAGAATTGTCCACAATAATATCCCCATTAATCACATGAAATTGTTAATAAGTCGAATAAGATGTGAATAACCTCTTGAAAACTCAGATATCGTTACGAGATTAGCTTACCTTTCCGGGTAAATATGGTATGATCCAATTATAGTATTAGGCAAAGGGTGTGTCGTCTCTTGTCAGTAAAAGGGAAATTATCTCTCATTATCTCAATAAGTGTTTTCTTGTTATTGACGTTTAATGCCTTGCTCGAAGACTATGCGATCCGAATGGAACTGAAGACCCATACCCAGAACGATATGCAACGAATGGCGGAACAAATTCAATCATCCCTAAAGAATTACCACTACATCGCCAGTATTATACCCGATGAATCACAAATCGCTAAAATTCATGAGGTTACAACTCCGCAAATCATTTTGCGAGAGGCTGCCAGGCAAAATTACGGCACCCTGGAGATTACGATACTGCAAGCCAATAAAATTATACAGGCTGATGCGGAGAGAACCGATTCTCCTATTTTGGACTTGGAGAATGTAGTCGGGAGTTACGTATATGCCGATCCGGACAAGGATTACGGATTTATCCAGGCAGCAATTCTCGGCCAATCCGTATTTCATGAAACGCATTTGCTTGGCAAGAAGGTGATTAAAGGCTACTTTCCAATAGATATGTCACAATCGCTTGTTCTCCGTATTGTCATGGACAAGCAAAAGGTGATAGGTGATATTGTAATGAAGCAACGGCTGAACCAAGTCACTGTATCGAGTATGCTGCTTTTGGTAATTATCTTATTCAGCTACTGGATGTCCGATATCGTTCTTCGTCCGATTCGTGCAATTTTGTGGAAAGTAAACGAAGTTTCATCCGGGCGGTTTGATTTACCGATTCAAGTTAAACGTAAGGACGAATTCGGTCAGCTGGCAGCGCGTATCAACGCCATGTCCAAAAATTTGGATGTGTACACTGCGAAATTAAAGCAGGCTTTTGAAGAAAATCGTTCGATGAAAGAATTTCTGGAATCGTTTATTAATCATACTACGGATGCGATTCACGTGGTAGATCTAAATGGGCGCATTACGCAGGTGAATCATGCTTTCGAGGACTTGTTTGAGTGGGGAGCGGAGGAAGTGATTGGACAAGCGGTGCCTCTTGTACCGGATCGTTTCCTGGCGGATGAGCAGCAGGCGCTTGAGGCAGTCAAAAGCGGCAAGATCATCGGTGCACGAGAGACCGTCCGTAAAACGAAGTCCGGTGAATGGAAATCGGTAAGTGTAACGACTTCGGCCATCCGTGACCGAAATGGGAATATCCATGCGATAGCGAGCATTACGCGGGATATGACGGGCCGCAATAAGATGGAGGAGCTGCTTCGCCAATCGGAGAAGCTGACGACCGTCGGACAATTGGCAGCCGGTGTTGCCCATGAAATACGTAACCCGCTGACTACGCTGCGCGGTTTTTTACAGCTGCAGCAGCAGACCCGGAAGCTTAATCCGCAGCATAATGATTTAATGTTGTCCGAATTGGACCGGATTAATCTGATTGTCAGTGAATTTCTCATTCTCGCGAAGCCGCAGGCAACCAAGTTTGAGATAAAGGATGTACGGTATGTTCTCGGAGACGTTATATCGCTTCTGGATAGCCAGGCGCATTTATGCAATATTATATTTGAGACGGATTTTTGCACGGAACGGTGTGAGATTTCTTGTGAAGAGAACCAATTAAAGCAAGTCTTTATCAACATATTAAAAAATGCAATTGAGGCGATGCCGCAAGGGGGAAGAATCCGCATTAGCGTAAAATGGGGGAAAGATCATTTAATCGGGATTGCGATCACCGATGAAGGAATCGGGATACCTGAGGAAATGATTCCTAAATTGGGCGACCCGTTTTTTACGGGGAAAGAAACAGGAACCGGGCTCGGGATCATGGTCAGCCAACGAATTATTCATCATCACAAAGGAACGTTATCGATCCGAAGTAAGGTGAATGAGGGAACAACGGTAACCGTTACGCTGCCCGCGTTGGAAAAGAAGTGAATCGGGCGATGATCACATCGAGTTATTACCGGCAAAGCGGAGAGACTTTGAGATGCGGTGAGACTTGAAACGGAGAGACTTTGAGCTCCGCTCATAGGTCCTGATGTTATGCTCAAAGGTCCTGATGTTATGCTCAAAGGTCCCTATGTCATGCTCAAAGATCCCTATGTCAGGAGGAAAGAAAATGCGTATTAATAAATTTATAAGCGAATCCGGCTTTTGCTCGCGCCGGGAGGCGGATAAGCTTGTGGAAAGCGGACGGGTTACGATTAACGGAATGAAAGCGGAGCTCGGCAGCCAGGCGGAGAACGGTGACGATGTGCGCGTGGACGGGAAACGGATCGGAGCGCACCGCAGCCATGTGTACATTGCGCTAAATAAACCGGTAGGCATTACAAGTACGACGGAATCGCATGTGCGAGGGAATATCGTCGATTTCGTCGGTCATTCGGAGAGAATATTCCCGATCGGCCGGCTCGATAAGGATTCGGAAGGGCTCATCCTTCTTACGAACGACGGAGACATCGTGAATCGGATATTAAGAGCGGAAGGGAGTCATGAGAAAGAATATGTGGTTACCGTAGACCGGGCTGTTACCCCCGCATTCATCAAAGGCATGAGCGAGGGTGTGAAAGTGCTTGGCAGCCTCACGCTGCCATGCAAGGTAACGCCGGTTTCGGACCGTGTCTTCCGCATCATACTAACCGAAGGCCGCAACCGGCAAATCCGGCGCATGTGCACCGCATTTGGTTACCAGGTAAAAAGGCTGCAGCGTATTCGTGTTATGAATATCAAGCTGGGCCAGCTGCCTGCAGGCAGCTGGAGAGACTTGACCGAAGAAGAACGTAATACGCTGTTCCACTCTCTGGAGTATACTCCGTCGTCACCGGCACAACGTAGATAGACGTTAAAAGCGCCGTACCGGACCGGTACGGCGCTTTTGTTGATTTGGCGTGACATCTGGTTTACAATCGTTGTACTATGAGCTGACCTTAAGCTCCTCCTTATTCTCTATATCGATATATTTCCGGATGATCGATACTTCTACCCGGCGGTTTTTCGCCCTGCCAAGCTCGGAATCGTTCGTATCGACCGGCTGGAATTCGCCGTAAGCGACTGCGCTGAACCGTTTGCTTTCCAGCTTCGGATTCTCAAGCAGAATATTCATGAACCGGATCGCGCGTTTGGAGCTGAGCTCCCAGTTCGATTCGAATTCGGCGTTTCGGATCGGTTGATTATCGGTGTGGCCGGCAACAATGATGTCGTAATCGGGATGCTTCACAAGCATATCTCCGATGGCAACGGCAAGCTCGCGCGATTCCTTCTTCAGTGTTGCGCTGCCTGATGCGAATAAAGCATTATCACTGATTGTTATCATGAGCATAGAATGATTAAGTTTCGTCTCGAGCTGCGTAGTAAGGCCATTACTCTTAATGTACTGATCAAGTTGCCTTTTCAGCTTTTCAAGATCTTCCTGCTCTTTCTTGATAAGCTCCTGTCGCTCTTTCTGCTGCTGCTCTTTCGATTTCATCCCGTCGTCGTTCCGCTTGTCCTTGTCCTTATTATCCAACTGCTGTCCTGTAGTGATAAGCGCCATATTATCCAGTACGCCGCTTCCGGTATTGAAGGCGACGCTGAAAGCTTGGCTCAATTCTTCAAATTTTTTAGCATCAACGGAGCTCATCGCATACAGGACAATAAACAGCGCAAGCAGCAATGTCAGCAAGTCGGCATAAGGAATGAGCCACGTTTCGTCCGCATGTTCTTCATGGTCGTTATGTTTATGCTTTTTGCTCAACCGGAGCACCTTCTTCCCTCTCCGCCATCTTCAGACGCTCGGTTGGTGTCAGGAAGACGGACAGCTTCTGGCTGATTGCAATGGTGGACACTCCGGACTGGATAGAGAGAAGGCCTTCAACCATCATCAGCCGGATTTCGATTTCCCCCTTGGAGAGCCGCTTAAGCTTGTTCGCGATCGGATGCCAGAGCACATAACCGGTGAAGATACCGAGAAGCGTCGCAACGAAGGCGGCTGCTATGGCTTGGGCCAGCTTGTTCATGTCACTCATATCAGACAAGGCGGCAATCAAACCGATAACGGCCCCAAGTACCCCGAGCGTCGGAGCGTACATTCCCGCTTGGGAGAAGATCAGTGCGCCGGCTTTATGTCGTTCCTCAGTAGCGGCGATATCTTCAAGCAGCACATCTCGGACGAACTCCTGATCGTTGCCGTCGATGATCATCCGCATACCGTTGCGAAGGAACGGATCCTTGATCTCGTCAACTTTGGCTTCAAGAGCCAGCAAGCCTTCGCGACGGGTGATCGACGCCCATTCCGTGAACAGGCGAATCAGTTCATCTCTGCCCACGTACTGAGGGGTAACGAAAATAAGCTTCATCAGTTTGGGGAATTTGGCGATTTCCGACATCGGAAACCCGATGAACAGCGATGCGGCTGTTCCGACGATGATAATGACAAATGCTGCCGGGTTGATCAGATTGGAGAGCGGCGCATGCTTCAGAAACATTCCGCCTACGACTGCGACGATACCGAGTACAATGCCAATAAACGTAGATTTTTCCATGAGACACCCCGTAATCATATAAGTGAGATATAGCAAGTCCGGATTGAACGGACGATACCAATAAACCCTGAAAAATAATTAAACGTTTGTGACACCCTTCAATTAGACAAGTGCTATTATATCTATATATCGACAAAATGGCGAAATAGATTAGAGCAAATCGACTTGTTTTTAAGTCGTTTTGGCCACAGGCGGTTTGAAAGCATGGTCTCAAGACGAGAATAATAACGGAAGGTGGAGATGACGATGGGAGTAAAGCATGCCAGGGAGTACAAAGAAATTTTGGCGGATTTAACGGAGTCGGTAGGAGCGATCACAGACAGCTATGAGTTTTTTGAAATGAGCAGCGAAGAATGGGCAACCTTAGGAGAAGAGGATCGCCGGGAGGTCATGGAGGCTTTGGCCGACGATGTCTTTTACGGTTTGGGCAAAGAGCCGATCATACAGGTAGGAAGAGGTACGGTCACGTATCATCCTAAATTTCATATCATTGAGGTATCGGTAGACGGGAAGGAAATACGCATTGTCAGATTGATTTAAAAAACTAGCCCCTGCGCGGGAAGCTGCCGAAACGGCGGTCCTTCCACCGCTTAGCAGGGGTTATTCATTACCGGCTTGCCGCGATATACCATGCAGTGGAAATCGGCTAATCCGTTTGTCGTATTGCGTTGATACGTATCGCTAATTCGGAATCCGGCCTTCTCATACGTCCGAATGGCCCGAATATTCCAAATGAGCACTTCCAGATCGATCTCATCCCCGGGACAGCGCCTGCAGGCTTCTTCCGCGATGTGTTTAACGAATGGGACGCCAATTCCCTGACCGCACAGGTCAGGGCGCAGACCGAGTCCAAGCCGTGTAACGCCGAGAAGAGGGAAGAACTGGGCAAAACCGATTAATTCTCCCTCCCGGCGGACAACCGAAGCATATTGCTGCTCCCGAATGTGCGGATCGCCGAAATCCGTTTGATTGTTTTGCATCGATTCCCAGGAAGGCCAGTTAAAGATATGGTATGGGGGAGGGTACCTCCAACCGCATATCATTTGAGAGTGAAGGCTCGACATGGGAACGATGGCGAGTGAACCGCCAGGCGGAAGCGGTTCAGGTGCATCAGATGATTTAAGGCGGGTGTGTTGTTGATCCATCCGCATGCGGCCTCCCTCGAAATAAGAACCTACAAGTTTCATTGCTTCGCCGCCAGAGGACGGCGAAGCCGTTTACGCTTGGTTAATGAAATCATTATATCAAAACATAGGCAGCCGTGATATGATAAGAGACATTGGATATTTATTACATTTGCAGCATCCTGAAGGAGTTTTCATGCGTAAATTGATTGGACTAAGCTGTCTTTCTTATCTAGTAATCGGTATGGCGCACGTCGTGGCGGGCGCAGTATTGGAACCGATGATGTCGCATTACGGTCTGGATTACCGCGATGGCGGACAGTTCATTATGAACCAGTTTCTCGGTTTCCTTTGCGGGGTGCTTGCTTCGCCTTGGATTTCCCGCTATACGGGGCGGCGTAACGCGCTTCTTATGGCGCTTGGCGTTCTGACGGCAGCGGAAGCGGCTTACAGTTTTTTGCTGCCATGGGGCTGGATGCTCGCTGTGGCTCCTGTAGCGGGAATCGGCTTTGGCATGACCGAAGCGGTAATCGGCGCAATTATAATCGAATTTGTTGAAGATAAGAAAGCCTCTGCAATGACAAAGATCGAGACGTTCTTTGGATTGGGGGCATTGGCAATGCCGCTCGTTGCCGCTCTATTCATCAGAGGGTCCATCTGGCAAATGTCGTTCCCGTTCGTGACGGCGATGGCCGGATTGACGGCCTTGTTATGGTTGACCTTATCGTTCGGCAAAGCGGATGAGCTTATGGCTAACCGGACGAAAAGAAGGCACGCAGCCATTGCCCCCGGCAATGCTCCGGTCACACGTGCCGGATACAGTCGTGCGACGCTTCCGTTTCTCGTTCTCGGCATTATTTTCTTTGCGGTCTATGTCGGAATGGAAATGAGCTTCTCGAATTATTTGCCGTCCATCATGATTCAGCGGACCGGAATGGATGAAGCGACCGGCGCATCGACGATAAGCTTGTTCTGGGGCATGATCGTCGCCGGAAGGATTTTTGCAGGGCGGCTGGCCGAGCGAAGCGGTTATGGCGTGTTTCTGATAACGGCAGCGGGTGCCGGTATGATGGTTATGTTCTTCATCAGTATGACGGACAATACCGGCTTAAGCTTGTTTCTAATCGGGTTGGCAGGCTTGATCTGGGCCGGCGTGTTCGCGATCGGACTCGTTTATGTGAATCAGCTGATCCCAGGGATGACGGAGCGGACAACGAGTCTGCTAATTGCCTTCGGAGGCTTGGGCGGAGCGCTGTTCCCGAAGCTGACCGGCTGGCTGATGGACCGGTACGATGCCGTTTGGGCGCTTGGGCTGATGGCCGCTCTTACAGTAGCGATGTTTGCAATCATGGCCGCGATGGTTTTGTATGGCAGAAGGTTAACTGCTGGGGTTGATCATAAGGTAGGTCAATAGGATTTTTGGAGCGAAGCATAATCCGCTATAGAAAGGATGTTGTTCATGGAGAGAGTTGTACCGATGCGTTGGCTGCTTGCCCGGATGTATGAGCCCGACGTGGTCATCGTTGATTGCCGGTTCTCCCTGCAGGATTCAAGTCAGGGGAGGTTATTGTACGAGAAGTCTCATATTCCGGGGGCAATATATCTTGACTTGGAGAAGGATCTTTCCGGACCTGTCGGCACACACGGAGGCAGACATCCTCTGCCGGATACGGGCGCGCTTGCGAAACGTCTCGGAGAACAAGGAATCGACCGTACAACACGTGTGGTCGCATATGACGATCAAGGCGGTGCAATGGCGTCTCGCCTATGCTGGCTGCTCGTCTATATGGGGCACAGCCTGTGTTATGTCATGGAACAGGGTTTTACGGCATGGAGCAATTCGGGGTACCCGGTAACATCGGACCCATCGCCGGTGCCGATCCCGAAACGGTACGAGCCTGACGTACAGGAGAACATGCTTGCGGACGTGGAAGACGTAAGGCGTGCGCTTGCAGAGTCGGCCGCCGTATTGGTTGACTCGCGGGAACCTCGCCGGTACGCAGGCCTGGAGGAGCCGATTGATCGGAAAGCCGGGCATATCCCCGGGGCCGTCAACTATATGTGGAAGGACATTCAGGACGCGGACGGGAAATGGCTTGCAGCGGACAAGCTGCAGGAACGGTTCGCGGACCTGCCGAAGGACGGGGAAATCATTGTCTACTGCGGCTCGGGTGTAACGGCTTGTCCGAATGTGCTCGCGCTGGAAGCTGCAGGCTTCCGCAACGTAAGGCTGTACGCGGGAAGCTGGAGCGACTGGATTACATACGAGGAAAACCCGATTGTGACGGGGGAAGAGTAACAAAATGGACATTTTTAAAGAATTTAGATGAATTTTATCACTATGGCTTTCCTCGCCCTCAAAAAGATTCACGGCGGTTTTGACCAAATCATGGGAAAATCCGACTTTTGTACATGAATTTTAATCTAAAGTTTGAGGTTTTTTTGGGACAATATGTTTCGATATAATAGTGAGTAACCGCTTTCAACAAAGTGGAATCTCTATCTATTGTCAGGAGGTCAATCCGTAATGAAGAAGCTAATCAGCGCAATTGCGGCAGTCGCGCTTTGCGTCGGACTGCTCGGAACCGCGGTCGCAGCACCCAAGCCGGACAAGCACGTCAAGTCCGAGCCGTATGAGTGGGGCAGAGCCCAAGTCGTCGGAGGGGGCTTTATCCCGGGCATCATCTTTAACGAAACAGAGAAAGATCTGATCTATGCGCGAACGGATATCGGCGAGCCTATCGTTGGGACCCGGCGGCGAACAAATGGATTCAACTGCTCGATTTCGTATCTGCAGAGGACTGGAACCTTCTCGGCATCGAAAGCCTCGCCACCGACCCTGTCGATCCGAACCGGGTATATTTGGCGGCAGGTACATATTCGAACGATTGGACGGACCAAAACGGCGTAATTTTCCGTTCTTCCGACCGGGGCGATACATGGCAGCGGACAGATCTGCCGTTCAAGCTCGGCGGCAACATGCCGGGACGCTCCATGGGCGAACGTCTCGTGATCGACCCGAACGACAACAGCATCCTTTATTTGGGCGCCCGCAGCGGCCACGGCCTCTGGAAAAGCACGGATTATGGCGAAACATGGAGCAAAGTGGACAGCTTTCCGGTCACAGGAAGTGTGTCCGAAGATTTCTTCAAAGATCCGCTAGGCGTCGTCTGGGTGATGTTCGACAAATCTACGGGCACCTCGGGGCATGCGACTCAAACGATTTATGCCGGCGTAGCCGAACGGGAAAACAGCATATACCGGAGTACGGACGGCGGTCAAACTTGGGAGCCCGTCCCGAATCAACCGAATCAAGGCTTTCTTCCGGAGCATGGCGTGCTTGGCTCCAATGGCGTACTATACATCACATACAAGAACGACGTCGGACCTTATAGTGGAGGCACCGGCGCAGTCTGGAAGCTCGACACGAAGACAGGTATGTGGACCGACATCAGTCCGACCAAGAGCACGGAGCACCCGTACGGCGGCCTGGCTGTCGACGCCCGCAATCCGGATACGTTGATGGTCGCAACAATGAACAAGTGGTGGCCGGACGAATTCATTTACCGCAGCACCGACGGAGGAGCGACATGGAAAGCGTTCTGGACCTTGGATTGGAGCAGACCTGGGCCGAATGTCAGAGAAAATAATTATACGATCGACTACTCGCTGTCGCCGTGGCTCGATTGGGGCAAAAACTCGGCCGACATCGTTCCGGAACAAGCGCCAAAATTAGGCTGGATGATCGGCGATCTGGAGATCGACCCGTTCAATTCCGATCGGATCCTGTATGGAACAGGGGCGACGCTGTACGGTTCGGACAACGTGACCGCGCTCGATCGAGGCGAAGATGTGCTCATTAAAGTATATGCGGATGGCATTGAGGAAACGGCCATTTTAGGTCTGATCAGCCCGCCGGCAGGGGCTCCGCTTCATAGCGCCATGGGCGATATCGGCGGCTTCCGGCACGCGGATTTAAGCCAAGCGCCCAATATGATTACGAATCCGTACTTCGGAACTTCCACCGACATTGACTACGCTGAGTTGAATCCGGACATCGTCGTCCGGGTAGGCAATGCGGGCGGAGCGGACCCAAGAATGGGCATATCGACGGATAACGGAATCACCTGGAGCCCTGCTGCCAACGCGGGATCCCCGACGGACGGCGGATGGGTGGCCGTCGGGGCCGACGGCGAGAACATCGTTTGGAGCCCGGGCGGAGTTTCCGTCAGCTATTCCGCGGACAAAGGCGGGACATGGGCCGCTTCGGCTGGCATTCCCGAAGGGGCAGTCGTTTCTTCGGACCGCGCCAATCCTGACAAATTTTACGGATTTAAGGACGGTACGTTCTATATCAGCACCGACGGAGGCAAAACATTCGCGGCGTCGCCGGCTACAGGCCTGCCGAAAAACATTAGCAGCAAGTTCAAAGCGGTACCTGGAATCGAAGGCGATATTTGGCTCGCAGGCGCCGTGGACAGCGATGATCCGTCGTCCCCTTACGGCCTGTTCCGCTCCACCGATTCCGGCATGACCTTCACGAAGGTGGTTGACGTGGAAGAAGCGTTTACCGTCGGCTTCGGGAAAGCCGCTAAGGATCATAAGTATATGGCGGTCTATACGTATGCGAAAATCGGCGGTAAATTCGGCATCTACCGGTCGGATTACGCCGGCAAGAAGTGGGTCCGCATCAATGACGACCAACACCAGTTTGGCAAGGCCAACCGAACGATTACCGGCGATCCGCGAGTATACGGAAGAGTTTACATCGGCACCAACGGTCTCGGCATCGTCATCGGCGAACCGGCGGATAAAAAACATAAGGAAGACGACTAAATCCGCACTAAGAAGACCCCCTGGGACACTTTACTCAGGGGGTCTCACCTAATAACGTTATAGACGCGCAGGTTTGCGGGCTGTGACAGGTTGCCGGGAGGCAGGCTGTTACGGCCTTTTTTTTTTTCTACGACTGACCAATTAACTAACAAGGATTTCCAAGTGCCTCTGTCGAAGTATATGAGACACACTTTGATGGAGGTTTTCTTGTGCCGTTACCGAAGAATCGAATCATCCCTGAACAAAAAATATATTTCCGTCCTGAGTTTACTTGCTGTGTGCATTGTGGAGCCAAGCTGAAACGCAGTCATACAGCCTGGAAGAAAAATATCTCTACACTAAACGGTGTCATTCAAGCTTGGAGCATGGCCTATGTTTGTTCTAATTCAAGCTGTGTGTATCCAAAAACATACTACAAATCAGCGGAAGCAGAAGCGCTCGCCATGAAGCATACTTCATATGGTTTTGACGTTCTTGCTTTGGTTGGTCAGCTTCGCTTCAAGCACCACATGACCATCGCTGAAATCACAGAAGAGCTTACTGAACGCGGTGTATCCACATCTGAAAGAAACTCGCAAAGACTGTATGAGCGCTACCTCACGCTGTTACGCTCAAGCATAACTAATTTTGTAAAAGAAGAACTCAAACTTGTTGTCGATCAACATGGAGGAATCATGATCTCCATGGATGGTGTGCAGCCCGAAAAAGGAAACGAGACGCTTTATGTCATCCGAGAAGTCTTCAGCGGAACTATACTCGTTGCAAAAAGCGTGAAGAGCAGTTCAACAGAAGAACTGAAGAGCCTTATTCAACCTGTTATTGATTTAGGTTTTCCTATCATTGGTATCGTTTCAGACGGACAGCAATCCATCCGCTTAGCCATGGAATCACTACTTCCAGAAGTACCGTATCAGTATTGTCAGTATCACTACTTAAAGGACATTGCCAAACCCATCGTAGACCTTGACCGAAAATTAAAAACAGGCATTAAGAAAAGCCTCCGCGGTATACGTGCTATTGAGAAAAAGCTAGATCAAGATGATTCTGGCGAAGCCGAAGTCGTAAAAGACTATTTAGCTGCTGTACGCTCTGTTCTTCTTGAAGATGGAAACCCTCCGTTAGATTTGCCCGGCCTTCGAATATATGAAACATCAGAAGCCATACAAGCATCGCTGCAAAGCTGCCTGAGTAAAAAAAGAGCCGTCTCTACTCCAAAACGTATTTAGAATATTCAGTAAACTCAATGAGTTTCGTTCACTATATGAAGAAGTAAAACGCTGGTCACTCCCACTGATCTATGTCGCAGAAATACTGGATCCAGCATCAGATCAAAGCAGTGACTCGGTACGATTCCGCATGCGGTGTTTGCTAGACTGGACGGAGCTAACATATAGCCAAGAATCTGATTTACCGATGGTGAATAATCTAAAGAGCTATACAAAGGGTTTCTGGAAAGGGCTATTTACTTGTTACGACCACTCGCATGTTCCGCGTACGAATAATGACCACGAAAGGTTTTTTCGTAAAACGAAAACACGTCATCGGCGTATGACTGGACTCCGGAGTTGGAACGAGTACATCGTACGCTCCGGAGAATGTGTGGTGTTCGTTGATGATGCTCTTCGACAGAAAGATATACTAAACAGACTCCAAAGTGTAAGTTACGAAACATTTCATGCTGAAAGACAACGATGGTCTAAAAGAATCGAGGAAACGACCAAAAGACGTCGATTCAGAAGAAATCCATCAAAATACCTTAAAGAGACTGAAAATAAGTTTTGTATGTTAATTGGTCAGTCGTAGTTTTTTTTTGCCTCTTGATAGAGCCTGCAAACAAGAAGTAGAGAGGAGGCAACTGCAGGGACCCCTCTAAAAATCAACCAAATACCAAGAAAGGTTATAGTTAATTTTTATCAAAACGAATGATTATTAAGTGGTAAAATCAAGTAACCGATTTTTAATGGGGGTCAACCAGATGAATAATCATTTTGATTCGTTATTTGACAAGTATTATGAGGAACATCATTTTGCTGGGGTAGCTTTCATCAAAGGAAGCGAAACAATCCACTTCGAACGGGCATATGGCTTCGCTCATCGAGGTTTCAAAGTGCTGAAGACGACCAGCACAATGTTTGAAACGGCATCTGTCACGAAGCTGTTTACCGCAGTAGTGATTTTACAGCTTGTTGATAGGGGAAAGTTGATGATCGAATTACGGATATGATCGATTTAACCGGCACAAAAGCTTTCCAACCTCATCGTCCGGACTGAACCCCCGATGTAACGGTCCCCAAGTTAACGCTGACATTACGATGCCTAACGGAACGGCAACACGGATGAAATCGTCAACAATGCCCAGCGTATCGCCTTGAAACCATTGGTAAAGCATCTTGCAGTAGAATAAAAAGAATATAATCCCCACAGCAAACGATAGAAGGTGATTCCACTGAAGCTTTGTTCTTATTATCTGTTCGGTTCCTCCTTTAATAGCTATCGCTAATCTTTGATGAACAAATCGTCAACCGAAGTGCCTAATACCTTCGCTAACTTGAAAGCAAGCTTAAGAGTCGGATCGTACTTATTGTTTTCAATCGCGAGAAACATTAGTAAATTATGAGGTGATCTGAATATGATTGGATTAACCATTCAAGTTTGTACAAGCGAAGATCTGGACGTGCTTGCGGGTTTAAACAAACAGCTTATTGAGGATGAGCAGCACGATAATACAATGACCATTGAGCAATTGAAAACGAGAATGGAAGATTTTATAAACACAGACTATAAAGCATATCTGTTTAAAGAAAACGGCGAAGTTAAAGGCTATGCGTTAATAAATCATAGAAGAGATCCTTTATATTTAAGGCAGTTCTTTATTTGTAGAAACAGCAGAGCGCAAGGCTATGGAAAAAAGGCGTTCCTGAAGTTAATCGACTTACTAGGAACACATCAGTTGGATGTGGAGGTTATGTACTGGAATGAAAAGGGGTATGCGTTCTGGAGGTCGCTGGGCTTTAAGGAAAGAAGTGTGTATTTGAGATTGGACACGGAGGGATGATCTATGTTTTCCCGGGTTAAACCGGATATTGCGGATATACAATATGGCCCCTATGAGCGAAATGTGCTCGATCTATGGCTTGCGAAATCGAAAAAACCAGCACCCTTGCTGATCTGGTTCCATGGCGGGGGATTCTGGTACGGGGATAAAAGCGAGGGACTCCCGGACTTGAGCCTATTCTTGGATAGAGGTATATCTGTCGCAGCACCCAATTACCGCTTGTGCCCACAATTCTCTTTCCCTGCACCGATGGTTGATGGCGGGAGAGCTATTCAGTTCTTGCGTTATCATTCGGCAACATGGAACATCAATCCGGAAAAAGTTGCTGTTGCCGGAAATTCGGCAGGGGGGCATATCGCCTTCTGGCTGGCCTTCCACCGGGATCTGGCGAATCTGGCAAGCGAGGATCCGATCGAACGCCAATCGACACGGATTGCTGCGGTCGGCGGAGAAGATGCTCAACCCGTTTTCGATCCGAGAGAGCTAAAGAGGTTATTTGGACATCTGAAAGAGAACTTCGCGGTTCATTTTTTTGGCATTGCTCCGCAAGACCTTGGTACAACAAATGCAAACCGAATTTACGAAGAGGCTTCGCCCATTCGGCATGTAACGAAACATTCTCCTCCGGCTTTTCTGATATATAGACAGGGTATGGATAAGATAACAGAGGAAATGGATTGGCAGGTATTGATCCATCACCCTATTCTCGGGAAGTGTCTGAAAGATAGACTCGATTCAATGAATATCGAATGTGAATTGCGTTATAAAGCGGATGCTACGGGCCGTTCTTATGAGGAGCATTGGGCCGAGATGGCCCGGTTTTTCTCCGAGAAGTTATTCTAACTTTAGATAAAGCGTGATTTTTTTAATAAAGAGAACTGAAGTGCCCGGGGGTGATTTTAACTCAATTTCGTAGGTTCCAATGCCAGGTACGATCAGGTTAATCAATTCGTTGGTTTGTTCTTGTATGACGATTCCGCTTGGTGTTTTCAGCTCCTTGGGATTGTCGTAATTCAAATTTAAGAACGGATTGTCCTCCCCGGTAAGATTGGACGTATTGACTGTAACAACGTCCCTTCCCGTCCCGAGCCAAGGCTGATGGCCATCCTCATGCTGCTCGAATACATAATCCTCAAGGTAAGTTATATTGCCGTTCTTATAGTAAGGGATCGATGTGAGCGGCAGTTGGAATATATCATCCGTCAGCTCGTAGATGACCACCTGCGTTTGATGATGTTCTCCTCCGGCAGCAATATTCTCTCTAATAACGATTTCCTCATTTTTGGTTTCGGTTTCAACTTTAGCAGACTGGCAACCGCTGATCAGAGCAGTAAATATTAGCATTAACAGAATTCCTTTGTGCATCTTCTCATCCATCTCCTGACTCAACCTATTTCCACCTCAAATCATTGGACGATTGAAATCAGCAAAGGTTCATGAACGTGTGAACTTCGGTATCGCAGGGTGCCATTGTTTCCCAACATATAGTAAAATACCAGTATACTCTTCGAAAATAGGTGATTTTATGGAAGGATCAGTAAACATATTAGGAATTCCCTTTTCGAAACTAACCCTTGACGAGACGACACATCAATTGACCGCACATATCCAAAAACGCCAGTCCAGGTTGTTTCATCTAATCACAGCAAATCCTGAAATTACGATAGCCCATCAATCGGACATGCTGCTTCAACAGATCGTAAGAGAGGCGGATATGATTACACCCGATGGGATCGGTATTGTGCTTGCTTCGAAGAGGCAGGGCGAGCCTATTCCGGAGAGGGTTACGGGTTATGACTTGCTGCTTCGGCTGTTGGACAGAGGAAATACGCTCGGTTGGAGCTTTTACTTTCTTGGGACCGATGAAACAACAAACAAGAAAGCAGTGGAAGAGATAGGCAAACGATTTCCGAATGTCTCGATCGCAGGGCGGCACAACGGCTTTTTTACCGAAGAAGAAGAACATCACATCCTCCAAGATATTCGGCACACTAATCCGGATATTTTGATTGTTGCAATGGGAGCGCCGTACTCGGACAAATGGATTTATAAGCATAAGAGCGAACTTGCTCAAGTCCAGCTTGTTTTTGGCGTCGGGGGAAGCCTGGATGTTATAGCGGGAAAAGTAAAGCCGACACCGGTGGTGTGGAAAAAACTTAATTTGGAATGGCTGCACCGTTTACTGACCGTCCCGGCAGGAAAAGGACAAAAATCGCGATTGCGCAGACAGTCCGCCCTGCCGATATTTCTTTACCGGGCAATCATTAAGAAATGAAAAAGAACAGCAATTTTCATTTCAATCTATCAGGTCATTTAGGCCACTCAAAAAAACCTTGATTGCAAAATAAAAAAACAACAGCGCAGAAGCGTAAGACAGCCATTTAAGGATGGAGCGGCTCATCATTTTGCCTGAAAACGCGCTGACGGTGGCTACCCCGAACGACCAGGCAAGCCCAGCGGTGAAAAAGCCGCTAATAAAATAGATCAAATCGGTTAGATTCGTAATATTCATCCCTCCGATAATCGGCCCGGCCACAAATGCGAACCAGGCGATCACAGTCGGTGAAGATACGGCCAGGCCGGCGCCTGCCAGAAAATCGCGTAAAAGCGGTTTAGCCTCTGCGACGCCGTTGCTTATCGCGAATGATTTCGGATGAAGTGCTTCGCGAAACATTTTGAACGTGAGATAGGCAAGGCAGACGGTGCCGACGATCCAAAGTGTCCACCTGACCAGTACGATATCCAGAATAACGCTAACCCCGACTAATGCCAGCGACAAATAAAAAATATCGCCGAAGCACGAGCCGAAGCCCATGATAAATGACGGCTTGAAGCCGCGCTGCATGCCGGTCCGCATTAGGGCAACGTTTACCATTCCCAAGTCGAAGCAGAGCGATAACGAAAACAAAAAACCCTGTAAAAACAAATGAACAGCGACCATAACTGCCTCCTGAAGATTTGGATAGGATAGATAGGATTGTAGCCGAAAAATACTTTGAAAGCGAGGGTTTTTCGTTGTCGATGAACCCCCCATTCATAACAGAACGGCACTCTCCACTCTTTTGTATGCTATAATATTCCATACCTTTTTTGCAGAGGAGTGAGGGTGTATGGAGAGCTATTTGTTCAAGCAAATGACCTTCGTCAGGAGCCAAACCTTGAAACTTATGGGGAGAGTGACGGAAGAGGCTGTGGACCGCGTTCCCGCCGGGTTCCGGAATACGATTCGGTGGCAGTTCGGCCACATCTACTACGTGTTGGAACGGCTCACATTTCAACCTATTGGACTTTCGCCTCATTTGCCGCAAGGTTTCAAGGAGCAATTCGACAACGGCACTTCACCTTTAAACATACCCGAATCAGTTGCCGTTCCGTCCCTGCAAGAGCTGGAGATTCTGCTGAAAGATCAGGTCGAGCGGGTTCGTGCGGTACTGGAGCACCGCCTCACGGAAAGGGTTAGCTCACCATACACGATTCCTGCCGGATTGACCCTGGAAACTCCGGAACAGTTTCTCAGTTTCAACTTGTTCCATGAGGGCATGCACTTGAGCGTCATTAAGCTTTATAGAACCCTATTGACCAAGTAAATGCCGAATGTATAAAGAGGGCTGTGAAGATGCCGATGGGCGGATCTCCTACCAGCCTTCTTTGTTATTTCAATAACCAAGTTTTCCGTGATAGACTAAGGTAGACAATTGAGAATAGCAAGGGGTAGTATATTATGTTGAAGCTGGTATCGTGGAATGTAAACGGCCTTAGAGCTTGTGTAAATAAAGGCTTTATTGATTATTTCAAGGAGATGGATGCCGACCTGTTCTGCATTCAGGAGTCGAAGCTGCAGGAAGGGCAAATAAATTTGGACCTGGGCGAGGAGTATACTCAATATTGGAACTATGCGGAGAAAAAAGGTTACTCCGGAACTGCGGTCTTCACGAAAATCAAGCCTTTATCCGTTCGTTACGGAATTGAGGAGGACCATGAGCCAGAGGGACGGATCATTACGTTGGAGTTTGATGACTTTTACCTGGTGACGGTTTACACACCCAATGCGAAGCGGGACTTGTCCAGATTGGACTATAGGCTGGAATGGGAGGACCGGTTTGGCAGCTACCTTGAGCAACTGGACCGTCATAAGCCGGTTGTGGCGTGCGGGGATTTGAACGTGGCGCACCATGAAATAGACATCAAAAATTACAAGTCCAATCACAATAACTCCGGATTTACTGCGGAAGAGCGGGAGAAGATGACGCGGCTGCTCTCGGCAGGCTTCATTGATACATTCAGGCATCTCTATCCCGACCGCAAGGACGCATACACATGGTGGTCATTCATGCCCAAGGTTAGAGAACGGAATATCGGCTGGCGAATCGATTATTTTCTTATGTCCTCGAGAATGAGTCATTTGCTAATTGATGCGGAAATTCATCCGCATGTGCAGGGCAGCGATCATTGCCCGGTGGTGCTGCTTCTTGATCTGAATTATTAACAGTCAGGTATGTGTTTTCAAATATTTGAATGGAGCGATGCGATATAGATTGCCTAGGATGCAGAATCGCAAACGGTATTGAACCGGACTTGAACATTATCTATGAAAACGACCTGCTAATTTGTGTGCTTGATATTGCCCCTTTCAATGAAGGACATACTTTAATCCTTCCTAAAAAGCATTATTGGGATGTCGAAGAAATGGATTCTGAGACCGCATATGCCATCATGGATGCTTCCCAAAGATTATCAATCGTCTTGAAGAGCCTTTTTAAGCCGGACGGTATAAGCATTTGCCAAAATGGCGGAAAATTCAATGATCTGACCCATTACCACATGCACCTTATTCCGAGATACGAAGGCGATGGATTTTCCTGGAGTGAGCCACTGACTCCGCACGGTGCTGAACAACGATTAACTCAAACCAGAGAAAAGATTCGAAAGGTATTAGACGCGGATTAGCTGAATCAATGATTCATATTATGGGGAAGTTTTTTTATAATCTTTTTTCACCAGATAGCGGCATCGTATTGTTGTTACAATAAAAAGGAATACGCTTAGGAGGCGATGTTTATGAAAAGTTGTCTTTTTTCAGAGGCCATATTAAAGAGGGGAATCCGTTCATCTGAGCGATAAAAACGAGAACCCCTCACCATGAAAGGGGTAAATAGCAATCTTGAAGCCATATATTATTCGTTCCGAAAGAGCAGACGATTATCACTCGATCTCTGAAGTTAATGCAGCAGCATTCGATTACAGCTATCGTATGGGAGAAGCAACGCTGGTCAATGTGCTTAGAAGCCGCAAAGCTTTTGACCCGGACCTTTCGCTTGTAGCTGAGCTGGATCGCCGGGTTATTGGCCATGTGCTGTTCTCCCCACAGCAAGTCGTTGTCGGAGGCAAGGTTTTGGATGCCGTCCTATTAGCGCCGATTGCCGTAGATCCTGCGTTTCAGAAAAAAGGCGTAGGCTCGCAATTAATTAATGAGGGACATCGAAGAGCAAAAGAAAAAGGCTGCCACTTTTCGTTATTGCTTGGGCATCCGAGCTATTATCCCCGCTTCGGTTATCAGCCCAACATGTGGAGCAGCTCAAATGTTTTACTTCCGTTGAACGATATTCCTTCCTTATCCAAGTCCGTTAAGGAGCGTAGAATACAGGCTGCCGATCTTGAAGGCTTGAGCGCGATGTGGGATATATGGCACCAGGGTATCGACATGGCCTTTAAGCCTGATGCATCAGTAACCGCATGGATAAGCCCGAGCAAAACAATACAGGCAGCGGCCATCGATATCGACGGTCACTTATCAGGGTATCTGCGTTATGACATCAATCATCCGGAGAAAATATTAAGCATACTCGCGAGAGATACGGAATCTCTAGTGGAGTTGTGCGCATATCTAAAAAGCAGGCTGAAAGCGGATAGTGATTCCCGGTTCCTGTCGATGCCGATCTCTCCTGAATCGTACGGCAGATTAAAAGAGCCCATTCCTTACCGCACCGAAGTGAGCACCGGACCGGAAAAGATGATTAAAATCCTTAATGAAAACTCACCTATTGTTGAATATTGCAATGGGGTGATGTCAGGGGAATTATCGCCCGGAAGCATCATCTGGCCCGTAGAATTCGACGTTTGCTGAGGCAAGCTCAGGAGAAACCGACTTCCAATAGGAGTCGGTTTCTCATTGTATAAAACGAATGTGGCGAAAACATAAGCTGCCGAATGATTTCACGGTCATTGCGATCAATTTCCTTAAACCCTAAGGAAGTAAACAAGCTTGCCGCGCGCTCATTCTCAGACCGATGTCCGAGTACAATTTTATCGCATTTATGCTTGTCTTTAATGTAATGAACAAGCTCCTTCATACCGGGCTTTCCCAATCCTCTGTTCTGAAACTTCGGACCGATCATGAAGGCCATATTCCAGCAATTGCGTTTAAACTTATCTATCTGCTACTTCAACGTTACTTCTCTGCCAGGAAATGGACCACTTGCTGCTCGGTGGCAGTGCCGTTCACAATTTTCTCCTTGATCGGCTCCGGAGCGAATGGACGTTGGAAACGGACATAGTCGTATTCGGCGATGATATCGGCCTGCTCACCCGGACCGTTGAATACGGAAGAGTTGAACTCGAAGGCTGGCATGCCGAAGGATTTTTTCGTGTTCCCGTGGGCATTAACGCCTACTTGCAGTGTTTCCGGCAAATCAGGGCGGTCAAGGCGCCTTAACAGCGTCCAGGTCTCTTGATCGTCGTACTTAAAGAACTGGAAGTAGGCCGTTCCGACACGCGCAACTTTCAATTGGATCCAGCCATCGCGGACAGGAGTTTCTTCCCATGTAAATTGGCTGTTGCGATTGGTTTTGCTGTCCAGAATCATCCCTTTCGGGTTGGACGGCGTGCCGTAGTTCAGATAGAACCAGTTCTCCTGCTTGGGCTCCCATGTTTCCGGTGTGATGTTTTTCGCCGCCCGCACGAGAAGGCCTGCCAGTTCGAAGGAGCCGGTAGGAATATTGGACTGTTTGCCGGTTACTTTCAACCTTGTTGTAACTACGAAGTCCCCGGACACTTCCTTGAATAAGTAAACGCCGCGGTAGTCCCCGTACCAGGTGGCGGTATAAGGGATTAGCGTCAAAGAGCCGGGACGGGACTGGTTAACATCGAGTGTCTCGAATTGGCTCGGCCAGCCTTCCGCCTGGTCATGGCGGATCCAGTTGCTTAGTGTTGATGGGTCATTGAATTCATCGCTGAGAGCGGTTAATTTATCCATCTTCCCGACGTTAGCCCCCTGATCCGGTTCTGCGGCGAAAGCCAAGCTGCTGATGGAGAGGCAAATTATAGCGATCATAATAACGGCTCGGGTCATTCTTTTATTTTTAAAACTCATATTTATCGTCTCCCTCACTCATTTTGTCTCATCTAGCGAAACCGGCGAGCTCTTTTCCGGCAGGAAAGCGGTTTCCTTCCTTTATTTGGGTTAAGCGTAGAGTCTCTCTCCCCAATATGTTAATATAAAGCTGCAGCTGTTATGGAAATTATAGGCTTCATTCCAGAATTGGACAAGAACGCACAATAAAGTAATAGACTTACCTGCAGGTAAGGGGGAGTACGGTGAATAAGGAGCGGGAGAAGTGCCCTATTGAAATTGCAATGGAAGTTATCGGAGGCAAGTGGAAAGTGTTGATTCTGTGGTATCTGTTATGGGAGACGCGTCGATTCTCTGAGCTTGAACGGCTTATTCCCGAGGTCTCGCAGAAGGTATTGACGGAGAAGCTGCGGGAACTGGAGACGGCTGGTCTGATTGAACGTACAGTGTACCCGGTGATCCCCCCTCGTGTTGAATATTCATTAACTCCGGGCGGTCAAACGATTCGTCCGATTCTGATCTCGCTTCTTGATTGGGGAAACCATTATAAAAAAATGGCTGAGGACATAGAGGTTGCTGCGACCATGTGCAAAGGGCGGAAATGAATACTCCCACCACTTACCTTCGCTCACGCTCCGATTGAAGTGGGGGTTTGATTCGTTGTTCCGTTTACCGATGTTCGATTCTTGTTTCCATCCCCGGTTTTGCCCGTTGATGATTAGTTTTTTGAACGTTACCCGGGAGGTCACCAATTCACCGACCGCTTAGCTCATACGTCACTTGAAGAGGGCGTCCTGCGTCCTCTCGGCGTAAGCGGTTAAACTTTATAGAAAGTTGGACAGTCAATGAATATCGATGTCAAGCTAAGTAATCGAGACGAAGCGTATATTATAAAAAATCTGTACCCTCTGTATCTGCACGATTTATCGGGACATTACGGACTTACCCCCGGGCATATCCCGAACGTACATGGGATTTTTGAGGACAGTAACGAGTTTAAAACTTTAAGCGATCAGTATGCCGTACAGAACATTTGGTGGGAAAAGCCAGATTGTCTATATCCATTTTTGATACGGGTCGAAGGAATTCCTGCTGGATTTATTCTCATTGCCACACCACCGCATTGTTCGAAAGAGACTGACTACTTTGTCAATGATTTCTTCCTTTTACAGCCATTCAGAGGGAAAGGCATTGCAGAATATAGTGCTATTCAAGTATTTCAGAATTTCAAAGGCCGGTGGGAACTTTTCACCAACCCAGCGGAGCAAAATAGAGCAGGGCAAAAATTTTGGCGTAAAACACTGCTGAACTATACAAAGGCCGATTATGTAGAAGAGCTTGGAACAACCTTCGATGGATATAAGCTTATCTTTAGATTTAATAATGCAAAGCTGTGATAGGAACAAGTGACCTATCGCAGCTTTTATTGTTAAGCCAGGGGTTTTGAGTTTTATTATGTACGGACAAGGTGTGTGTGAAATTGTGGATAAACACATGGATATGGGGGTAAATCTTTTTCCGACACTGCATTTCATTCCTGACACCCAGTTGTCAACAAGGATCTATTATGATGGTTTCAGATTCGGGTTGAAGCCCAACTAATGACGGAAAGGAATGTTATTATATGAACAACAGACAGAACAAAATTGGCTTTATCATCGCGGGGCTTCTGCTCTCCATACTGATGGCATCGATGGACAACACGATTGTGGCGACAGCAATGGGGACGATCGTCGGCGAGATGGGCGGGTTGGATAAATTCGTCTGGGTCACCTCCGCTTATATGGTCACGGAAATGGCCGGCATGCCGATATTCGGCAAGCTGTCCGATATGTATGGACGCAAGCGGTTTTTCGTATTCGGGATCATTGTGTTTATAATTGGTTCGGCGTTATGCGGAACGGCGGAATCGATCGTACAGCTCAGTCTGTACAGAGCGGTTCAAGGGATCGGAGCCGGGGCTATGGTGTCGATCGCGTTTACGATCATGTTCGATGTAGTCTCGCCCAAGGACAGAGGGAAGATGACGGGGGCTTTCGGTGCCGTGTTCGGTTTGTCGAGCATTGCAGCGCCGCTGCTCGGCGGCTATATTACCGACCATATCCATTGGGCCTGGATTTTCTACATCAACTTACCGCTCGGTTTAATTGCGTTCATCTTGATTGTAGCCTTCTACAAAGAGTCGGCGCAGCATCAGAAGCAGAAGATCGATCTGCTTGGCGCAGCCCTGCTTGTCGGCGCGATCGTCTGCCTCATGTTCGGCATTGAGCTCGGCGGCAAAGAATATGCGTGGGCTTCCCCTCAAATACTGGGTTTGTTTGCGGGATTCTTCGTTCTTACCGCATTGCTGGTGTACGTGGAGAAGAAAGCGGCAGAGCCAATCATCTCCTTTCGGATGTTCCGGAACCGGCTTTATACGACAAGCAATTTGGTCGCAATGCTCAGCGGTGCGGCGTTCATGACGGCATCGATTTTCATACCGATATTTATTCAAGGCGTTCTGGGCGGTTCGGCGTCTAATGCCGGGCTTGTATTGCTTCCGATGATGATGGGATCTGTGGTGACGGCGACCATTGGCGGATTCCTGATGTCGAAACTGCCGTACCGGACGATTCTTATTCCGACGCTCATCATCATGATTGCAGGACTTGCGCTCCTTGCTTTGCTCATTACAGAATCGTCGCGTTTTCTCATCACGGTGTACATGGTCCTGGTCGGACTTGGCGTCGGCGCTTCTTTTTCGGTACTCAGCAGCTCCGCCCTGCATTCCTTCCCGGCTTCCCAGCGGGGAGCGGCAAGCTCTACGCTGAACTTCAACCGATCGCTGGGCATGACACTCGGCATTACAATATACGGCATTATTCAGAGCCATTTCCTTATCGATAAGCTGACAAAATCGTTTGGAGGCAATCGGACGGAGAATATGCAGGCAAGCGTCGACTTCGGCGACCCTTACGTACTGCTTAACCCCGTAATCCGACAATCGATGGACCAAAATGCGCTGAGCACGATCACGGAAGGGCTCTCGTCGTCGATCGCCGCGACCTTTGCATGGAGCCTCATCCCCGCTGTTTTAGCGTTGGCCGCTGCCTTCATTATGAGCAGAGAGAAGCTGGATCCGAATGCAGAGGCGGATGGGTACGCAGCTTCGCATTAACCATACGTCAGCAAGGATTTTGTAAGCTGTAGATAGAGTTGTAAAATTTTCCGGAACTGGAGGAACGGCAATGAAGCTGGAACGGCTTATGGCGATCACCATCCTTCTATTAAACCGCAAACGCGTACAAGCGCATGAATTGGCTGACCGGCTGGAAGTATCCCTGCGTACGATTTATCGTGACTTAGAGTCGCTCAGCCTCGCTGGAATTCCTATTGTATCGTACACGGGAACGGAAGGCGGCTATGAGATTATGGACAGCTTCCGGCTGGACCGGCAGATGCTTTCATTTGATGAACTGGCTGCCTTGTTTACCGCTTTGCGCAGTCTCCAGTCGACTCAAGCGATGAATCACGCAACTATCGACCGTCTGCTCGATAAGGTTGGCGCATTGGTCTCGAAAGCGGAACAAGGACGTCTGGAAGAAAGCGGTCAAATCATTGTCGACTTTACCCCATGGAGAAGCAGCGATTCGGAGCGGAACAAGTATGAATCGTTGCATAAAGCGATAAATGACAGAAGATTGATCCGTTTTGACTATACCGACGGCCAGGGGGAAGAAACGGAGCGCTGCATCGAGCCGATGGGGCTTGCGCTGAAATGTTATAACTGGTATCTGCACGGTTATTGTTTGCAAAGGGAGGATTACCGTACGTTCAGGCTTTCCCGTATTCGAGATTTGCAGATTTTGATGGATTCGTTTCAGCGCCGGGATATGCCGCTTACGAAGCTAAGCGAACGATGGCGGCCGAACCGAAATGAACATACCGCCCGGCTGGTTCTTCGCTTCTCGGGTGCGGCTAAAGTAGCTGCTGCGGATCACTTTGACGAGTCTGATATTGAACGTTTGCAGGACGGTTCGCTCCTGGTGCGGACCGTATTGCCGCATGAAAAATGGCTTATCGGTTTCTTGCTTCAATTCAAGACCGATGTGCACATTCTTGAACCTGAACAAATCGCCGCGGAGGTAAGGAAAACGGCGCTCGAGATCGCGGCGTTGTATCCCGATTCCGGTGAAGGTTCGGACCCAACATCCATTGGATAGAGGAGGTCTTTAAGATGGATCTGCAAGGAAAAGCGGTAATTGTCACAGGAGGCGCCCGGGGAATCGGGCGTGCAGCATCGATACGATTGGCAGAACGGGGCGCGAAAGTGATTGTTAACTATTTATCGGACACTGCTGCCGCCGAAGCGGTGGTGTCCGATATTCGGGCATTCGGCGGCGAGGCTGCCGCGCAGCAAGCGGACGTACGTCAGCCGGAACAGGTTTACAAGCTGGCCGCGACAGCGAAACAATTATTCGGCAGCATTGATATTTTGGTATGCAATGCGAATATGAGCTTCGCAGCCAAGCCTTTTACCGACATGTCATGGGATCAATTCTCTCAAAAACTGAGTGATGAATTGAAAGCGGCATTCATGATGACCAAAGCCGTGATCCCATCCATGATCGAGCAACGGTTCGGCCGCCTGATTTATATTTCGAGCACCTTGGGCAAGGACCCTTCCCCACATATGATCGCACATGGCACGGCCAAAGGCGGTCTGGATACGTTCGCTCTCTATATCGCGCAGGAATTCGGCCCGCAGGGCATTACCGCCAATGTCGTTGCACCCGGCCTCGTCCAAACGGATGCCACCTCCTTTATGTCGGAGGAGGAGAAACGTGTGATCGGCAATTTTACCCCGCTCGGACGTGTAGCCGAGCCTGATGATGTTGCAGGCGTGATCGCTTTCCTTGCAAGCGGCGACGCCCGATTTTTGACCGGGACCTATACACCTGTTACGGGCGGGCTGTCGATGGAATAACTAGTAGAGCGACCAAAAATATGAAATAATAGTGGTTTAGTTGAATGAGAAGCGGAGGGGACGGATTCGTGCTGGAGAAGCGATAATCATAGAATCTGGGACAACAGCGATCGGAAGCACGAGCCTGCACCCGCAGCGGATCGAACGGGTCAAACTTTTAACTATCGATATTTATGGATTAGTCTACTAGCGGCTCAAACGCTGACAGATCATTACTGGACGGGTCGGGAATTGACAGGTATGATAGAACCGATATCATGAAGAAAGCGGGTGGCCGAAAAATGGGCAGCAACACGAAAATTGGCGGCGGCGGATTTCATCATATTGCGATCCGTGTATATGATTTTGATGCATCCGTCCGTTTCTATACGGAAGTATTGGGATTTACCGAACGTGTACGATGGGGTGAAGGGAATAGCCGCGCGATGATGCTTGATACCGGGGACGGCAATTATTTGGAGATCTTTGCCGGCGGTGCGGAAGGGGCAAAACCCGAAGGGGCGTATCTGCACTTGGCTTTGCGTTCGGATGATGTAGACGGCGCGCTGGAAATCGCCAGAGGGGCCGGTATGGAAGTGACGGTGGAGCCCAAGGACGTTGTACTTGGGGGCATTCCGGTACGGATTGCTTTCTTCAAAGGTCCGGACGGCGAGATTATAGAGCTGTTCCAAAGCACGGGCGAGGATAAGCTGTAAGGACAAGTTCATTGCCTCATTAAATGAGTTCGACATAAGCGCCTTGCAGCAAATAATGAGGTAACCTCATTGCGCGCGAAATCAACTTCCTTATTAGAGGCTGTGATCACCAAAGTATTTGGCTGAACTGTAAAATGTACAATGCAGGAAGCACCACAGCAGACTCAAGGAGTAGATGGAGAGGTTCAGCGACGGCTGAAGGCCATTCCCATTTCTTCCCCCAGGCACAAAAAGGTTGGGTTTACTCATAAAGGACCGCTGGTGCGATTTTCTCCAGCGGTTTTCTTCAATTCTAAGCAAATATAAGTTTCACACTTATATCTGCTTAGAATTCTCCGCGAAACGAAGCTTAGCCGCCAGAGGACGGCGAAGCCGTTTACACTTGACGTAGGCAAAGTCTGTTTATGTCAGGTTCGATTGCATCACTTCGGCGACTATGCCGGCCGCCAAGTCCAATTCCTCCCGGGTAATCGTCAACGGAGGTGCGAAGCGGATCGTATGCTCGTGTGTCTCTTTGCACAACAGACCGGCTTTCATCAGCGCTTCGCAATAGGCGCGGGCTGGTACCAACAGCTCCAATCCGATAAACAATCCCCGTCCCCGGATTTCTTTAATCGCAGAATGCTTGATTTTCTTCAGCTCCGACATAAAATAACGCCCCAGCTCCAATGAGCGCTCCGCCAGCTTCTCCTCGGCGACCACATCCAGCGCGGCTATTGCCACGGCGCAGCCGAGCGGATTGCCTCCGAAGGTCGATCCGTGGGACCCCGGCTCAAAGACGCCGAGTACTTCACGTCCTGCAGCAACGGCGGAAATCGGGTACACGCCGCCGCCCAGCGCCTTGCCCATTATATATACGTCCGGTTCAACCTGCTCCCAGTCGCACGCAAACCGCTTCCCGGTACGACCGAATCCGGTCTGAATTTCGTCGGCGACCAGCAGCACGCGATGCTGTCGGCATAGTTCGGCAGCGCGTTTCAAGTAACCGTCCGGAGGAATAATAATGCCGGCCTCCCCCTGGATCGGCTCGACAAGAAAGGCGGCCGTATTCGGCGTAATGGCTTGCTCCAGCGCATCCGCGTCTCCATAGGGGATAATGCGGAATCCCGGCGTAAACGGGCCGAAGTCCTTCCGGTACAATTCCGAAGAAGAAAAGGAAGTGGCTGTAATGGTCCTTCCGTGAAAGTTGCCTTCGCATACGATAATCTCCGCATTATCTGCGGCGATCCCCTTGTTCCTGTATGCCCATCGCCTGGCCGCTTTAACGGCAGTTTCCACCGCCTCGGCACCGGTGTTCATCGGCAGGATCATCGGCTTGCCGGTATAACCGGACAGCTTCTCATAGAATAGGCCGAGCGCTTCATTGTGGAATGCCCTTGAAGTCAATGTCACCTTATCGGCTTGGCCTTTCAGCGCACCGATAATGCGCGGATGCCGATGGCCCGCATTCAAAGCGGAGTAGGCGCTTAACATGTCCATGTACCGCCTTCCCTCGGTATCGGTCACCCACACGCCATTCGCTTCCGACACGACGACCGGAAGCGGTTGATAGTTATTCGCACCATACAGCTCCGCTTTCCGGATGTGTGGATTTGCCTCTAACATCCCAATTCCCTCCCTATGCTGATCATGTGCTCCAGAGATCTTGAGGAACGGCTATCGTTTCATTATATGCGCCGGCGCGGAGCGGATTGTTATGAATCTACCCGGGCCTTTGAAGTCATATCTGCCAAGCTTCCTCGGGCTCAATCCGCTCAATCCTTCGAGGATATGAGATTTGCACCCGGAGGGTTTTAAGCTCCTCTAAGAGCATCTTGCGAAGCTCCTTGCAGGCGGTCCAGTAATGATCGTCCTTTACCAGGCAGACAACCGTATACTTCGCCCCGAGGGCGCTGTTCTCCACATCGGTGATTCCGTACAGCTGGGGCGGTTCGACGGCTTCTCCTTTATCGTTCGTCAGGAACAAGTGAGGCATTTCCCCGACCATGCGATGCGCGGCGGCATGAACCGCCTTCTCCACATCGGACGGATCCGTCTCATACGGAACGGTAACATTTACGATTGCTCGCATCCGTTCGCGGTTGTAATTCTGGCTGACCTTGATTTCCGAATTTTGAATGACGACGACATGCTGGGCCCAGGTCCGGATTTTTGTTGCCCGCAGGCCGACGCTGACGACCGTTCCGTTAATTTGCCCGTTATTGATCGTCACATAATCGCCGACCGAAAATTGATCCTCGAAAATGATAAAAAATCCGGTGATTAAATCTTTGACAAGCGTCTGCGCGCCGAATCCGACCGCAAGTCCGATGACCCCCGCCCCCGCGATGACAGGAGCGATATCCATGCCGAGATTGCTTAGGGACAGAAGCGCGGCAATAATGAAGATCACATAACGGGTAAACGATAATAAAAGCGACTCCAGCGTATCCCGCTGTTTCTTATCCAGCCGGGTAATCGTGAAGACGCGGGATATGACGGCCTTCCGAATGCGCAGGACAAGCCATGTCATAAGCAGTATGATGATAATAATGAATGAACGGTTTAGCAGCAGCTGCAGCTTATCTTCCCAGAAATCCCAGGTCAGATAGGTTTCATACCCTTCCGTTGCCCAAAAGCTCCACCCGGTATTCTCTTTTGCATCCAATAACCTCTACCTCCTGTGACTATAAGTGTGCGTATACATCCGGAATGAGGACTATAGTTATTGTAACAAAAAACAAAGAAGCCGTCCCGGTTTCCGGGGCAGCTTGCTCTGCGAACTGTTCATTAGTTATGGAATGGGCCGATTAATTGGCGCACCTGCCGTTTCCACCGGTCCACGTAGTTGTGCGTTGCCCATTGCATCATGACGATCGTTTCGGCCGGCTGCAGCATGATTTGCAAAGCAGGTTCCGCCGCCAGGCCGCCTCCGTTCAGATAGAAGGAGATCGTCTCGCCGGTTACTATTGCCACCATTTCCGATTTCGGCGAAGAGAAGGCATCGAGCGCTTCAGGTTCCCGCCTCCAGATCTCTTCCCAGGAAACGGAAAGCTTGTCGAACGACGCGACCTCCTCCGGAAGCTTAACCAGGACATCGCGCAGTGTATAGTGCCGCATCGACGATGACAATGGGCTTTGAACCGCCTCCTGGGCTACCCAGCGGCCAGGCTTGCGGACAATCGTCCAGTTGTTGTAATACGATCTATAGAGCCCGTTCTCCGTGTCTGCGGACCAAGTCGGGATGGCACCCTGAATGGCGACATGAGGCTCAGTCTTCGGATTGAACGGATCCTGGCGCGCCATTCGAAGCTGTTCAATGTGCTTGACCCACATAAATGTAAGCGGAGACGCGCCGTACTCCGAATCGCTTGTCACTTCTTGCTGAACGGCGATGTTGCGGTTGCCTGCAAAAAGTAGCTTCTCATAATCAAGCGACATACTGCCCAATGAATCGACGGCATCCGGAACTTCAGGATTCGGAGCTTTCTCTGTCTCCGAACGATCAGAGGCGATTTTCACCAATTCAGGGACGGATGCGCTTTCCTCTGCCGTATTCTTGCCGGAAGGGGTTGCATCTTCAGGCGGTGAGGCCAGTGATGCCGATAAAATCTGCACTTCCTTATTTTTCTTTGTCCGGGTCTTGGGCTCGATCATCCAAAAATCCATTTTGTAGGGCATCAGGATGCCTTGCCCTTCCGCGGCTTGCACAAGCTCTCCGTCCTCAGGCGCAACGAGTACGGTCCGGTATTCGCTGTAAGCGGCTTTATCGGCTTCGGCGGGATAATCGGTGCGAAGGCCGACCAGTACGGCGGATTGGAACTCAATACCTGCATTCGTACCGTTATGGAACCCTTCATAGGCCGAAGGGTGCGATGACGGCGATGCTAGCTGATTGGCGTCAAGCGCATCGTGTGACCCGTTGCCGTTTAGACCGTACAGCAGCAAGATCATGCAGGTGAGCGCAACGGCGAAGACGCTGCCCATCCAGGCCAGATGCGGTTTACGGGGTTTTGACCGTTCGATATGATCGGCCTTGTCCAATATTTTTTGCTGCAGCCGATGATTGAATCCGTTTCGGACGAAAGGCTCGTTCTTTAAATCTTGCAGCAAATCGTTATCGCTCTGATCCATCGTTAGCTCTCTCCTTTAGCTTGGACAGTTTTACTCTCGCATGATGCAATCTGGATTTCACCGTGCCTTCACTAACACCGAGAATACTTGCAATTTCTTTCATCGAGAGCTGATGATGCGCAAACAGAATAATCACCTCGCGGTTTTTAACCGGCAGCTGCATGACCAGGCTCCATAGGTGGTTCGTTGTCATCGAAGCCATCACTTCATCCTCGGCGGAAGATTGCCCGGCATCGCCGCCGGAGAAGTAATCGACGAGTGTGATTCGCCGGAAATAAGCCGATCTCCGATAATCCAGCACGGTATTTCTAGTAATGGTGAACAGCCAGGTTTTGAGCGATGATTCGTTACGAAAGGTGAATAAACTGCGGTAAACCTTCAGAAACACTTCTTGCGTAATGTCATCGGCCAGATCCCACTTGCGCGTCATGCTGTAGGCGTAATTCCATACGTCTTTGCCGTAGAGGGCCATCAGTTCGCTTAGAATCTCTTTCTTGTCTTCACTTTCGGTCAGGGTTTTCAGGTATTCGAAATTGGCTTCGGAATTCAAGGGCGGCCACCTCTATTTAATCGACGATATAAACGCCGTTTCGGTTCAATTGGCATTGAATCCCGGGATCTTCAAAATTCAAACGCCGGTTATCTCTCCGCTGGAGAAGAGAGCCGGCGCACGATTCCTATCAACTTTTAAGTGCCTGTTTAAAAAGCCCGATTCTCAGCACCGAGAAGGTTGAATGAAGCTAGGGAATGAGGAGCGGAGCGTAGGCAAAACCTACGTGAGCACCGGAAGTCCCGGCTGAATTCAAGATTCGATGTGAGATTCTCCTTTGAATTGCTTCGTGAACAGAAGTGGGCTTTTTAAACAACCTCTTTAAGCAAGTCCCGGAACGATACATATAAAACCATTATACAAGGAATACAGGACTTGTGGGAGGAAATTAAGCATTTTTTCCCTCCATTTCCTGAATTTTATCGATGGTGACGAAGGTAAAGCTGTTTTCCGTTAAATATTCGATGATTGCAGGCAGCGCTTCAATCGTATTATCCAGCTTTCCGTCTTTTCCGCCGAAGCTGTGCATTAGAATGACCGAGCCGGGTTTGGCCGTTTCGCGGACGATATCCAGCATCGTATCCGGCGTTGTTCCAGCCCAGTCACGGGTGTCGACATTCCAGCCGATCAGCTCCAGCCCGAGCTGGTCAAGCTGTTCCCGGAGCGTTCGCGACACGGCACCGTAAGGCGCCCGGAAGAATCGGGTCGATTGGCCGGTTACATCCTTAATCGCCTCGCCGCCGGCTTCGATTTCTTCTATGAGCTCGCCCGCGGGAAGCTTGGGAAGATTGGCATGGCCGTAGCTGTGGTTGCCGATGGCGTGTCCTTCATCCATGATGCGCTGCAGCATATCCGGATGCTTCTCGACCTGCGTGCCAACGACGAAGAAGGTTGCTTGAACGCCATATTCGGCTAAAATGTCCAGCACTTGCGGCGTATACTTCGCATCGGGTCCATCGTCGAATGTGAGCGCGACAAGTTTTCCAGGGTCTGCAGCCGGCCAAGCGGGAGGCTCCGGCTCAGCAGGCCGGAGGATTCCAATGTCGGCCCCCGCCGCCGCAGCGCCGGCCTCTTCGGGTTTCGCAGGAGCGGCTGCCGCGTGTTCAAGGGCCGGATCTCCCGCTGAGAAAGTCTGTTCTGGCGCGGGGTTTGCGGTTTCCTCATGTACGCTGCTGCTGTCCGCCGCGGGCTCCAATGGAGTTGCGAGCGGCAAGGCGGAATCGTTAAAGAGCAGCGCGGCGATAAGCAAACAGGCTCCCAGCGCAGATACGGACAACAACACAACAAATGGGGCCGCGCCGGGAAAAAATGTTCTTCTGACTTCGGTTAACTTGGCAATCAAACGGGATCCGCCTCTTTCTAAGAATGATGTCTACTAAAAAGACGAATAAAGTCGGATTCCGGTTCAAAAGCCCGAAAAATAGTTTGAACTGTTGCCGGCAATACCGGGGTACTATAAAGATCTGGTACTTCCCGCCGGATGAATCCTCGAGTACAATGAACCCAAACACCTTCAATGGGAGCGTGAAAGTTATGGAATGCTATCACCACCATAATCAAGAAGCGGCTTACCGCTGCGAATACTGCGGCAAGACACTGTGCGAGGATTGTTTCGATGCTGAACGGAAAAGATGTAAGGGCGAGTGCGAGACGTGGACGCCCGAACCGCTATCCGCAGCGAAGCAGGCGGGAGGAATCTGGAATCGTACGGCTTTTAAGGTCATCATAGCCATTCTTGCGATCATCGGCGCTCTGGCTTTGCTGTTTCTATCGATCTGCGGAATCATTCTCCTCAGCCTGTAGAGGAAGTTCAAAAAAATGGGGGGATAAGGTTGGCCTTTCCCGTATATATCGACA
Organism: Paenibacillus tarimensis; assembly: GCA_041281825.1. Classification (GTDB taxonomy): domain Bacteria; phylum Bacillota; class Bacilli; order Paenibacillales; family Paenibacillaceae; genus Paenibacillus_D; species Paenibacillus_D tarimensis_A. The sequence continues at coordinate 5,982,740 of CP166298.1, read as the reverse complement.
TCGGCCCGTGGTCAATCCATCCTCATGTCCTGTTTGAAGCGCTGGCCTATTTTATGGGGTTCAGAGTTTATGTGTGGACCCGCACGAAGGGCAAGATGCCCTTCCTGCAAGGGCTTCAGATCATTGCAGGAGCGGCGGTCGGCGCGGCCGTCGGATCCAAGCTGCTCTACCTGCTCGAGGATTTGCCGCTCACACTAAGCAATTATAACGACCTCAATTACTTGCTGGGCGGTAAAACAATCGTAGGCGGATTGTTGGGCGGCCTGATCGGCGTCGAGCTCGTCAAGAAATGGATCGGCTGGCGGTCTTCGACGGGAGACGATTTCGTCCTGCCGCTCATTGCCGGCATCGCAATCGGCCGAATTGGCTGTTTCCTGACAGGGCTTGAGGACAAGACTCATGGGACGCCGACAACCTGGATGACCGGGGTCGATTTTGGCGACGGCATTTACCGTCATCCGGCCCAGCTGTATGAGATCGGGTGGCTGCTGCTGCTCGGGACGGTGCTGCTCCTGCTTCGCAGAAGGCTGCGGAATCCGGAAGGCTCTGGAAGCAGATTGCCGTCAGGCGCGCTTTTTCAGCTGTTCATGTGCGGTTATTTGCTGTTTCGTTTGCTGATTGATTTTATGAAGCCGGTCCCTCATCCGTATTTCGGATTGAATAATATTCAGCTGGCATGTCTGGCCGGACTGTTCTACTATGCTTGGGTCGTTTCGCGTTGGCGCAAGCATATTTAATCTAGTCATTGAAGGAGCTGGCATGATGCCTAACCGTCCATATTTATTCTATGAATTGACGAACAGTATTTGCTCAGTCTGCTATCGTAAGGTGGAGGCGAAGGTGACGATCGAGGAAGACAAGGTATATCTTGTAAAGCGCTGTCTGAAACACGGGCCCGAAAAGGTGCTGATATCCACGGACGTAGAGTACTACAAACGCTGCCGGGAATTCACGAAGCCTGCGGAAATGCCGCTGCATTGGAATACCCCGATCCGTTACGGCTGTCCGTATGATTGCGGTCTCTGTCCGGACCACGAGCAGCACAGCTGTTTAACGCTGCTGGAGGTGACGGACCATTGCAACCTGCAGTGCCCGATCTGCTTCGCAGAGTCGTCGCCGCACCGTACCTCTTACCGTTCGCTGGACCAAATTGAATTTATGCTCGACCGGATCGTTCGCAATGAAGGGGAGCCTGACATTGTCCAGATCAGCGGGGGAGAGCCTACAACGCATCCGCAGTTTTTCGACATTCTGGATCTGTGCAAATCGCGGCCGATTAAACATCTGATGTTAAATACGAACGGGATCCGGATTGCGCAGGAGCGGGATTTCGCGCAGCGGTTGGCGGAATATATGCCGGGCTTCGAAATATACTTGCAGTTCGACGGCTTTGAGGAGCGGACGCTCCAAGAACTGCGGGGAGCCGACCTGCGGCGGATCCGCGAGCGGGCAATCGCTCATTTGAACGAATTCAATATCTCGACGACGCTGGTGGTCACGCTCAAGAAAGGGCTGAACGACCACGAGGTTGGCGACATCATAAGCTACGGGGTAAAGCAGCGGGCTGTCCGGGGGGTGACCTTTCAGCCGATTCAGGCGGCGGGGCGGCTGGAGGACTACGACCCGTCGGTCGACCGTCTCACGGTAAGCGAGGTCAGGCGAATGATTATCGGCCAATCCGGTCTGTTCAAGGAAGAGGACATACTGCCGGTTCCCTGTCACCCCGATTGCCTGGCCATGGGTTACGCGCTCAAGCTGGGCGGCGAAGCGGTGCCGCTGACAGGGCTTATCGATCCGAATATTCTGCTTGAGGGCGGCAGCAATACGATCGTTTTCGAGCAGGACGAGACGCTGCGCTCCAAGCTGTTCAACCTGTTCTCGACCAATCATTCGCCGGGCTCCTCCGCACTTTCGCTTAAATCGCTTCTATGCTGTCTTCCAATGGCGGCGGTGCCGGAATCGGTCACCTATGACAATGTATTTCGCGTAATTATTATGCAGTTTCTCGATGCTTACAACTTTGATGTCCGTTCCGTCAAGAAGTCGTGCGTGCACATTGTTCATCCCGACGGCCGGATTATTCCGTTCGACACGTACAATATGTTCTACCGCGACGACAAGGAGCAGCTGTTGGAGAAGCGCAAGCAAGAGGTGGCTGAAGCATTCGGCTTTGAACGCTGAAGAGCCCCGCGGACAGATCTTTTTGTCCGCAGGGCTCTTATTTTGAATTCTAAGAAATTTATAAGTTTCACTCTTATATCTGCTTAGAATTCTCCGCGAAACGAAGCTTAGCCGCCAGAGGACGGCGAAGCCGTTTACGCTTGTCTATCCCTGTCAACTTCGGTGGCCTGTGACTATCGCCTGATGGTCACCGTCATTTCAACCGTTGCTGCTTTAGCATATGAATCCAGATCACCTCCTATTTGTATACGCTCTCATACTAACATGCACCGATACTTCACCATATCTTACGATTTGGATAAATTTTCATCGGTAGATTAGATATTTGCGCTTTCTTAATTTGCCAATGAACAGTTCCATAACTTCTGCACTTGCTTCCGGCCCGTGCGTTTCTTCTTGCGGGGACTTCTGACGAAAGTTATTAAAACATCACGAATTGGGAGAAAATAGGGAAGTCAAGAGTGAAGGAGGGGGTACATCCATGAAGATCGGTGAAAAAATCTCCGGCTATCAGATCAGTCTGCTTTTTTTTACTTTTATCGTTTCAACCCTCATCTTGTCCGTGCCGGGGATCATGGTGGCGTATGCCAAGCAAAATGCCTGGCTGTCCATTATTTTCGCTTCCACTACGGGCCTCGTAAACATCTATGTCATGACGGCTCTGGCGAAGCGTTATCCCGGTCAGTCGATCATGCAGTACGCCAATGCGATTTGCGGAAAATGGGCTGGCAAGCTGATCGGGTTTTACTTCACTTATTACTTGTTTTTCTTTATATCCAGCACCGTGAACGAGCATGCCGGATTTCTGAATACCGTTCTCCTGCTCAAAACGCCGTCTCTCGTATTAATGATTACGCTTCTTTTATTTTGCAGCTTTGCCGTGTTTTCGGGGATCGAGTCGATCGCCAGATGCAACGAGGTAATCGTACTTATCATCGTAGTGCTGCTGCTTCCGATCTTCATTTTCTCGCTCCGGGATACCGAACCCGCCCGATTGACCCCGGTGTTGTCGGAGGGACTCGCTCCGGTCATCAAGGGTTCAGTCGTTCCGTCCGCCTGGATGAGCCAGTTTTTTTTCTTGGGATGGTTTCTCCCCCACTTGAACGAGAAGCCGCAGCGGGCGCGCGGGAAATTGCTGATTTCGCTCGTCTGCACCGCCCTGCTGATTATGGCGATTGACCTCTTAACCATCATGGTGTTCGGTCCGATAACCCCCAGGATGAAATTCGCTTTCCTGGACGTCATCAAGTATACGAATATTATAGGACCCTTGGAAAGGCTGGAGGCGATCGCCATCACGATCTGGATCCTTGGCATTTCCATCAAGGTTTCTATGCTGCTTTACATGTTTTGCATTTGCGCAACCCAGCTGTTCGGAGCAAAAAATTACCGGAAAACCATCATTCCGGTCACCGTGTTATCCGCCGTCGGTTCCGTCTGGATCTTCAAAAATGCCGGCGAATTTCAAGCCTGGATTACGTTTGCGTATCCGATTCTGGCTCTTTTTACGCAGAGTCTGGTTCCCCTGTCGCTGCTTGTCATAGACGTAGTCAAGCGAAAGTTTACGGAGCGCTGATGCCGGGCGCTAAGGGGACAAAATCGCTTTACCGATCGGTTCAAAAACGATTTGGTACGGGAGGACAAGAGTCGGTACTTCCACGCCCGCGATCAGCAGCGCGCCAACGACTGCGGACAAGGTCATGGTTAACGCACAAATCAGTGCCTCCCGGTTGTTGTGACCGCTCCATAGGCGGCGGCATTGGATGATAGTAAACACGCCAAGACAAAGCACATAAACAGCCGTCACGATAATCATTGCTTCTCGATCTCCTTTTCCTGCAGCTGCAACGGCGGGCCAATTGCTCCGGTGTTGTTGATCGTGACATCCACCGATACCGAGATTTTAGCGGCGGCAAAATATCGGTCCCATTCTTTCTCCACGGTGCGCCACTTCTTCGGGTTATCTCTTTCCAACTGCTGGCCGAAGCCGACGATATCCGCTTTGTACTTGGTTTGGATTTTGCGCAGGAACGCAAGCATATCCTGCTTGATGCGATCCTCGATCGCTTTTTCTACAACTGCGAGGTTGTTCGCGTCCGTTACGTCGAGAGGGGAGTTGTTTTCAAACAGGTCTCCTTTTGCATTCAGGCTGATGTGAAACTTGAGCGGATTGCTGCTTGCATCAGCATCGATTTTATAGCTGCCGGAGGTAATGAAATAACCGACGTTTCCTTTGCCGTCCGGCAAGTCGGCAGCGATTTTATCTGTCAACTTGTTATTCTGAAACCAAAGAAACTCGTGCGTTTCCGCATTGTTCAAAAAACCGGCCAATTTGCCCGATTTAAACACTGCCGTCCCTTTGATGCGAAACAGCCTGTCATCCCCTTTTTCCTCCGATTTTTCCTCCGATGTGTGAAAAGTTGCGGGCTCGAGCACCCCGGTCGTCGGAGACATTCCCCCGGTTGCCGACGCGATCATAAAATCGCGCAGTGTGACGATCGTCCCTTCGCCCCTCAGCATTTCCATTTCCTTCATCGCTTCGGCAGGGGCGAGCTCATAGGGATAGTCGACTTGCAGCAGATCCCCCGCTTTCCTCCCCTTCACGACCAGCATATACGTTTTCAAACGGTTGCGCGGACTGCGGTTGAACGTATCTAGGATCTCATTCACTCCTTTTCTGGCCAAGTCCTCCCCGATCAGGATCATGCTGCGGTGCGCAAAAAATAACGTTCTGGACATCTTCTGCTGAAGCTTCTGATCGAGATCAAGCCCGTTTTTGCCCACTGCCGAAATCAAAAAGAACTTCTCCGTTTTTTTCGAGCCGCCACCTGCCGATTGCGAGCCAGGTCCGGGTACGGCAACCTGAAGCGTCGCTTGTATCTTTCCGTTATCCGCCAAATCCAGTCCGGTTGCCATAACGAGACCGATATCGTTGATTTCTTTACGGTCCCAGCAGCCGGTACCCAGCGTCAGAACGAACAGCATTGCGATTGTCATGCACCGTTTCAACTACCCTCCTCCTCCTTCCTGCCGCCGCGCTTTGACCGCAGTCTCGGGAGAGGGGACGGAAAGGCTGCGGCCGTTTACCCGGGACGTTCGAGCCCAGACATCCTTTACGGCTCTGAGCGAAAAGGGAGCGATCGGCGTAAAATAAGGCACTCCGAACGATCTCAAGTGGACAACATAGAGCAAAATGCCCAAAAAACCGAGCGCAATTCCGTATAAACCGAACGACCCCGCCAAGAGAATGATCGGAAAGCGGAATAGCCTGACTCCGTTGGCAAAATTAAAGCGAGGAATGAGAAGGGCCGCGATGCCCGTCGTCGATACGACGATAACGATCGGCGTCGAAATAATACCCGCCTGTACGGCTGCCTCTCCGATGACAAGACCGCCGACGATGCTTACCGTCTGGCCGATCGCCTTCGGCAAACGGACACCTGCCTCCCGCAGCGCTTCAAACATGATTTCCATCAATAAAGCTTCGATCATGACCGGAAAAGGTACCGGCTCCCGCGCTGAGGCAATGCTGAGCAGCAGGCTGGTGGGAATCATTTCCTGATGGAACGAAGTTACCGCAACGAAGAAGGAAGGAGCAAAAATGGCGACGAATAAAAAGAGAAAACGAATCCATCTGGAGAAAGTCGCCACAGGGGAACGCAGATTGTAATCTTCGCTTGCCTGCATCCCCGTCCAGAACGTTACGGGTACGACGAGAACGAAGGGGGTATTGTCGACGATAATGGCGACCCTGCCTTCCAACAGGCCTCCGGCGACAGCGTCCGGCCGTTCCGTTACCTGCACGCGAGGCAATACGGGAAACGGATCGTCTACGATCAGTTCTTCGATGGCACCGGATTCAAGGATTCCGTCGATTCGAATGGAAGCGATCTTTTTCCTCACCTCGTCCACAACGGAATCGTCGGCAAGTCCTTCAATATAAGCGACAAGCACCTTCGTTTGCGTCAGATCGCCTACGGTGAAAGCCTCCGCTTTCAGGCGCGGGGTGCGAATATAGCGGCGCAGCAGACCGAAATTGACGTTCTGCCTTTCGATGAAGCCTTGTTTGGCCCCTCTGATAACCGGTTCGGAGGAGGGATCTTCAATGGCCCTTTGGATCGAGGCGCTTGCCTCAAAACAAACGGCGCGGGCTTCGCCCTCGGTAAAAACCGCGGCATACCCGTTCAGAATGAATCGGATGACTTCCCCCCAGTTCGATGTGACGGCATTCTTGACAGCCGGCATCGATTCGCCTTGCCAAACCTCCGTTTCGACGGCATCACGATCCTGCCCAAGAGCTGCAAGCGGCTTTATAATCTGCTGGTTCACTTTCTGTTCGTCCGCAAGCGTAACGAGATAAACAATCAGCTGCCTGGAAGCATCGTCTTCATAACGAATTTTGCGGCATATCAAATCCGAGCAATTTCGAAACGCCTCTTTGACGAAGATTTCATTCTGCTCGAGGTCGTCTGCGAGTACTTTCCCGCTGAATTCGCTGGTGGAATCGTCGAAAGCGGAGCTGCGGCCGGTCGGCGTTCTGCGGAGCCGTTTCGTCATGGCGATAGTCCTCCGATCAAACAAATTTTTCTTGTACTAGAATGCCATGGAAGCATGCGCGTTATTCGTGCAGGGGATTCCTCATCGCCCGAATGGCGCTAACCGTCGAGCTCTGACTACGTGGAGGGTCGCACCTAGCATCGGTAGGACGAGCGTCACTACGCTGTACTATTCTGAAAAAAAGCCATCCTGTAAGCAGCTTACGCTCACAAGATGGCTTTAATCTACGATTTCAATTGGCTTGCCCACAGCACAAGCGACTTGTTGTCCCGTTCGGCACCTAGCCGGCGGAGAAGCGGCCCGCCGCTGCTCTGTTCTACGGCGGTGCCGTTCCATGTGTCGATCTTGATTTTACTGGCTCCCTGAAGCTTCAGCAGCGTCCGGAGCATCTCTTTCATAGAAGTTAAGTCCGCAAAATCGCCTTTATCGGTTTCACCGTGGTCATTTCCGTTCAAGTCGTAGATTTTACGGCCGTTATTTTCGATCCAGTAGCGCCACCGCTCTCCTTGAAGGACAAGATAATTGCCCGGTTTGCGCGCATAGGAGGCGGCTTCCGATGCCGGCCACCCGGAGACGAGACCGAACGGATTAGCGGGATCGACGGCGGACAGCAGCGTAAGCGATTGAACTGCCGGGCCGGTCAGCGGCGCGCGAACCGCATCGGTCATCTCCCGGCTGCTGAACTGCATGGTCGGATGATCGCGAATGAACATGCCGCGGGTAACGGCGCCCCACTCTTCCAGCTTTCTTAACAAGGGCAGCAGCGTATCCCAGTCAAACGGCATAACCGCGGCTGCCAGCTCCTTCGTAATCAGGCCGTAGCTTTGCAGCAGATGGTGGATCCAGCTTGCAGCGGACGATTCGATCGGCGATTGTCCGGAGCCAAATCCGGCACCGGAGCCGGAAGCGGGATCGGGGCGATCCGGCAGCTCATCCGCCAGCGATCCGGTCCAATACCAGCGCCCTTGCCCCGAACCGGCCTTGGCCAGCCCTTTGCCCTTTGTTGCCGCATGCAGTCGAAGCGGTGTGAACTGATCGTTGGAGACCTGCCCCTCCCAGACCAGATCGAACAGGGCGGACAACAACTCGGACGGGAGCTGTCCGGTATCCCGGCTTAGCTTCGTGAGGAAGGTCGCACCCTGTGACCTGAGCCGGCCGAGAAGCTCGGGATGGCTGGAATTCGGCATATTGCTCTCAAGATCTCTCAGATAGGGCGCATACAGCGGTTTGGATTCGGTCAGAAAGAACGCGACCTTTCCTTCTTTTTCCGCTTGCCCTTTCTTCCCGAGCCACACAATTTCTCCGGACGCGCATAAGCGGTCGAGGTCATCCTTGCGGTAATCGACGATACGCGAAGGGAAGATAAGCGTTTCCCAGAGGGAAAGCGGCAAGTACATCCCCTGGAGCTTGGTTATTACGCCAAGCAGCCCTTCTTCGCCGCGCAGCTGAGCGCCTGGAAGCGCGTGCTGCATAAGGGCCATCTGGCCGCACCACCGGACCGGGTCGACCGGTTCGGCCTGCTTGCGAGCGTGCTCCATCGACCGGCGCACAATCCGCGAAGCGACTTTGCGGCTGCACCAGATCCGCTCGTCGGCATGCGCCGCGAACGGGGCTTGCTCAATTTTATCCTGCTGCAGCAGCATCTCGATGACGTGTTCGGCATCTTCGGCGGAAAGCGCGGGATACCGGGCTTTCAGGTCGGCTTCCGTAAACGACAGACAGTGGTCGGCGTAACGTCCGGCAATGAGCGCGACAGATGCCTCCGAACGAGGGAATTGCGCGTATAGCTCCAACTCGTCTTCGCAGATCCATCGCCAATCACGGCCGAATTCGAGCTGAACCACTTGCCGGGATTGTGTGAGCTCCTCCAGCAGGCCTGCCGCCTCTTCTCCCGTCAGAGCCGCAATTTCCGCTTCAGACAGATCGCCGCGGCGCTTGAGCAGCAGCAGCAGATCATCCGCATGGCGAGGCTGAACGGTCAGCTCCTTCATCCGCTCGCGTTCCTTCTCCATGACTTCCGGATCAAACGCGCGCCGCAGCGCTTCCTGTCCGAACAGCTCGCCTGCCAAGGCTTTGCCCGCCTGTAGCAGCTGAAGCTGGACGGCGTTATCCAATCCGTCGCCCTCATACATTTGCATATTGACGTAATCGGCGATGAACTGTGCGGCCAGCGGCGACGGATGGTCGGTCTTGCGAATCACGATTTCGATGCTGCCGGCTGCGACCCGATCCAGCAGCTGTTCAAGCCGGTCCAGATCAAGGTAACTATGCAGACACTCTTGGATCGCTTCCTGCAGAAACGGAAACCGTTCGGCAAAGGGAAGCGACTCCTTCAATAATTCCTCGCTGCGAAGCCTTTTCTGCCACATCGGCATTCGCGTGAAGCTGCGGGAGAGCAGCAGCGACGTTTCCGCGATCCGCCGGAAGGCGATGGCCAGAAGCGGCGAGCCCGGAATCGCCTCCATCAGCAGCTCCTTCAGACCGGAGGAAGTGACGCTGTACAACGCCTGCAGCCAAGAATCGTCCCATTCCGGCAGCACGAATTCAATGCCGTTATCCTTGGCATTGCCATACAGGCGATAGGGGAGCAGACGCTTGAACCCGCGCTCGATTGCCAGCAGCCAGGTACGGTTCACTCTCCGGCCCCAATGGTTATGAATGAGGACATGGGTCCGGCCCGTAAGGTCCTGGTAATGCTCGATCACAATCCGCCGGTGCGTCGGAACGGTGCTGACCGACAGCTGGGACTGGATGAAGCCGATGAGCTGGCGCGCCGATTCGGCATCCATATAATATTCGGAGACGAGCCAGTCCATCACGTCCTGTTCAGAATTCTTGCCGTCTCTCGCAGCTTCAAGCCGTCTTGAGAGCTCCTCCAGAAAAATGCCCAGCTTCTCGCCCAGCTCATAGGAGCGGCTGCCCGCCTCATTTCTCCAAAACGGGATTTCACTGAACCGGTTGGGGGCTTCGGATACATAGATCCGGTCCTTGCGGATGTCCCTGATCATCCAGGAGCTTGTCCCGAGCTGGAACACATCGCCGACGCGGCTTTCATGCACGAATTCTTCGTCCAGCTCGCCGAGATGGGCTCTGCTCTCGATATGATGCACCGGATAAGCCGAGCTTTGGGGAATGGTACCCGATCCCGTAACGGCCGCCATTGCCGAATTGCGCCTTCGGGTCAAGACGTCCCGTTCTTTATCCCATGCAAGCAGCGGCCGTGCGAACGGATACATGCCGGAAAGCACCTGCAGAACGGCAAGCAGACGATCCTTGGACAAGTGCCGGTAGGTATCGCTTTGCGTGATCAGCCGGTACAGGCCGTCGACCGGCCAGTCATCCGTCGCAGCCATGGCTACAAGCTGCTGCGACAGCACGTCAAGCGGATGCTGCGGGATGCGGATCTCTTCAATCTCGCGACCCGCGATTAACCGGCTGAGCAAGGCGATCTCGGGCAGGGAGCCGCGTTCGCGGGCCAAGATGACGCCTCGGCTGACATCGCCGACGGCGTGGCCGGCCCTTCCGATGCGCTGAATGCCGGCAGCGGCATCGAACGGGGAGTCAATCTGGATGACCAGATCGACGTGGCCGACATCGATTCCGAGCTCCAGCGACGACGTCGCGACGAGCGCCCGCAGCTGCCCCTCCTTAAGCAGCCGTTCCACCTCCAGCCGCCGCTCCCGGTCCATGCTCCCGTGATGGGCGCGAGCCATCTCGTAGCCGACATAGTCGTTCAGTCGCAGGCACAGCCTTTCACAGATCCGGCGGCTGTTCACAAAGATAAGGGTGGAGCGGCTTTCACCAATCAGCTGCAGGAGACGGTCCATGATCGGAAACCAGAGCGATTCTCTTGTCTTAACCGGTTTGCTGTAGTCCGGCATCGTCACGGTGAGCTCGATCCGCTTCTGCATCGGGCTCTCAATAATTGTCACCGGGCGGGGAGAAGACGGCGGTCCATCCGGACTTGCTTCCCATCCGGCCAGGAAACGGGCGACGCGATCCAGCGGCTTCTGCGTCGCGGAAACGCCGATCCGCTGGATCTTCCGGCCGCAAAACGCCGTAAGCCGTTCAAGCGACAGTGATAAGTGAGCGCCGCGCTTGTCGGGCGCCAGGTTGTGAATTTCATCGATAATGACTTGTCGAACGGACCGCAGCATAGATCGGCCCTTCTCCGAGGTGAGCATAATGTAAAGCGACTCCGGCGTCGTAACGAGCATGTCGGGCGGTCGTTTCGCCATCGCGGCGCGCTCACGAGCAGGCGTGTCGCCTGTCCGTACTGCGGACCGGATGCCCGGCCACGGTGAGTCGATCCCGCGGGCATGGCCTTCAATCGCTTCGATAAATTGAATGGTATGATGATGGATGTCGTTGTTGAGCGCTTTAAGCGGCGTAATGTAGAGAATGCGCACCCCTGAGGAAGCGTTTTCGGCTTCTTCTCCGGACGGGAGCTTCTCCTTGACCAACCGGTCGATGCACGGCAATAATGCGGCTAACGTTTTCCCAGACCCGGTAGGCGCGGCAATCAAAGCGTGCGAGCCGGAGATAATCGCTTCCCATGCTTCCAGCTGCACCTTGGTCGGAGTGCCGAATTCGGCTGTAAACCACGCTTGCAATATCGGGTGGAAACCGGCAAGAGGGGATGAAGTCAACGGAATCATCCTTTTTTCATTAGAATGGAATTCGATACCTCCTATTATACCCAACGGTCAGCAGCTAGAGAACCCGGAGCAGCGGTTTCGGCGAGGAAGCGGTGAGGCTCGTCGGCAGAATCACCCGAAAAGGCAAGATGGTCGCATGCGCAGGGGCGAAAGTCTTGGGTCTTCCGGTAGGATGAAATCCGCCGAAAGCTGGTTTTTGCCGCAGATTTGTATTGTTTTTGTCATATAATGGTGTGAAACTTTGCTGAATAATGTATAATTTTGTTTAGCCGGATTATAAGAAGGGAGGAAAATAATAAGAGCTTTTAATCGTAATTACCGCTGCGAGAATAAGAAGAAAGGGTGACGCGTCATGCAAGAGGCATTGTATAAACCAATGATTAGCCATTACAAAGATATAACGCCTTTTGAGATTGGTGAAGGGGTACAATTCCATGAACTATTAACGAAGGGAATGGGACCCAAAACGATTATTGCCGGGTTGGCTACTTTTAAGCCGAACGCAGGATTAGCTTGTCATATTCATAATGTGGAAGAATCTGTAACGATTTTAAAAGGAAATGCCTTTTGCGATGTGGAAGGGGAGAGGACATTCATGCAGCCATACGATCATTCTTTTGTCCCTGCCGGTATTCCTCACCGACTCGAAAATGCAAGTGCGACGGAAGAACTGGTTATTTTATGGGTGTATTCACAAATCGATGAAACGTTGATGCCAGTAGATGTCGAACGAATTTATGTGGATTCGGATCGTTGTATGCTTCCAAGGTAAGATGAAAGAGTTTTCAATGATTAAAAAATAGTAGTATAGTCCTATTCCCAACGATGCAGAAACCTTATAGATTTACAGTATACGACAATTTAGTAAATCGTACGATAAAGGCAAACCCACTGAAAAGTGGCGACGCAAAGCTACAGGGGCTAAGGTGGATGATAACTTCCATGATGCCAGCCAGTTACCGAACACGACGGTGGCCTCCGTCTGTTCATTTATATGAAACTAGACGGGGGTTTTTACTGTCTTCATAAACTATGAAATGGAGGTGATAGACGGATTTATCGGAATATAGAGTACGGAAATATACCAATTAATTCCTTTCTGGAGGTGAATATAACGACCTAAAATAGCGATTTGCTAGGCCCCGGTTTAGTTGCGCCAATTTATTGCCGGTAAGCGGTTGAACGAGATGATGCTAAATTTAGTGGGGGGATTGGATGAAGAAAATAATGGTTACCGGAGCACTCGGTCAGATTGGTTCGGAATTGATTATGAAAATGAGGGATATTTACGGTTCGGCTAATGTTATAGCTACTGATATTAGACGAAGTGAAAGTGATGCTGTGCAGCAGATGGGTCCGTTTGAAGTCGTTGATGTCACAGACTCAAAAGTTATGTTTGACGCGGCAAAAAAACATAAAGCGGATACGATTATTCATCTTGCCGCATTACTGTCAGCTACGGCGGAAACAAAACCGTTGCGTGCATGGAACTTAAACATGGGCGGTCTTGTCAATGCGTTGGAAGTAGCCAAGGAACTCGGATGCCGGTTCTTTACTCCGAGTTCAATAGGCGCATTTGGGCCAATTACGCCCAAAGACAATACACCTCAGGATACGATACAACGTCCGACCACGATGTACGGCGTAAATAAAGTCGCTGGTGAACTGCTTTGTGACTATTACTATTGTAAATTTGGTGTTGATACGCGGGGGCTTCGTTTTCCCGGACTTATTTCATACGTTGCTCCACCCGGCGGCGGAACGACGGATTATGCCGTTGAGATTTATTACGAAGCGATAAAACATGCGCGGTATACCTCGTATATAGCAAAAGGAACCTACATGGATATGATGTATATGCCTGATGCATTAAAAGCCATCATCACCTTAATGGAAGCGGATGCTTCGAAGCTGAAACATCGAAATTCTTTCAATGTAACGGCGATGAGCATTGAACCGGAAGAACTTGCTTCGGAAATTCGAAAGTATATACCGTCGTTTCAAATGGACTATAATGTCGATCCGGTCAGGCAAGAGATCGCAGAGAGCTGGCCAAACTCGATCGATGCAACTGCGGCGAAACAACAATGGGGCTTTCAGGCGGAATATGATTTGAAGAAGATGACCGAAGATATGCTTTTGAAGTTGAGTAAGAAATTCAATTTGAGCGCTTGATAGTGAAGTAGAAGAACGCCGCAAAAAACAAACCACATGCGAGTATTTTATGCTCCTTGTGGTTTTTTCTATTTCGATTCCGGCGGTCATAAGAATATTCCGAGTTCATCATTGCGCGATTTAGGCAAGGGATATATTCTATGAGAAAAGGGGGGGATTGGAGATTCATTCATTTTTCGGAAATTTGAAAATAAGAGAAAAGTTTTTCGGCATCACCGGACTCATTGTTCTTGTCGTGTGTATCGCCAGCTTGGCGGCTTTTCATATGTTTGCCGACATTTACGAACAACGGATTTATTCGGAAGCGGCGGAAGTATTGAGTTTAACTTCATCCGCGATAGACAGCGAATTGTCGCAAATCGACAAATGGTCGTTCCAAATGAGCACGGATGCCCGTATTCAAGATTATCTTGCTTTTATCCGCGAAAATGAAACGACTTACGAGCTGTTCAGAGTAAGGGAGCATTTGTATAACCGGATGATATATTTTATGCAGCAGGAAAAGTATATTTCGTCCTTGCAAATTATCGATTCCCAGGGAACTGTCCTAACTACCGTCATGTTTGGCATTGAAGATGAAGGCATTGATTTGGAGGGGATTGCTACAGAAGCGGGCGGCTCTAACGTATGGCTTGCCGGAAAGGAAGATACACACAAGTTAATTTCCGTAAGACAAATCAGGGGCATGGAAAATTTGAATTTATCGCATTACGGCGTTTTGGCGGTCTGGATTGATATGGAGACCCTTGTTGATCAGTTTCTGGATCTATCCGCGGATAAACGGTTTGTGATCGCTCAGAACGATCAAATCGTATTTTCAAATCGGGCGGATTTCATCAATCAAACCGATCTTATCCGTTCCTCTAAAGAGAATGGCTTTGAAATTCGCGAGATTCAAGGGGAGAAATATCTGATCTCTTATTTAACCTCGCAATACCATGATGAATTGTCCTATTACAATATTTTGCCGTATGAGATGATTTCACGCCAGACCGGACAGCTTCGGAATCACATGATTGTTTTTTTTATCGTATTGTTTCTGTCGGTGCTTCTGATCAGCCGATTGGCCGCCTATAGCATAACGAAGCCGCTCGAATCGTTGACAGAGAAAATCAAACAGGTGCAAAGAGGGAATTTTGAAATTACGGATACGCAAAGTACACCGAATATGGATGAAATGGGCCAGCTGCAACGCAATTTCCGAGTCATGCTGGAAAAAATCAATGAACTGTTCAAAGAAAACTATCAGAAGCAGCTGGTCATTCAAGAAACGGAATATAAAGCGCTGCAAGCCCAAATCAACCCCCATTTTCTATATAATACGTTAGATTCGATTAACTGGATGGCCAAGATCAATAAGCAGCAGCAAATTGCCGAAACGGTGGAAGCGCTCGGGAATATGCTGCGAAGCGTAATCAGCAAGAAGGAACCGCTCATTCCGATTCACGAAGAATTAAAAATATTGAGCGACTACGTAACCGTTCAAAAAAATCGTTTTGACGACCGGTTGGATTTCCGCCTTAACGTAGATCCGGATATCAACCGCGGCTTCATTCCGAAGCTGACCTTGCAGCCTGTCGTGGAAAACGCCATCCAGCACGGATTGGAGGCTGTCAGAGGAATATGCCGGATCGAAGTGGTTGCGGAGCGTTACGGTGAACATATTGAAATTGTCGTGTCCGATAATGGTCCGGGAATGGATGCGGAGAAGCTCGAAGCTTTAAGAATGGGGAAAGTGGTTTCCAAAAAAACCGGCATTGGGCTGAAAAATATAGAAGACAGAATCAAGCTGATGTTCGGCGAAACTTATGGAATCCGTATAAGCAGCGAGCCGGGAAAGGGTACTTCAGTAACCATCCTGCTTCCCTATCATGGAGGTGAAGGTCATGGTCAATTATAAGGTATTGCTCGCCGATGATGAGAAATTCATTCTTCAAGGGATTTCCACACTCGTCGAATGGGAACAAATCGGAGCCCGGCTAATCGGTACCGCACTGGACGGCAAAGAAGCGTTGGAGATGATCCGGAACGAGCCTCCGGATATCGTGATCAGCGACATCAAGATGCCGGAAATGAACGGTTTGGAGTTAATACAAGCGGTACGGCCGGCGTACCCGGACATTCGTTTCATTATCCTCTCCGGATATGAAGAATTTGATTTCGCCAAGAAAGCGATGGAATTCGGTGTCAAGCATTATTTGTTGAAGCCGTGCAACGAGAGGAAGATTGCAGAGGTACTACGCGACGTTATGGAAGAAATGGAGGAGGCCCGCAACAAAGAATCCTTCATCCAAAGGACGCGTTATAATTTAGAGAAAGTCATGCCCAAAGTGAAGGAACAATTTTTAAAGGAATGCCTTACGAATAAGACCTACGGAAAAAAAGAATGGGACTACTACAGCCAATTACTGAACCTTAGGCTTTCAGAGGAGCTTGTCAAGCTTGCGTTGTTCGAAATCGAAGGCACGTTTGATGTTGAGCATATTTTCGCGTTGCAAAACATAGCTGCGGAATTGGCCGGAGAGCAGCACAAAGTCCTTCTCAGTACGACGATTGGCGAAAGGGTTGTTCTGCTCATCGAGAATTCACGGGTGGACAACCTTTCCTATCCCCTGAAACAGATAAAAAAAGTATACAAAAATTATTATGCTTTGGGGATTACCATTGCGCTTAGCGATGCGGGGAAAATAAGCAACTTAAGGAAGCTGTACGAGCAAACGCTCGAATGTTTGACGCACCGGTTTTATCTTGGCGAAGGAAGCATCATCGCTCATCAGGACATTAGGACGTCCGGCGTGCGCCGGGAAGATATCCAGTTTGATCATGAAGAGCTGGCCATTACGCTGCGCGGCGGATCTATGGAAAAATCGCAAGCGTATATTGCTCGTTTCTTCGATCGGTTGAAAAGGGAGAAAATTGATATCGACCTGGTTAAATCGTATACGTTGGAGCTGTTTATGATCATCGTCAGAGAAGCAGGCAGCCAAAACATGGAGCGTTACTTGAAGCAAGTCGCCGAATGGGAAAGCATGACAACACTGGATCATATCCAAGCGTTTATTGCCCGGTCTGCCGGAGAAGTCGCCGAAGTGACTTACGAAGCGCATTCGAAAAAGCAAAGCCGCATCGTAACAAAAATGATCGAATATGCGGAGGAAAATATAGCGGATGAAGCTTTTTCGTTAAATAAATTGGCGGGCGAAATGATGTTTATGAGCGCGGATTACTTAAGCAAAGTGTTTAAGAAAGAAACCGGCGGAAGGTTTACGAATTACTTGATGGGCGTGAGGATCGCCAAGGCGAAGGAATTGATTCACCGGACGGAAGAGGTCAGGATCATAGAAATCGCTGAACAAGTCGGATTCGGTAATAATCCCAAGTATTTCAGCCAAGTGTTTAAAAAGGCGACCGGGTACTCTCCATCGGACTATAAAAATCGGATGCCGTAAAAAAGCGGTTTTTTGGACCAACAAGACGGTTATTTGAGTTTATCTATGTATACGCTTTCAATACAATGGTTTTGTAAGCGATTATGTGCCAGATCCCTAGTAGACCGATCCAATATAAAGAAATAGTTGACCAAACTTATTACTATCGATATTTATGGAACAGTCTACTAGTGAAGCGGAGAGACTTTGCGCTCTACTCAAAGATCCCTATGTGAGGAGGAAAAGAATTTGACGAAGTTTAAAAAGATCGCAACGTTGGCGATAGCTGCCTTGCTGACATTTACGATGGCTGCATGCGGCGGAAGTACGCCGCCTGGGGAGGGCGGGAATGCCGGCAGCGGGAGCGGCGGAACGGACGCAAATGTAAGTCCCGGCGAAAGCAATACCCAAAAGCCCGTCACGTTAAGGGTTGCATGGTGGGGCGGCCAATCGCGGCATGACGCCACACTGAAAGTAATCAAGATGTATGAAGAACAAAACCCGCACGTGAAAATTGAACCGGAGTTCTCCAGCTACGCCGGGTATTGGGAGAAAATGGCCGCTCAAGCCGCAGGTAAAAATTTGCCTGACGTTATGAACCAAAACTTCGGCGAATACTTGACCCAATATACCGAGAAAGGGCTGCTGGCTGATTTGACCCCGTTCATTGAAAGCGGGCTGATCGATGCGAGCAGCATTTCTCCGAGCATCCTTGAGTCCGGCAAATTGAATGGGGAAATCGTCGGTTTATCCCTTGGAACCAACGCTTATATGGCCATGTATGATCCGGCTTTGTTCGAAAAAGCGGGCGCACAGAAGCCTCAGCTCGGATGGACATGGAATGATGTCGAAGAAGCGGCGGGAAAGTTGAAAACCGTTGCCGAATATGGCGTAGATACGCTGGAAACGAACCGTGTCTTGGAAATATGGCTTCGGGAGCATGGCAGCCGTTACTTTAACGACGACGGAACCGGTCTGGGTTACACGGATGATAAAATCCTGGAAGATTATTTCACAATGCATCAAAGATGGGTTAAAGAAGGCCTTGCCCCAAAGCTTGACGTAAAGGCTCAGCATGATTCGACGGAAAATTCAATGATCGTCCTTGGCAAATTGGGATTGACGTTCACATGGTCGAACGGCATTGGAGCCCATGCCAAAGCAGCCCAAAGACCGCTGGAAATCGCGCCGATGCCTGGGCCCAACGAAACCAAAGGCATGTATCTGAAGCCAAGTATGTTCTTTTCTATTCCGAAGAGCTCGGAGAATCAAGAAGAAGCGGCGAAATTCATCAGCTTCTTCGTAAATAACGTAGAAGCGAACAAAATCTTGAATGCCGACCGCGGGGTGCCTGTAAGCTCTGTTGTAGCGGATGCGATCAAGTCAACGGTGGACGAGAGTACGGCCAAAACGTTCGACTATATTAAACTGTTGACTGAGAACAGCAGTCCGATTGACGGTAATCATCCGGCAACGGCTGCGGAAGTGTTAAAAGTGCTCACGGAAATCGATGAAAAGGTGTTGTACGAGCAATTGACTCCTCAGGAGGCGGCAAAGGAGTTCAGGAAGAAAGCCCAGGAAATCTTAAACCGAAATTGATCGCCAAATAGACTTAGACCGGTCCTGATTGTTGAGTTCGAATGATCGGGGCCGGTTTTCCATTATATCGATTCTCTTAGATGGAAGTGGTGGATGACAATGATAGGTAAACAGAAGAAAAAGCGGGACCATACGAATGTATCGGGTTATTTGTTTATTTTGCCGTTTCTGGTCGGTTTTTTCTGGCTGACCCTATTTCCGATCGGCATGTCTTTATATTTGTCGTTTACGAAATTCGATCTATTGGGTTCGCCAAGATGGATCGGTATGGACAATTATGTGCGGATGTTTACCGAGGACGACAAGTTTTGGCAGTCCTTGAAGGTGACTTTTTTATATGCGTTTACGGCTGTTCCGTTCCGGCTTATCTTCGCCCTGATCGTAGCGATGCTGCTGGTAAAAACAATCCGGGGATCGGGATTTTATCGTACCGCTTTATACCTGCCCTCCATTATCGGCGGCAGTGTGGCCGTCGCCGTCATGTGGAAGCAATTGTTCGGCAATAACGGGGCGATCAATGGAATTTTGGCAGCCTTGGGTTTGCCGACAACGTCATGGCTTGGAAATCCGGATACGGCGATTTGGACATTGATTGTTTTGTTCGGCTGGCAGTTCGGTTCATCAATGCTTATTTTTCTGGCGGGATTAAAGAACATTCCGATGTCTTACTATGAAGCGGCCAGTGTGGACGGCGCCAATGCTTGGTACCGCTTCTCGCGAATTACGATACCGCTGCTCACGCCAATCATACTCTTTAACGTCATTATGCAAATGATCAGCGGCTTCTTATCTTTTACGCCCAGCTTTATCGTCACCCAAGGCGGTCCGCTGAACAGCACACTGCTGTATGCCCTCTATTTGTACCAGCGCGGATTTATGTTCTTCGAGATGGGCTACGCATCCGCAATGGCCTGGGTTCTGCTCTTAATTATCGGGCTCTTCACCGCATTCGTCTTCAGAAGCTCGAAGCATTGGGTGCATTATGAATCCGGAGGTGACAGATAATGGCCTTCAATTCCAACAGAGAAGCGTTTGTTCGGCAGTTGCTCTTGGCTCTGCTGACCGCATTCATGCTCTATCCGCTCATATGGCTGCTCGCAAGCTCTCTAAAAGAAGGCTCGCAGGTGTTTGTCAGCGCGCATTCGTTATATCCTGAAGGATGGCATTTCGAGAATTACGTCAACGGCTGGAAAGGGTTCGGCGGCATTACGTTCACGACCTTTTTTACCAATACGTTCATTATTGTTCTTGTTTCTACGATTGGCAGCGTCGTTTCTTCCACCTTCATCGCCTATGGGTTCGCGAGAATCAAATTTGCTTGGAGAAATGTGTGGTTCGTGTGCATGCTGCTTACGATGATGCTTCCGTTTGAGGTCATCATGATCCCTCAATATATCATGTTCAACCGGTTCGGTTGGGTCAATACGTATTGGCCGTTAATTTTGCCGACGTTCTTCGGGGTTCCGTTTTTCGTCTTTCTGATCATGCAGTTCATTCGGACGATTCCCTATGAAATGGATGAAGCCGCAAGAATCGACGGCTGCAACCGGTTCTCTATTTTTTATCGGATCATCGTTCCGCTTGTCGTTCCTGCGATGATGACCTCCGCGATTTTCTCTTTTTATTGGCGATGGGACGACTTTATGGGTCCGCTGATCTATTTGAGCAAACCTTCCAAGTATACATTGGCGCTTGCGTTGAAAATGTTTTCCGATCCCGATTCGGTCACCGATTGGGGCAACCTGTTTGCGATGTCGGTGCTCAGCCTTCTTCCGGTCATCATTATTTTCTTTTCGTTCCAAAAGTATATTGTCGAAGGCATCAGCACCAGCGGTCTGAAAGGGTAAAGGAGATGTAAAGGGAGGGAGCGCCCATTGAATTATGCATTGGTAGATAAATTGAAAGTTCAATACAGGACCGGACAAAAATGGTACTCGGTAAGGTGGCATTATATTGAAGGCTGCATTTTGATGGCGTATTTGGACAGCTTTGAGCTTACCGGCAATAAGGAAGAGTACCGTTTTGTAAAAGAATTTATCGATCAACTGTTCGACACAGACGGCAATATCCCTGGCATCCAAATCGACCGCTACAATATCGATCAAATCCGGATGGCGGTTATTTTGTTTGTCCTCTATCAAAGGGAGGGGGACCCGAAATACAAACGGATTATGGATATGCTGTACGGGCAGTTGTCCGCTTATCCGAGAACGGAAGCCGGGTCGTTCTGGCATAAAGAAAACTATCCGAACCAGGTTTGGCTGGACGGATTATATATGGGGCAGCCGTTCTATGTCCAGTATGTGAAGCGATTCGCGCAGTGCAAGGATTATACCGATACGCTAAGGCAGTTCCGGAATGTCCGCGAATGCCTCTATAACAAAGAAAAGCATTTATACAGTCACGCTTACGATGAGAGCCGTCAAATGTTCTGGTGCGATAAATCGACCGGGCAGTCTCCGAACGTATGGCTGCGCGGGATCGGCTGGTATGCAATGGCTTTGGTGGATGTGCTGGAGATGCTGGGTGGAGAGCCGGCGGACAGCGATTTGCTCAAGGGCTGTATCAAGGAATTGATCGATGATATGCTGCCGCACCGACACGAAGAGGGGATGTGGTATCAGGTCGTGGATATGCCGGATTATCCGGGCAATTATCTCGAAACGAGCGGGACGCTGATGCTGGCCTATGCGATTTTGAAAGCAACGCGACTTGCATTCATGCCGCAGGAGTACACCGCATACGGGATACAGGCGTTTAACGGGACTATCGCCCGATACCTGAGGGAAGAAGACGGCGAAGTGCGGCTGGGGGGCATTTGCCGAAGCGCCGGACTGGGCGTGAAGCCGGAATCGGGGCAAGTTCGCGACGGTAGTATAGCGTATTACCTCTTCCAAGAACAAATCGTGGACAACAACGGTCATGGAGTAGCGCCTTTGCTCATGGCCTATAACGAGATTAATAGGTCGATTCTTAAATAATGAAATAAAAAGTGGTTATGGTGAATTCTAAGCGGAGGTACCGGATTCGTGCTGGAAAAGCGATAGCGGTCGCCTTTGTCCCCGCGATTGGAAGCACGAACCGGACCCGCAGCGGATTCATTTCACCTGACTTATCTACAACGATACTTATTGAACTGCTTGCTAGTCGGCTTGGCTTAAATAACATCTCGATGTGAAAGGTGACAAAACAATGACGAATACCGAAAGAGTAACACCCGCCGGGATTCTGGGGTTTCCGGTAGCACCGTTCGACCGGCATGAGCAGCTGGACGTCAAAGCGCTCGAGGAAAACATACAATTTCTAATCGACGAAGGTCTGACATCCATTTTTATCGGCTGCGGGTCGGGTGAATTCCATGCATTGTCTCCATCCGAATACCAGGCGATGGTCGAAACCGCTCTTGCGGTATCCAAAGGTAAAGTGCCCGTATACACAGGGGTTGGCGGCAGCATTACCAGTGCCTTGCAGCTGGCGCAATTATCCGAAAAGCTGGGTGCCGACGGTTATTTGATTCTGCCGCCCTATTTGATTGAACCGGAGCAGGAAGGTTTGTACGACTATTTAAGCAGCATCATCGGCAGCACAGAATTAAATGCAATTGTGTATCAGCGGGATAATTGTGTCTTAACCTTAAATACGCTTCAGCGTCTGCTTGAATACCCTCAGCTTGCGGGACTGAAGGATGGACTCGGCAATATGGATTTGAACATTGAACTGACCCAAACGATTGGGGAGCGATTGCGTTGGCTGAACGGAATGCCGATGGCGGAGGTAACAATGCCTGCCTATGTCAATCTGGGGTTCACCGCTTATTCTTCCGCTATTTCCAACTACATACCGCATATTTCGGCAATGTTTTATACATCGCTGCTTAATGACAATAAAGCTCTGCTGAACGATCTCTATAGAGATATAATTTTGCCGATCAACAGAATCCGTAAACAAAGAAAAGGCTACGCGGTATCTTTGATCAAAGCGGGCATGGAAATCGTGGGTCTTCCGGTTGGCACGAAGGTTCGTCCCCCGCTCATACCGGTGGAGAAGGAACATTATAAAGAATTGGAGCAGATCTTGAAAGCCGCGTTTGAGAAATATCCGAAAGAAAAGCAAGAGGTAAAGTAGAGCGGAGGGAAGCGATTCATGAATGCATTTGAAATCCGAAATTGTTTCAATTATATCAATGGGGAATGGACTTCATCCAAGGCCGGCGACATGGAGGCAAGCATCAATCCGGCGAATAAAAATGAGATTGTCGGTTATTATCAAATCTCGTCAATAGATGATTTGAATAAAGCGGTATCCAGCGCAAAGGAAGCGCAGAAGAAGTGGAAAAGGCTCTCGGGCAATGTGCGCGGCGATTATTTATTCAAGGCGGCAGCCATTCTTGAACGAAGATTGGATGAAATTGCCGAAACGATGACAAGGGAAATGGGAAAAACGTTCACGGAAGCAAAGGGAGAAACGGCAAGGGGAGCAGCCATATTACGCTATTATGCGGGGGAAGGGCTGCGTTCCGTCGGAGAGGTAATCCCGTCCACGGACAGCGGCGCTTTAATGTTTACGACACGTGTGCCCTTGGGGGTTGTTGGGGTGATCACGCCCTGGAATTTCCCTGTCGCCATCCCGATTTGGAAGATGGCTCCCGCCCTGGTTTACGGCAATGCGGTAGTGTTGAAGCCGGCTTCCGAAACCGCGGTCACGTGCGCCAAGGTCATCGAATGCTTTGCCGAAGCGGGGTTGCCCGCAGGAGTCGTCAACATGCTGACGGGACCGGGCTCCGTTATCGGGCAAGGTTTGGCCCAACACCCTGATGTGGATGGGATTACGTTCACCGGCTCGAATGGGGTAGGCAAGCGAATCGGTCAGGTCGCACTTGCCAGGGGAGCGAAATACCAGTTGGAAATGGGCGGGAAAAACCCGGTTATTGTGGCAAACGATGCCGATCTCGACCTTGCCGTGGAGGCGGTGATCAGCGGCGGAATACGTTCAACGGGCCAGAAATGTACGGCCACAAGCAGAGTGATTGTTGAGCGCGAGGTTTACGAGCCGTTTAAGGAAAGGCTGCTTGAGAGGCTGCAAGAGATTACTGTGGGCGACGGTATGAAGGAAGGCATATGGATGGGACCATGCGCAAGCGAAAGCCAGTTAAACACCGTGGTTTCCTATATTCAGAAGGGGATTGAAGAAGGAGCGGAATTGCTCTTCGGAGGCAAAAGGCTTGGGGCGCCGGGGTACGAAAACGGATTTTTTGTGGAACCGACGGTTTTCGAAAATGTAACGTCCAATATGATTATAGCTCAAGAGGAGATTTTCGGACCTGTGCTTGCTTTAATGAAAGCCGATTCGATTGAAGAGGCGTTATCGCTGGCTAACGATGTTGAATTCGGACTGAGCGCTTCTATTTTCACTGCGAATATTACCCGTATGCTTACTTTTATCAACGAGATGGATGCCGGACTTATTCGCATTAACGCAGAAAGTGCCGGGGTGGAGCTGCAAGCTCCGTTCGGCGGAATGAAGCAATCCAGCTCCCACTCGCGGGAGCAAGGACGTGCGGCCATAGAGTTTTTCACCTCAATTAAAACCGTGTTCGTCAAATAATATCATGTGTATACGAGGAGAAGTTACTATGATATTGGAAGATGGCAGGAATGAAGCTCCCCTTTATATTAAGGTCAATCCGAACGATAATGTGGCCATTATTGTGAACTCGGGAGGGTTGGCCCAAGGAAATGTATTTGCCTGCGGCCTGGAGCTGAGGGAATATGTTCCGCAAGGGCATAAAGTTGCTTTAACCGATTTGCAGCAGGACGAGGCTATCATCCGATATGGCGAGATCATCGGGTATGCAACTTGCCCTATCCATAGAGGCAGTTGGATTGACGAGTCGTTAGTCCGGCTGCCGGAGCCTCCGGGGCTGGAAGAACTCCCTATTGCAAACAAAGTGCCGCGGCCGCAGCCTCCTCTTGAAGGCTATACGTTCGAAGGCTTTCGCAACCCGGACGGCAGCGCCGGAACGAAAAATATACTTGGCATTACGACGAGCGTTCAATGTGTTGCAGGCGTTCTGGATTTTGCGGTTAAGAGGATTAAAGAAGAGATTCTTCCAAGGTACCCCAATGTGGATGATGTGGTCGCCTTAAACCATAACTACGGTTGCGGAGTCGCCATACAAGTTCCGGACGCTGTTATACCGATCCGCACAATTCAAAATATGGCGGCCAATCCCAACTTTGGCGGGGAAGTCATGGTGGTCGGATTGGGCTGCGAAAAGCTGCTGCCGGAAAAATTAATACCGGGCGGAGATAGGGAGAAACTCGTTTCTTTACAGGATTATCATGGGTTCGGCAAAATGATAGAGTCGATTATGGAGATGGCGGAAGAGCGGTTGAACAAATTAAATTCCCGCCGGCGAGTCCCTTGTCCCGTTTCCGATTTGGTAGTCGGCCTGCAATGCGGAGGGAGCGATGCTTTCTCCGGCGTTACCGCCAATCCGGCCGTAGGCTATGCGGCCGATTTGCTGGTGCGTGCGGGGGCCGCGGTTTTATTTTCGGAAGTCACGGAGGTGCGAGATGCCGTCCATTTATTAACGCCGCGCGCAATTAATGAAGAGGTCGGGCGCCGGTTGATCATGGAAATGAAATGGTATGACCGTTATTTGCAAAATGGCGGGGCGGACCGCAGCGCCAATCCGTCACCCGGAAATAAAAAAGGCGGATTATCGGGTGTAGTGGAGAAGTCACTCGGTTCGATTATCAAGTCAGGCAGCAGCCCGATTGCAGGCGTTCTGTCTCCCGGGGAAAAGGCGACTCAAAAAGGGCTCCTGTTTGCCGCCACGCCGGCAAGCGATTTTGTTTGCGGGACGTTGCAATTGGCATCCGGAATGAATATGCATGTCTTTACGACAGGACGGGGTACCCCTTACGGATTAGCTATGGTTCCGGTCATTAAAGTATCGACCCGAAATGCTTTGATGGAGCAATGGCCGGATCTGATCGACGTAAACGCAGGGCGAATCGCAACCGGCGAGGCTACGATAGAAGAGGTTGGCTGGGAGATATTCCGCCTTATCATCGATGTTGCAAGCGGTCGAAAGCGAACGTGGGCCGAACGCTGGGGATTGCACAATGATTTATGCCTGTTCAACCCTGCTCCGGTAACATGACCTAGCTGAGGAGTAAAAAACCAAATTTCGCCATGGAGATATCTTCCTTAAAAAAAGTGCCGCAACGGCTTGTCCTAAGACAAGCGTTGCGGCTAATTTTTTCGTTCTTCGTTTTTAGTCTGTTTCGCCTGCGGCTTCCGCGATTTCTTCGGATGGCTCGTCGGCGATTTTCTCGAAGGTTTGTTCGTCCATGACACGGCGTGCGGTAACGTAACGATTCACATAGTATGAGTCGCTGAGTCCGCTGATCGTTACGCCTTTACTCGAAGAGGAATGGGCGAACTTTCCTTCTCCGAGATAGATGCCTACGTGGGATACGCCTTTTCCGTTCGTATTAAAGAATACAAGGTCTCCAGGCCTCAAGTCATCCTTCGCCACTTTCTTACCGGTTGTGGCTTGAGTTGCCGAGGTGCGAGGAAGATCAATTTTGAATTGATTGAACACGTACGTTGTAAATCCGGAGCAGTCGAAGCCTTTCGGCGTTGAACCGGCCGATTTGTACGGTGTGCCGATCAATTCATTAATGACTTCATCCATTTTGGAGTCCGCGAATACGGTTGATGCGGAGAAAGCCATTACCAGCACGAATGTCAATAACACAGATGTCGTTTTCTTCAAAACCGAAAAATCTCCTTCCGGCGCCTACGAGGTTAGCTGTGGGGTTCGGTTGAAGGCTCCCTATGATACCCTCTGGCGCGCGGCATTCAGTTGGGGTGCAACAGAATTATACGTGCCGGGATCAATTCACCCAAAGTGGTTCCCCCGTTTCCCGAGAGCGGGAATTCGGCAGTTTTTGATCTACCCGCTTATAATTCGATCTCTTTTGCACATTCCCTTCTTTTGTCACAGATTGTTCACAAATTAAGTGCAACCAAATGAACTTTTATGATTTTTTATTCGTTAATTCGGAATTATACTAAAACGACGCAAAAAAACCGCCTTATGAAAAGGCGGTTTGGACAAACGATAGATTTTTGGGCGGCAGCCGGAAACTTTCGATAGAAGCTTAGGCCTGCTTGCTATGCCATAAGTCATATTGCGAAGCGAGCGTCCATACTTTAAAGAGCGTGCGGATAAGATGGTAGCTTTGATGCAGAACGAGCGCGAGCAATCCGGCCCAGAATATGGCGGCAGTCGATGCAAGAAGTCCGATCCCCGCGGTTATTGCCCACATCAGCATCGAAATACCGACAAAAGGGAGGAAGTTCCGCAAACTACGCCATAAAGTGCCGGGGAGCTTCTTCCCTGAAACGGCCCCGAACTGCAGGGCCAGGACCAGGAGATGGATTAAAGCGGCCCATAACAGCCATCCCGCCAGAAGCGGTACGGTCTGGAGCAACAGCCTGTCGGCCGAGCCGCTGCCAATCAATTGATCATACAAGCGGGGCAAGAGCCAACAGCCGGGTGCGAGCGCAAGCAGCTTTTCCAACCAATAGAGCAGCATGACCGGTTTCCAGGCGCGGCCGATTCCCCGAAAGAAGAGTGTCCCGCCTTCTTGTTTTGCATGATGCAGCGAATAGAACAAACCGGCATTAATGAGGGGAGTGATCGCCATCCGTGCGGCGAACAAGCCGCCGAGCAGCCATAAATAAGGGTGAATCAGGTCGGTTTTCATAATTTGGAATTGCGATTCGGCCATAAACAGCTGTACCGCATTGTCCACCGGGACCGTATCGGGATAACGTTTGAGCAGAGGGATCACAACGGAATTCACGAACCGGTACAGGAAAAATCCCCAGAGAAGCTGATACAGAAATAAAAGGATAACAATATAAAAGTGCCTGATTGCGAGCCGCCAGCCTTGCTTCATATGTTGTTTCATGTTCATCACCTCACCATCCTAAGGAATTCAGCAGTCCCTCGATTACTTTGACGACCCCGAGATTCCAGCGTACGCCCGTTTTGTCCGGCAGCTCGGTCTTCAAAAAATTGTTAATCCGCTTATTGTCAAGAACAATGCTGTTCTGCGGGTCGACCGCAGCCCATGCAAGCGGCGAGCTGTGCGTGACTTGATATTGGACACGGCGTTCCTTGCCGTCCCATATTTTCGGCATTGTCGTTCCGTCGGCGAATTGGAGTATGACCGGCACCGGACTGTAGTCGCCGCCGCGCTTGCTGATGAGGACGAACGATTCATAGACGGTCGTTCCGTCCTGCTTCACCGGACGGACCTGGATGGATTCGACCGCAAAGTCAGCCATCAGATTCCCGTACACATATTGTCTGAAGTAATTGTCCCACTTCGTGTGGGTTACTTGTTCCACTACCCGCTGGAAATCCGATGTCGCCGGATGCTTGAACCGGTATTTATGAAAGTAAGTTCGCAATATTTTGCGCATCTTCTGTTCGCCGACCTGCTTCTCGATGCCGACCAGCACCAGCTTGGCCCGCATATACACATTTTCTGCATAGTGATTATGGCTCCTGAACGACCAGGACAGCTGCTTCAGCGGAGCCGGGTCGGTCATATAGCTCGCTTCGAGCGGCAGGTTCGGCTGGACGCCGTATTCGCTCTGCATCACTTTATCTTCAATATAAGAGGTGAATCCTTCGTCGAGCCACGCTTCTTCGAATTCATTCGTCGCAACCATACCGTAGAAATATTGGTGGCCGATCTCGTGGACGACGACCCGCTCCAGTTCATATCCGGGATTGTCGTTGTCCGCCGCGAACGCGGTGACAAGCGTCGGGTATTCCATGCCGCCGGCCCCGTTCCCGCCTGCGGGCGGCACGACGACCGAGAGTGTTGAATACGGGTAATCGCCATACCATTGCGAGAATTTGGAAAGCGCCGATTTGGCGGCATGCATGTAACGATCCTTCAAATGGGCATGTGCAGGGTCCAAGTATAGCTTGATCCGCACGCCGGGGATGCCAGGTGCAGAGAACGGCTCTTCCACATAGACGAAATCCGGTGAAGCGGCCCATGCAAAGTCGTGAACATCGTCGGCATAGAATTGATAGGTTTTCTTGTCGCCTTGTTTGACGATACTTTTAACTGGGAATCCGGTAGCCGCGACTTTATACTCTTCAGGAACTTGAATCCGCACGCTGTAAATACCGAAATCGCTGTAAAATTCGGAGTTGCCGTGGTACTGGTGGGTGACCCAGCCTTCATGGAGCCGCCCGCGCGTTCCTGCCGTTTCATATTTGGCCAGCTTGGGAAACCACTGTCCCGCCATAATAAAATTGTCCGAATACCCCATACGTGCGAATACTTGAGGCAGCATGACCTGGAATGCCATCCGCAGCGTGACCGACTCTCCGGGCGCTACCGGGTTCGGAAGCCGCAGTGTTGCAAGCGTCATATCATTAGCGTTGGCGTCATCGGGCTGGACATAATGAAATCTCGGAAGGAGATTGTAACCCTCCGGCGTTTGCAGCGATTCCAGTCTCATGTATCCGGTGCTGTTGTGCGTGGCCTTGTCCTCTCGCAGTCTTCCGCCCGACTCGCGCATGAATGTCGTATCTCCGGATAGAAAAGCGTTCGGATAGAGGTGGAAATAGAGCTCGGACACCTGTTTTTTGCCGGGGTTGGTCCATGTGACCGTCTGTTGCCCGTGCAGCGTATTTGTTTCCTCATGCAGATGGACGTCGATATGATATTCGACAATCCGATTGCTCAAAGCCTGGGGTTTGGGCTTCATCACCGTATTGGGCTCGGGCGTTTCGACCGGACGGGGCGGACTCGTCTTCGTTTCCGGTTTGGCTGCCGGAGCGAGCGCATAGGTGTACTGGGCCATCCAAGCCTCCCCGAACCCCTCCTTCATGGAGACGGCAAGCAGGATTGCGATGAGCGCAGCAAGCGTAATTCGTTTTGTATAGCGTGGGATCATTGGCCGATTACCTCCCGTTGACAAGCATCTACAGCATGTATATGTTTGCTTTTCACGGAATATTAGCTAAAATGGAATTAATCTGCGGACAGCCCCCAAAGCCGTGAACGGCGCGGGTTTGGGGGCTAAGTCAAGGAACGGAAAAGGAGTGTTGTAGAGAATGGATCAAAGCAATCCGGAAAAAAAAGAGAAGAAATCACTGTCGCTGAACGTAGTCAGCAAAAAGGAACATAAAGGCTTTGGAGCGGGCTCGATCGATTTGAACTCGGTCTCCTGCGTTATTATCGATGGTGACGAGGCTTATATCGATATCGGTGCGATGCACGCCAAGAGCAAGGTGGAGCGGGGGATCAAGTTCAGCACGAATAAGGAAGAAGTTCCGAGCGGCCGTCCATGCTGGATCGTCTGGGTAGCCGTCGACCGGGCGGAGGAAGGATCCTATTATGCGGGCGCAACCGCTTGTGAGATGCTGATCGATTCCGAAGCGCGCCGCGGCTGGAAGATTCTCGCCGATCATGTGAATCGGCTCGATTATGCGCTCAAGAGACGCATTATGGTCGAGAACCTCGGCGGCAAGGAAAAGGGACTGCTGCGAGACTTGCTGATCAAACACAATGAGGAGTGGTGGAACCGCTCGCCGGAACTG
The DNA here is from genome assembly GCA_041281825.1 of Paenibacillus tarimensis. Lineage (GTDB taxonomy): Bacteria > Bacillota > Bacilli > Paenibacillales > Paenibacillaceae > Paenibacillus_D > Paenibacillus_D tarimensis_A. The sequence goes on along the minus strand of CP166298.1, from coordinate 5,952,492 downwards.
AAGGACGCTTTGGAGGGGTAGTGTGTAGGAAGAGGAAAGCGGCTTGTCTTGGAGACGGCTGCTTTTTTTAAAAGATAAGAAAGTATAAGTTTCACTCTTATACAAGCTTATCTTTCATCGCGAGCGAAACGATGCTGTCCCGATAAAGGACGGCGACAGCCGTTTCTGCTTGTTGTGTAGGCTAAGCGTAAGTCGAAAGAGTTATCGTCCGAAAAAAAGCTCACATCACAAAGATGAAGAAGACCGCCGCAAGCGCGAAGCGATAAAACGCGAACCACTCCAATCTAAGACGTTTAATCAGGTTTAGAAACGTGACCACCGCGATTATCGCTACGACAAAGGCGGTAATGAAACCAACCAGGAACAGGATAAGATTATCCCCGTTTATTATCTCGCGGCTATCGTACATGTCCAATATTGTTGCACCGAGCATAACCGGGACGGAGATGATGAACGTAAAGTCCGCGGCAGCTTTCTGGCTAGTACCAAGTAGCAGCCCACCGGATATTGTCGATCCCGATCTTGAGAACCCGGGCCATAGCGCGAAACATTGGAATAATCCAATACCAAGCGCTTGCTTGTAAGTAATGTCGTCGGTATCCTCGGCGGTTACCTTTCGTTTGACCCGTGCAGCTATAAGCATCAGGATGCCGCCGATGATTAAACCGATCAGGACGGGAGCCGGTCCGAACAGATAGAATTTGATGTAATCTTTAAAGATCAGATAAATAATTAATGCGGGAATCATAGCAATCACCATGTGAATCGCATTCAACTTCTTTCTTGCTGAGAAATTGAAGGATAGAAAATTTTTAAGGATATCCATGTACCTTGTCCAGTAAAGCACAAGTACGGCCATCACAGCTCCTAGCTGAATCACGATCTTGAACGTTGTCGCCGCATCTCCTTCAAAGCCTAATACGTCACCGACTAAGATCAAGTGACCTGTAGACGAGACCGGAAGAAATTCCGTCAATCCTTCAACAATACCGAGCACAATGGCGCAAATGATGTCGTACATTAGTGAATATCCGCCTTCCTGAAGTAAACTAGAGTCGTTATAAATCCAGTAATCGAGGTAGCCCCAATGACGATATAAGAATATTCCGGTGGATACGCTGGTATAAGCGTGCCATTCGCAATATCGAATGCGGCTGTCCACGGAATCAATCCTTTGTAGTCAGAATTGGAGCTCATGACATTGATCAGTGTTATAACAATGGTCAAAACTATTGTCGGTACAAAGTTTTTCAGCACGATGGTGATCAGAATGATGGGAGTTGATAGAATAAAGAGAAACACTCCTGCGATCATAAATTTCCGCAAGGAATCCACGATCAACAAGGTGCTTAACCCTTCGAACTGTCCAAGTACGCCCAGCAGAAGCGTCAGCCCCCATGCAACTAAGGTCAGCAGCATGATCCACAAGAACAAGAGAAGCATCTTACTCAACATAATGCTAGTTCGGGATACCGGGATCGTTAACAGGTTTTTCAGAGTATCCTCTGTATATTCCCGATTAAAAAGATACGCCGTAACCACACCATACAAAGGAACTCCTACTAATAAAACCGTGTACAAATTGGAATCGAAAAATATCTCCTCAAAAGAAACAAACAAAGTTGGTTTTTTCGTCTTAATATGTATGTAGGTAGAAACCACGACCATAAAAGGGGCCACTGCAGAGCCAATGATGCTTAACAGAAACATCCTAGAGCGTTTCAGTTTTAAGATTTCCGTATATAGCAAATTAACCAATTGTGCCGCCTCCCACCAACCTCATAAAATAATCTTCCAGCCTATCTTCGCTTAGCATGATCTTCGACACTTCAATTTCATGTTGCACAAATACTTTATTGATCTGCCCCTGTTGCCCCAGATGTGAATATATGCGGATAAGGCCTTCATGATACACTTCATAGTCATGAGTATGGAAGTGCGTCTCCAACAGCATAGCTGCTTTGTGGTCATCAGATACCTGTAATTCCAGGTATTTACGGTTTGTTTTCCGAAGCTGTTCAGATGAAATCTCCTCCAGAAGCTTCCCTTCATGAATAATCCCTATATGATCAGCCACCTGTTCAATCTCCGATAAAATGTGGCTGGAAATCAGGATCGTGATCTTTCTTTCTTCAGCCAGCGCTCTAATAAGCTTTCGCATCTCCTTGATGCCGATAGGGTCCAGCCCATTCGTAGGCTCATCCAAGATCAGCAGTTCCGGATAATGGAGAAGCGCTCTGGCGATCCCCAGCCTCTGCTTCATACCCAAGGAATATTTCCCCACCAGCTTGCTGGTTTCATCCTGCAGTCCTACGATCTCCAGGGTTTCCTCGATAATATGTTTCTTATGGATACCCATGATTTTGGCATTAATCAGCAGATTTTCCTTGGCGGTAAGGTTTTCATAAAACCCCGGAACTTCAACGATAGATCCGACCCGGCGTAAAATCTCCTTTTGATTCTTGAAAAAATTTTCGCCAAAAATTTCGATTTCTCCGTGGGTAGGTTTAATCAACCCGACCAGCATACGGATCGTGGTTGTCTTGCCTGCGCCGTTACGACCGAGAAAGCCATAAATACCGCCTTGCCTTACTGTCATATTCACATGGTCCACCGATGTCTGATTGCCGTAATTTTTTGTCAGATCGGTGGTTTTGATAACAATGCTCATGATGCAGCACCTCCTTCTATAGTTCATTATAAAAAGAAAGGTTTATTTGCTACTTATCTATTCTTTAACTGTTTCTTAAATGTTATAATGAAAACCGTCTTTTGCCACGGTATACTCTCCACCCATATCCTTCCGCAGTTCTTCTCAACCAGAGCTTTTGCAATGGCAAGACCTAAGCCGCTGCCTTCGTTGAGCAGGGTCCTGGATTGATCGGCTCGGTACATTCTCTCGAACACATTCGCAAGATCCGCTTTTGAAATACCGGGGCCCCGATCCCAAATCAGCAATTGGTATTCTTCGGCGGTTTGGGTGAGCTCCACCCCTAGTACTTTTCCCTCTCTCCCATAATACATGGCATTCTTGATGATATTGCCTATGATTCGCATAACACCTAGATGATCTGCGAGTATGAGGCACTCCTCATCTGGAATACTGATATGCAGATCTATTTCATTTATTTTCAATTCAGGCAAAAACGCTAATAGCGACTCTCTAATCATTTCTGCAAAATCAAGAGATTCCAGCTTATAAGGCATTTCGTCCGCATCCAGCTTCGCCATCATAAATATTTCATCGATCAATTCCTTCAGGCCGTTAGATTTCTTGGACACGATCTCAAGGTATTCCTGTTTCTCCACTTCTGAAACTACGATATCATCTGTAAGGGCATTCACATAGCCAATAATAGACGTAAGGGGAGTCCGGATATCATGCGAAATATTGGAGAGAAGACGTCTTCTTGCTGTCTGGGATTTTATCGTCTCGATTTGAACGTTTTCCAACTTCTCCAATAATTCATTTATCGAAAAAATCACTTCATTCCAAACTTCATCATCTTTGGCAAATAATCTTGTCTTCAAATTTCCGTTCGAGGCTCGTCTAAGCTCCGCAGCCATTTGCTTAAGTCTGGTGAGTGAACGGAATCTGAGGAAGTAAAGAAATCCGCTTGTAACGCAGAGCACTGCTAATAAAGACCATCTGATCATCTCGGGCGCATCGTCATTGAATTCCAGAATCAAGAGCCCGGTGATGACAATCGATTGAATGATAAAAATGAATAAGAGATGCTGATTATGATTCATCTTTTTCACCTGTAAATTTGTATCCGATTCCCCAGACCGTTTGAATAAATTGCGGATTAGAAGGGTCCGTTTCTATTTTCTTACGGAGCTTTCTGATGTGTACCATCACCGTGTTATCGTCTTCTAAATAGTTGCTGTCCCACACATTGCGAAAAAGTTGTCTCTTGGTAAATACCTGTTCAGGATGGGAAATGAAGAACTTTAATAGTTCAAACTCTCTCGCAGTTAGTGAGATCTCTTCCCCGGCAATATTGGCCGTATATTTTTTTAGATCGATCGAGATGCCCTTGAATTGGATCATTGATTTCTCATAGACTTGTCCACCACTGCCCAGGATTAAAAATCTCCTTATGAGCGCTTTCACTCTGGCGACCACCTCGTTGATGCTGAATGGCTTGGTGATATAATCATCCGCACCAATGCTCAGGCCTAAAATCTTTTCTACCTCATGGTCCTTGGCCGTGAGCATCAGGATGGGGACATTGGTTTTGCTACGAAGTCTTCTGCATACTTCTATACCGTCCACCTTTGGCATCATGAGATCCAATATAACAAGGTTATAGCTGTTTTTATCGAACAAATGGAGGGCTTCTTCTCCGTTTACTGCAACATCCACTTTATAGAACTCTCGTTCCAAATATTTTTTTAATATATCACTAATTTCCCGTACATCTTCGGCAATGAGCACTCGAACATCTTCCATAATTCACCTTCCTTTTGTCTAGAACTATATTTTCATTTTAATTTATATTTTTATCGCAGAATAAATCAATCATCATAAAATAGCTCATTTAGGGTACATTTTTACACCAGTCCTACTGGGTGAGACTGGACAATCGCAATGCCAAATCTATTTCCGCCGCCGGCCTATACAGAAAAATACGTAACTTATTCAATTGTCCTCCAACACTCTCGAGGTGTCAAAGTTATGAAATAAATATAAGTTTGCGACATTGCTTTTGTTGCTGTGGTTCATATCCTTCTAATAAACAAAGAGAACCCGGCGGTCATTCGCCGGGTTCTCTTCAATATCTTCTCAATCATAACGAATTCCCAAATAATAAGCAGCCAGATCGCGTACGAGCATGAAGGTGTCGCCGTTGGTCAGATTGTCGGGATTTTCGATCGTGTCCAACGTTTGTTCGGTAAGCCACCCCAGCCGGAGAAGCTCCTGCATCGCTTCGTCGGCAGAATCAGCGGCACCTGCCGCGACGGAGATAATATAGGCGGCCAAAGGAAGACTCAGCGGCTGCTGCCCCGGTTTCTCAAGCCCCTTGACTGCGATCGCGGGATCGGTCGGGAACCGATCCGGATGCATGGAGCGGACTCTTCGCATCGTGTTGATGAAGCGCTGGACATTTGTCGAACCGTCCAAATCCCACGCGTCGTTAGAATAACTGCCTGACGTCAAATACATGCTTGCCGCAGTGAGAAGGCCTTTATAATCTTTGTGCTCCATATAATCCGGTTTGGCGAAGCGAAGCATCTTCAGCTCCATCCCCTGCTCCGTAAGCCGCTGCCGCAATTCGGCGATCAGCTTCTCCGAGCGGGACAGTTCACGGAACGTCACCTGGCGTTCTAACGCAAGCTTTGCCGCGGCTCCCGCAGCCTCTCCGGTCGCCATGCCGAGCGGGATGACCCGGGCGCTGCCGTGGGGCAGCGTATCGAAGCTTGCGGCGCGTCCGACGACTAGCAGGCCGTCCACCTCAAGCGGTACAAGGCATCGGAACGGAACGCCGTACTGCAGCGGACTCATTAGAATGGTTCCGACTTGCCCGTTACTTGTGCTCTGGATATCGATCGAATAAGAGCCGTACGCGATGGCGTCCCAGTGGTCGCGGTTCTCCATCACATCGGCAAGCTTCAGCCGGTATTCTCCTTTAATATGCCGCGATTCCCGGATATACAGCTCGGATGCGGTCCCGGCAAATTCGACATCTTTAAATGCTTCAAACCGTTCTTTCAAAAATGCGGTTATCAGAGGCGCTTCCCGTCTGCCGATCTCGATACCTTGACGCACCGATTCGGGATCGAGAGGATCGATATCGAAGAGCTGCATCGCATTAATGAGAATGGTCTCATCGTTCTGCCTGCCGATATTGAGGCCGCGGATCTTCACCTTGGACGGATCGCTTGGCACATATTCGCGGGCTTCATTGTACCCCCAGATACTCATGCGGTCGATGCCCGTATCGAGATGTTCGCCCATTCGTTCCCATACGTCCTGTGTGACGCCACTCAGCCTGAAGACGAGAGTCGCAGCCATGCGTGCATTCTTGTCGCCGATATCCTCCCGGCCGATCGTGTACGGTGCTCCTGCAGCGGCTGCGATATCCCCGTCCTGTGTCGCATCGATGACAGACTTGGCTTGAATGTCGGATACGGTGCCGTCGGATTTCACTAAGCGCATTCCGGTAACCGCATTTCCCGCGGCCTGTCTCTCGACAATCGGCTCCATCGATTGGACATTCATCAGCAGATGGATTCCGGGCTCGGACGAGACCATGCGGTAAAATGCATTTGCCGCAGATATCGTATCAAAAGAAGAGCCTTCGATTTGATCGTACCATTCCTGGAAGATCCCTTTATTTAAAAATTCCGGTTTTCGAAGTATTCTGGACAGAAGCGGCTGCTTGGGTGAATAGTTAAAGTCCAGGGTATTAAGCCATCCGATTGTCATTAAGCCGCCTAAAAGCTCGCGATTTTTGCCGTCCACCAGCAGAACCTGCATTCCACTCCGAGCGGCCGACAAGGCTGCGGCGATTCCTTCGGGATCGGTCCCGGCGACTATGACGTCATATGTATCGGCAATAGACACTTCCGACCGTACCTCGAGAGGTTTCTGAGCGGGATGGTTATTGACGAGTCTTGTGCTCTGTTTCATATACCAGAGCGATGCGGCTGCGGCAAGAAGCAATGCGGCGGCAATTGCAAGGATAAAGCCGGACCTCGTGCTTAAACGGAGTTTTCCAAACATGCTGCGCGTACAATCCTTTCGTTCATTTACCATATATCCGAATCGGACATTATTGTATTCCCTGCCGGGCGTTGGAATCCTTTATTTTGCCCAAAAAACACTGCGGGTATCTATAACGGTATGAAGAGTCCATGAACAAGAAGAGCCTTCCGTCTTTATCGGACGAAAGGCTCCAATGAATAGTTGCAATAGTAAGCTTAGTAAGCTCATTTATTTTGGATTCGGATATTTCCGAGTTTTTCCGGATTTCGTGTAATGAACACTTGGCGAATATGCGTACCGGACGGATCAAAGTCGAAGCATAGCACCGAGGAAGGGTGGTCTCCAATAAGAACGATAAAGCCGGGTAAACCGTTGATTTCAGCCGGGTGAACAGCTGTGTCGGCGGTGCGGCGCGAAGCGATGCCAAGCAGGAAGGCGCTGACCCGCTCGATGCCGGTGATCGGATGAAGCGCCGCAAACACTTTGCCGCCGCCGTACGATAAGGTCACAACGTCGGAGGTAAGCAGCTGCAGAAGCTCCTCGGCACGGCCATGGGCCAATGCTTGTGCGAACCGCTCCACCGTACGAGCATAGACCTCGCGCCCGGCGGCCGGAACAGGCGGGTTGACGGTTTCAAGGTTTCCCTTGAACCGCGAAGCGGCGTTAAGCTTGCGCTTGGCACGGGAATACAGTTGTCTGCAGGATACGGGGCTGCTGCCGATCATATCGGCGATTGCTTCATACCCGGTGCCCAGGGCTTCACGCAAAACAAAGACGGCACGCTCTCGGCCCGACAACGATTCGAGCAGCAGCAGGAATGCGAACGATAACTGATCTTTGTGCAGCAGCGCCGTTTCGGGATCCTCTTCCCGGAGGGCGGCCGTTCGATCCATTCCGCCGACAGAAGCGGCATTGCCGGTAAGCAGCGGCTCCGGCAGCCATGGCCCGACATAGGCTTCGCGTCGCTTTCTGGAGGAACGGAGCAGGTCCAGACAGCGATTAACCGTTATTTTGCACAGATAGGCCCTGGGCTTGCGTATCGATTTCAATTCAGTCGTTGTTAACTCATGGCAGCGACCAGCGTATCCTGGACGATATCCTCGGCATCGCAGACCGTACCAAGCATTCGGTAGGCAAGGCCGAAAAGCAGCGGTTTATACGCGAGAAATCGTTCCAGACATTCCTCTTGTTCAGATGAATTGACGCTCATGAATCGTATCCCCCAATATTTTGCGGACCGCAGCTTTCGCGCTGGATACGCTGGCATCGATCAGCATGCCTTTATTTCCGACCCAGTCTCCTGCGATGAACAGCCCTCGTACATCGGGCACATTGGCTGTCGGACGCCCGAGCTGCGCATGCAGCGTCGTATGCATTCCATTTGTCGTCAGCATGGAAGGCAGGTAACGGCGGGCCGCAAGCACATGGCGCCATCCGGGCTGCAGCAGATCCATAAGCCGTTCGAGCGCTGCTTCATTCTGCTTGGCGTCTTCCGGATGCCGGGACTGATGGTATTTCATGACATGTAATACGATTGTACCATCCGCGGAAAGCTTTGCAAGTCCGGAATGGACGGAATAATAGAGCGGCTCATCCAGACCTAGCACGAAAGTCCGCCTCGGATCAGGCAGCTTGCGCAGCGTGATATCGAGGCAAGCCGATGTGCACGGTATCGCTTGCTCGCTCCACCGCCGCAGCGCCTGCGAATCGGGAACAAGTCTGGCGGCGGTATCCGGCCCTGCTGCAATCAGTATATTGCTGGCTTGTAGGTTATGGCCGTCTCCAAGCCGTACGCCGCTTGTTTCGCCGCTTTTGCTTGTAATTACCTGTACTGCTTTGGTTCCCTTCATGTAAGAAACGCCGAAAGATTCCCCGAGCCCGATCAGCCCGTCGACCAACGTCTGCCAACCCCCGTCAATGTAGAGCGTATCCGATGACATTGCGAGTTGTCCTTGCTGAAGCACCGCTCCCGCGCTTTGCCACTTCGGATCGTTGCCGTAAGTCCACAGCCGGCAAATCGACAAAAACATCCGTCTGGCCGATTCGTCCTTAAACTTGCGGAGCGTCCAGTCCTGGAGCGATACTCCCATAAGCGGAATCGGCTGAATCCGCTTTAATCCGGATAATATACGTCCGATTTCGGCCTTGCCGCGCAGCGACAGCAAGCTGCTACGGAGCAGCTTCATGGGCTGCGCCGGTATAGGAAACAGCTTGTCGCCTGCAATAAAGCTGCCGCCGACCGCCCCGGCAATGCCTCCGGAGTACCGGATGCCCAGTTCGCTGAATGTCGCTGCCGCCTCTCCTTTGGAATAGATGGCATGGGGACCCAGCTTCATAAGAGTGTTATCCCGCCGCTCAGTCCTTGCCCGTCCGCCGAGCTTATCGGACCTCTCCAGCAGGATAACTTTCAGCCCGGCTTTGCCGAGCAGGACGGCGGCCGTTAGCCCGGCCAGTCCTCCGCCAATAATTGCAACGTCGTAGCTAAAAGCTTGATCATTCATTCGCATATGTCACCCTTCCCTCATAATCGCTTCAGCAACTATGACGGGGAAGCGGGGTGTAATGTGACAAAAATTACTCCCACCAACGCTTCAGGTGCTGCCACCAGGAACGGTGTTTTTCTTCTTTCGGATCGTCCGCAGGCTGCGAAGCGCCTTCTTTGCCGCTCTGCGTGCCTGTGGTATCGCCGCTCTCTTCACCGCACAGCTCGGTCGGCTCGGTGCCCGCGATGAACGACTCCAGCCGCTTCTCCTTGCAGGCGGAAGCGGCAAGCTTGCCCGAAGCCGGGTCGATGTAGACGCTCACCACGCCACCCGGCACAGGGAAGATTTTCGGCGGCACAGCCTCAAGCGCCTTCTCCATAAAGCGGGCGAAAACCGGTGCCGCACGGTGCGCCTCCGAAGCTGTTATGCTGCGGCCTTTATCGTAGCCGACCCATACCGCCGTGGCCAGCTCCGGCGTAAAGCCGACAAGCCATGCATCCGATGCGGTTGTACCCGTCTTGCCGGCCACCGGCCGTTTAATCATGGCCGATACGCGGTGGCCCGTACCGCCCGGCTCGAACACGCTTTCCATCAGGCTTGTCAGCACGTAGGCATGTGCCGGGTCGATGACCTGCGCGGCCTCCGGCTTCGCTTCGTACAGCACGGTGCCCCGCCGGTCTTCAACCCGCAGGATGGCGACCGGCGGGATCCGTTTGCCGCCCGATGCGATCGTGCTGAAGGCGGAGGCCATCTCGAACGGACTGACGGGGAAGGTGCCCAGCGCTAGCGAAGGAACAGGCTTCATCGGGCTCTCGATTCCGAGCTTGTGCGCCGTCTCGATCACCTTCTCCGGTCCGACGGCCATAATCGTGCTTACGGCATAAATATTGTCGGAGCTGGCGATTGCCCTTCGCATATCGATGAAATCATTTGCGTATTTGTCATTGTAGTTGCTTGGTTCGTAAGTTTTGCGTCCGTCATCGTAGACGAACGAGGTCGGCTCGCTTTTGAACCGGGTTACCGGCGTCATGCCGCCTTCCTGAAGTGCCGTCAAATACAGAATCGCTTTGAAGGAAGAGCCGGGCTGCCGCGTTGTGGCGAATACGCGGTTATATTGATTTTTCTTGTAATCGCGGCCGCCGACCATCGCTTTCACATATCCGTTGCGGGGGTCGATCGATACGAGAGCCGTTTGCAGCCCGGAATTTTCCGGAAAGCCTTCCTTAACGGCGGCCTCCGCGGCCCGCTGCGTTGCCGAATCCAGCGTCGTATAGATGCGGATGCCGCCCTCGTTAAGCAGATGCTCATCGATGCCGAGCTTGTCTACGGCAATATATTTAATATAATCGCGGAAATAAGGGGCGAACCCTTCCTGCTGTCCGTCGCCGAGCGTTCGGAGTGACAGCAGCTCATGGTAGGCTGAGTCCGCTTCCTTCTGTCCGATTATGCGCTGCTCCACCATCATGTTCAGAATCATTTTTTGGCGGTCCTTCGCATTCTTCATATTCATGTAGGGGGAGTAATACTTCGGTCCTTTCGGAATCCCCGCCAGCATCGCGCTTTCCCCCAGGGTCAGCTGTCCCGCCGGTTTGCCGAAGTAGAGCTGCGCCGCGGATTCAATGCCGTATGAACCGTGCCCGTAGTAAATTTGATTTAAATACATTTCGAGAATTTCTTCTTTGGAATAGTTCATTTCAAGCTGGATCGTGTAGGCGGCTTCCTTCAGTTTGCGTTTCCAGGTCCGCTCGTGCGTCAGATACAGGTTGCGGGCAAGCTGCTGTGTCAGCGTACTGGCGCCTTGTTTTTTGGACAGGCTCTCCAAATTGACAAAAGCGGCCCGCGCCATCCCTTTCATGTCAAAGCCCACATGATCGTAGAACCTTCTGTCTTCTACGGCAATCGTGGCCTGAATGAGATAAGGGGATATTTCCTTAATAGAGACGGAGCGCCGATTCTCCCCGGCATGGAACGTATCGATGACATTGCCGCGTATATCGAGCAATTGCGAGGTTTGGCTGATATCCGCCGCAGGCAGTGTCTGTGTGCGCAAATAGAGAAGCAGTCCGGCCATCCCGATCACTCCGATCGTAAGCAAGATTGCCGATAGCTTCATGAGGGCGGATAGACGGGACAAGAGCGGCAGCCGCCGTTCGATGCGGGGCGAGAGACGCCAGAGGCGCGTTGTGCGGTTGCGGGATGAGGGCTTGCTCATACGGACGTACTCCCTTCTGCTGGAAAACTTCACCTTCCCATAGTATGGAAAAATGCGCACGCAACTATTCATCCGCACGCATTACGTGTTAAATTTTTATGATGACGGGCAGAGAGGTTGCTTTTTCCTCCGGTTTTACTATAATAACGGAAGAACGAATGACGGAAGAGAGAAAGGATGTCCATTCATGGAATTGTGGTATACAGAGAAGCAGACCGAAACATACGGCATTACGGCTAAAATCAAGGAAACGTACGTGAATGAAAAAACCGATTTTCAGGATCTTGCGATGATAGAAACCGAGGAATTCGGTACGATGCTAACGCTTGACGGAATGGTGATGACAACCGATAAGGACGAATTCGTCTATCACGAGATGGTGGCTCACCCGGTGTTGTTTACGCACCCGAATCCGAAGCATGTGCTTGTTGTCGGCGGCGGCGACGGCGGCGTCATCCGCGAGGTCATGAAGCACCCGAAGGTGGAGAAAGCGGTGCTTGTTGACATCGACGGCAAAGTGATCGAGTACTCAAAGAAATATTTGCCCAATATCGCTTGCGAATTGGACAACCCCCGGGTCGAAGTGATTGTGAACGACGGCTTCATGCATATTCATGATCATAAGAATACGTATGACGTCATTATGGTCGATTCGACCGAGCCGGTCGGTCCGGCGGTCAACCTGTTTACCCGCGGCTTCTACCAAGGCATCTACGACGCGCTTAAAGAAGAAGGCATTTTCGTTGCGCAGACGGATAATCCGTGGTTTAAAGCCGACCTGATTGCAAGCGTCAACCGAGACGTGAAGGAAGTGTTTCCGATCGTCCGCGTCTATTGGGCGAACGTTCCGACATACCCGAGCGGACTGTGGACGTTTACTATGGGCAGCAAAAAATATGATCCGCTCCAGGTCGACGAAACGTCGATTCCCGAGCTGAATACGAAATACTACTCTCCGCGTCTGCACAAAGCGGCGTTCGCATTGCCGAAATTTGTGGAAGATCTCGTGAAGTAAACCGTTTTGGGAGGACAAACACGATGAAATTGGATCAGCAATATTCCGGCAATGTATTCATACTTAGCTCGGACGACTATGCCGCGTCGAAGGCGGTCATCTACGGTATGCCGATGGACTTTACCGTTTCGTTCCGTCCGGGCTCGCGGTTCGGTCCTGCGCGCGTCCGCGAAGTTTCGATCGGATTGGAGGAGTACAGTCCTTATCTGGACCGAAGCTTAGAGGACATCGACTATTTCGATGCGGGCGATCTGCTGCTGCCGTTCGGCAATGCGGCGCGCAGTCTGGAGATCATCGGGGATTACGTGCGCGGCTTGCTGAATGACGGTAAAATTCCGGTCGGCATCGGCGGCGAGCATCTTGTCACTTGGCCGATCATCCGCGAAATGTATGCGAAATACCCGGATCTGGCGATCATTCATATTGACGCTCATGCGGATCTGCGGGAGCAGTACGAAGGCGAGCCGCTGTCCCATTCGACCCCGATCCGTAAGGCGGCCGGGCTAATGGGCGGCAAAAACATTTATCAATTCGGCATCCGGTCCGGTTCCCGCGAAGAATGGGCGTTTGGACGCGAGCACGTCAATTTTTACCCGTTCGACGTGGCGGAGCCGCTGAAGAAGGTATTGCCTGAGCTTGCCGGACGGCCGGTCTATGTCACCATCGACATCGATGTTCTGGACCCGTCCTGTGCCCCGGGAACCGGCACTGCGGAAGCGGGCGGCATCACTTCGAAGGAGCTGCTGGAAGCCGTCCATGCGATTGCAGGTTCTGAGGCGAACGTCGTCGGCTTCGACCTTGTTGAAGTCGCTCCGGGATACGACCCGTCGGAGCAGACGCAGATTGTCGCTTCGAAGCTTATCCGCGAAATGCTGCTCGGCTTTCTAAAGTAATCGAATTCGCAACATTATTCCTGCCTATATTTCACCGCGGACGGACCAGCGATTTCAAGAACGTGCCAGCTCATTCTTCTTGGTCGGGGACGGTGACAGGGACCAGCCTCCGTCTCTTCCACAGAGACGGAGGCTTTGTGTATTTCCTCCTTATATTATCAAGTGTGCGCCTAAGAGTACTGTCGAGAGGGGATACTTGTTCATAGAGTTCCACAGTCAGTGTACATATTCGGGCTTTCATGCCGCCGCGACGATATTGTCTCCCGGACAAGCCTGCATCCGGCCTTAAAGCCCGCTGAGGTGGATGCGGCGGAACATGATCGGGGTAAGTCCCTCCTGCTGCTTAAAGAGTTTAATGAAATAGCTGGGATGATCGTAGCCGACCTGGGACGCAACCGACTTGACTTCAGCTTCCGGATCCAGCAGCAGCAATTCCTTTGCCTTGCGGATCCGGATGCGGGTCACATATTCGATCGGCCGTACGCCAAGCGCTTGCTGAAACAATACGCAGACATGCTGAGGGCTAACACCCAGCAGCCCTGCCAGCTCGTTTAATGTAATCGTCCGGTTGAAATTCGCATCGATGTAAACAAGCACGGGGGACAAAATGTCCATATGATGTTTGCGGGAGCGAAGCTCCGTGCGCGAGCCGTACCGAAATATGTCGAGGATTAGCCGGTAGAGAACGGCGGAAGTCTCAAGCCCGGTCGTCGGATGCGGCGACTGGAGCAAGGAGGCCATCTCTTGGATATGCTTGAATGTGATGTCAGGGCTGCCGAGATAGAACGTACCGGAAGACAGCAGATCCAGATCTTTTAATATTTCGGCAACGCGGTTTCCGGAGAAGGTGACCCAGCGGACTCCCCAGGGAGCTTCAAGCGGCCCGTACGTGTGCGGTTCATGCGGCATCAGCAGCATGCCTTGACCGGTAGACACGGTCATTTCCTTGCCGTTCACGCGGAGGAAGCCTTTACCGCTCATCACTTGCAGCCATTGAATATCGGGGTGTCCTTCCGTCCGCTCCATGAGCGTCTGATGGACCCAGCCGCCTAGTGTCGTTACATGCAGCGGGAGGCGCTTCTCTAGATCGGTCAGTATCGGGAACAAATTAAAGTTCATAACGTTTGTCTCCCTTCATACAGGAAGAATATTGTGTTATTCTCATCATAGCGGGCTTTGGACAAAAAGCCAACCGATCGAAGGGAAGCGGGAAATTTATGCTATCAATGAAACGAAAGGTGCGCATCGCGCTGGAAAGCCGGCAAGAAGATGAAGTAACGGAGCATGAGTATATCGGCGAGTGGGTCAATAAGAACAAGTCCGTTTATTTGCAATATGAGGAAGACTCCGAAGGCGAAGCGGAGCGGACCCGTACGACGGTCAGATGGAACGGGGAGGAATTAAAAATTATGCGCCGCGGTACGGTGCAGACGGAACAAACCTTCGCCCTGGGGAAGCGCCGTTCGGGTGAATACGGCACACGGGACGTACGGTTTGCGATGGAGACGGTGACGCATTCATTGACATTTTCGGGCGAAAGGGGCTCCTCCGCCGAGCAGGCTTCAGGCGGAGAAGAGGCGGCATTTCGCCTTCCGGTTACCGTAGATTGGAGTTATACGCTGTGGATGGATCATCAACATATCGGCCGGTTTCAGATCCGGCTTCGAATTCAGGAGGTCGAAGCGTAAGTGAACAAACAAGAACATGTACTGGAGAATCTTCATGCGAGATTGAAAGAGGCGATTGGGGATGCCGTGGTCAAGGCGGGATTGGTCGAGCCGGAGTCGCTGCCGGCATTCGTGCTTGAGGTGCCGAAGGAAAAAGCCCACGGCGATCTTGCGACTAATGCGGCGATGCAGCTGACGAAGCTGGCCAAGCGGAACCCGCGGCAAATCGCGGAAGCGATTCTTGCGAATCTAGATAAAGACAAAGCATCCGTCGTCTCGGCGGAAATTGCCGGCCCCGGCTTTATCAATTTCAGGCTCGACAAGAGCTATCTGTATCCTGTCATTGCCGAAGTGCTGAATGCCGGAGATGATTACGGGCGTACCGCTGCTGGCGGCGGGCAGCGCGTGCAGGTGGAATTCGTCAGCGCCAATCCGACCGGCAGCCTTCATCTTGGCCATGCGCGCGGAGCTGCAGTCGGCGATGCCCTGTGCAATCTGCTTGATTTCGCAGGTTATAATGTCACTCGGGAATATTATATTAACGACGCCGGCAATCAGGTGGCCAATCTGGCAAGGTCGATTGAAGCGCGCTATAAGCAGGCGCTCGGTCTGGACGCGGAAATGCCGGAGGACGGCTATTACGGTGAAGATATTGTCGGGTTTGCGAAGCAGCTTCAGGAGCAGGAGGGCGACCGGCTGCTGTCGCTGCCGGAGCAGGAGCGGTTTGCGTTCTTCCGTCAATTCGGACTGGAGCGGGAGCTGGACAAAATCAAGCGCGATCTCGCCAGGTTCCGGGTCGGCTTTGACGTCTGGTTCAGCGAAACCTCGCTTTATGAAAACGGGCAGGTGGAGCAGGCGCTCGAAGCGCTGCGAGAGCGGGGACAGGTTTTTGAAGAAGAAGGGGCAACCTGGCTCTCGACCATGCCGTACGGCGACGACAAAAACCGCGTCCTTGTGAAGAACGACGGTACCTATACCTATCTGACGCCGGATATTGCATACCATCGCGATAAGTTCGGGCGCGGTTTTGACCGGATGCTCAACATTTGGGGCGCCGATCATCACGGTTATATTCCCCGGGTCAAAGCGGCCATGGCGGCACTCGGCAACGATCCGGACAAATTGGTCGTACTCATCGCCCAGATGGTCAGCCTGTACCAGAACGGCGAGAAGATGAAAATGTCCAAACGGACCGGCAAGGCGGTCACGATGGAAGATTTGATGGATGAAGTCGGCGTCGACGCGATCCGGTATTTCTTTACGATGAGAAGCATGGACTCGCATCTGGACTTCGATATGGATCTGGCGATTTCCACTTCGAATGAAAACCCTGTATTTTACGTGCAGTATGCCCACGCGCGGATTTGCAGCATATTCAGGCAGGCGGCGGAGCAAGGCATCGAGGCCCGGGAACTGGATAAGACGCAGTTCGGCAAGCTCCAGACTGAAGCCGAGTTCGACCTGCTGCGTAAGCTCGGCGAGCTGCCGCAGGAGGTGAATGAAGCCGCGGAGCAATACGCGCCTCATCGTTTGGTCCGTTATGTGTACGAATTGGCTTCCCAATTCCACAGTTATTATAAAGCGGAGCGTGTCATTACCGAGGATGCGGACCAGACGCTGGCCCGTTTGGCGCTGCTTGCAGCAGTTCGAACCGTTATTGCCAATGTGCTTCGGCTGCTGGGGGTATCGGCGCCGGAGCGTATGTAACACCGTGATGCAGAGAGAGCCGCAGACCTAACGGTTAGCGGCTTTCAGCATTTTCATAATATCCAGTTCTCCTGTTGCTTTGCGGGTTTTTGCTCCGCGTAAGGGCTGCATCGAACGCCGCAGGACCGATTTTATTTCCGACGGCGGCATATTCGGACGGCTGGCAAGCAGAAGGGCGATTGCGCCGCTCACATGCGAGGTCGCCATGGAAGTGCCGCTCATTTCATTGTATTTTCCCCGCAGCCATGCGGAAATGATCTTGTCGCCGGGGGCATAGATATCAATATAGCTGCCGCGGTTGCTGAAGGGGGCGACCCGCCTCATCCGGGTTGTCGCGCCAACGGATATCGTCTGCTGATACCGGGCCGGGTAATCGATTGTTTTCCGTTTGCCGTCATTACCGGAGGAGGCGACGATAACGACGCCCGCCTGATAGGCGTTACTCACGGCGGTAAGCAAAGATTTGCTTCGCGATTTCATGCCGAAGCTCATATTAATGATTTGAATCCGGTTGCGGATGCACCATTCGATACCGAGTATAATATCGGATACAAAAGCGCTTCCGTTATGGTCGAATGCCTTAACCGGATGAATAATCGCCCGCGGAGCAACGCCGATCATGCCTTGCGGCTGGTTGGCGGCTGCAATTGTGCCGGCGATGTGCGTGCCGTGACCGTTGTCGTCATGCGGCAGCATACTGCGGTTAAGCAGATTGATTCCACGCGATAACGAGTGTTTGAGATCGGGATGGCTGAAGTCAACTCCGGTATCGATCACACCGATTTTAATCCGATGACCGGTTGTCTGGCTCCAGGCGAAAGGGGCTTTGACTTGCTGCACGCCCCATGGGATGCCTTTGTCTGAAAAAGGCAGTTTCTTCAAGACGGAATGAACTTTGACAGGGCGGTCGTCCTCGACACAAATTCGATTTTCCAGCCCCGGCAGCAGCTGAGTGTCCGGAATCCGGCAGGAGATCGCGTGAATGATCGGCATTTGTCTCACCGCTCGCTTTAGAGGATGCGACTTCGCAATTTCCGACCACCCGGCAACAAATTTCCTGTAATCGTTCCGACTCTGGAAGCGAATAATACGCTTTCTGGCCATGCTGCCCGGATCGGCTGTCATACTTTGCAACCAACGGAGAAAAGCGGTGGTGTCCAACTTTGGCTTCCCCTCCCGACGGACCATGCTGAAGTATTCTATGAACAACCGTTCCAAGCTGTATGAGCAATAGACCTTTTTTTCAGAATTAGGCGTCAGGCCGTGTCAAAAACCATTCTCGGACATAGGATGAAGTGAGGGTCCCGGAAAGGACGCTCACCATTTCGGAAGAGTCCTGTGCGGAGTTTCCGGAAAGGATACAGTCGAAGCGGAGGCGCGTCCTTCGCTTTTTCACTGGAACGGGACAGGCCTCCCGGAAGTCGGACTGGTCTGGTGTCGTCCTTTTCACTTGGGCGCTTGCTTTTTTGTCTGAAATAGGTTTTACTATAGTTTGATAATGGACAGAAATAAGGAAGGTCAGCATATATTTGCGTGAGAGGAAGTGATTGTTGTGAGCAGTGAGTACACGTTAAAGCTTGATCCGGAGCGGATAAAGGAAATGCCGATGGTCGATCTCGCATTCGAAGTGCTGAAGTCCGCGAATACACCGTTTTATTACCGGGATCTGATGATGGAAATTGCTAAAATTCGCGGATTGTCGCAGGAAGAGATTGACCAGGTCATCGCCCAGGTCTATACGGAAATCAATATTGACGGCCGATTCGCTTGCGTTGGAAGCAATATGTGGGGACTCAAGCGCTGGTATCCGGTTGAACGTTCGGAGGATCCGGTCGGCAATGCCAAGCGTCCGCGTATTATTAATGATGACGATGACGATGATGAAGATCTGTTCGCAGAAGATGAAGAGGATACATATGTAGCGGATGACGAGGATTACGATTTGTTCGATGAGGATTCCGAGGATCTGTTCGAAGAGGGCGATGAAGAAGCCGAAGTCGATGAGGAAGTTGCTCTTGATGACGAAGAAATGAATGAAGAGACCGAAGATGAAGACCCTGACGATTCCGATAGTGACGACGATGATTCCGATGACGATTTCGACGCGGACGATGAGGGCGACGAGGATAAATAATGCCTATATTCAAGCCTTGACAGTCCTGTACGGGCAGAGTAAACTATTGCATGGGCTATAGAATTTGCACAATCTTTATATATGTTGGATGAAAAGTGCCCCGTGGCTGCGGGTGTCACTTTTTTTGTTTGAATTTATACGCATCCCATGTTTTGCAATGAATTGGGCAAACCTAACTTTAACCATAATGCTTGGAGGGTATCATCACAGTGACAAAATACATTTTCGTAACAGGCGGCGTCGTATCATCGCTCGGAAAAGGAATTACGGCAGCGTCGCTCGGCAGGCTGCTGAAGAACAGAGGTCTTAAAGTAACGATCCAAAAATTCGATCCGTATCTCAACGTCGACCCCGGTACAATGAGTCCTTACCAGCACGGGGAAGTGTTCGTTACCGACGACGGCGCGGAGACGGACCTCGACTTGGGTCATTATGAACGGTTTATCGACATCAATCTCTCCAAGAACAGCAATGTCACCACCGGAAAAGTATACTCCTCCGTTATTACGAAAGAACGCCGGGGAGAATATTTGGGCGGCACGGTTCAGGTTATCCCTCATATTACGAACGAGATTAAGGAGCGCGTGTTCCGCGCGGGGAAGGAAGCCGGTTCCGATGTCGTCATCACTGAAATCGGAGGTACGGTCGGCGACATCGAAAGTCTGCCGTTTCTCGAAGCGATTCGCCAGATCAAGAGCGACATCGGGCGGGAAAATGTCATGTATATCCACGTCACGCTCATCCCTTATATTCGAGCGGCCGGGGAAGTAAAGACGAAACCGACGCAGCACAGTGTGAAGGAGCTCCGCAGCATCGGCATTCAGCCGAACATGATCGTTTGCCGGACGGAATACCCGCTCTCGGAAGATTTGAAACGTAAAATCGCCTTGTTCTGCGATATCGATGCGAATGCGGTCGTCGAGTGCCGCGACGCGGCGACGCTGTACGAGGTTCCTCTAAATCTGCGAGAGGAAGGGCTTGACGACATCGTAGTCAACCACCTGAAGCTGACGACGGACAAGCCGGACATGACCGAATGGGAGCAGCTTGTCAAACGAGTGAAGTCCTTGAGCAAAACAACTGAAATTGCCATTGTCGGTAAATATGTCGCATTGCATGATGCCTACCTCAGCATTGTCGAATCGCTTGGCCACGCAGGCATCGATGCCGATGCCGAAGTGAAGCTGCGCTGGGTCAATGCGGAAGAGGTCAATGAACGGAATGTAGAGGAAAAGCTTCACGGCGTGCATGGGATTCTCGTACCGGGCGGCTTTGGGGACCGGGGCATTGAAGGCAAGATCGTGGCCATCCGGCATGCCCGGGAGCGGAAGGTGCCGTTCTTCGGCATCTGTCTCGGCATGCAGGTCGCAGTCATTGAGTATGCGCGCAACGTGGCGGGGATGGACGGCGCGAACAGCTCGGAGATCGATCCTTCCACTCCGTTTCCGGTTATTGACCTGCTTCCGGAGCAGAAGGATATCGAGAATCTGGGCGGAACGATGCGTCTTGGACTGTATCCTTGCAAGGTGGGGGAACGCTCGCTCGCTTGGCAAGCGTATGGGGATGAGCTTGTCTATGAACGCCATCGCCACCGCTATGAGTTCAATAATGAACACCGTGAACGGATCGAAAAGGCCGGTCTGCGCATTTCCGGCACATCACCGGACGGCAGACTGGTCGAAATGGTCGAAATGGAAGGGCATCCGTGGTTTCTGGCGGTACAATTCCATCCGGAATTCACGTCCCGCCCGAACCGTCCGCAGCCGTTGTTCCGTGATTTTGTAAAGGCTGCATTGAAATATTCCGAAGAATTATAGCACCTTTAAGGAAGCTTTTACTTTTTTTCCAGCTGTGAGCAGGATAATGAAGACGGCCTCGCGAATATATTAACGAATATGGAAGAGTTGACCAAATCGCAGGCGTCGCTCACTGTAGGAGGGTTTAAGTTGGACAAGAAGAAGGTATTGATTGTTGATGATCAGAACGGCATTCGTGTGCTCCTTGTAGAAGTTTTCAGCAGTGAAGGATACCATACATTTCAAGCTTCCAACGGAAAACTTGCGCTTGAAATCGTAAGCAAGGAATCCCCGGATCTGGTGCTGCTGGATATGAAAATACCGGGCATGGACGGTTTGGAAATCTTAAAGCACATTAAGGAGATCAACCGGGAGATTAAGGTCATTATGATGACTGCTTACGGCGAGCTCGACATGATCAAGGAAGCGACGGATCTCGGAGCACTGATGCATTTTACCAAGCCTTTCGACATCGATGAGATGAGGGTTGCCGTCAATATGCAGCTGCGCGGCGGCGAATCAAACAATATTTATGCTGTGGGGTCCTGACGGACCTCTATTTTTTTGTGAAAAATTAGAACAATTAGTTTATTCTCATGGACCGGTGAAATTATTTTCGCGTTTACCAAAACATGTACCGTTGTGGTATAATAACTCAGTATGGCAAGTCTGAACGGGCTTGAGACAAACAGTACAGGAGGAAGAGTACCATGCCATTGGTATCGATGAATGAATTTTTGCCTAAAGCAAAAGCAAACAAATTTGCGGTCGGACAATTCAACATGAATAACCTGGAATTTGCACAGGCGATTGTTGAAGCCGCAATGGAAGAAAAATCCCCGTTTATATTTGGTGTAAGCGAAGGCGCCTTGAAATATATGGGCATCGACTTTACCGTTGCGATCGCTGAAGCGGCTGCGAAAAAATCCGGCTTGCCGATCGCGCTTCACCTCGACCACGGAAGCAGCTTTGAAGTTGCAATGAAATGTATCCGTGCCGGATTCTCCTCGGTCATGTTCGACGGTTCCCATTACTCGCTTGAAGAGAACATCGCTTTAACGAAAGAAGTGGTTAAAGCCGCTCGTGCGATGGGCGTATCCGTTGAGGGCGAGCTTGGCACAATCGGCGGCGTCGAGGATGACATCAGCGTCGACGAAGAGCATGCAAGTCTGGCTAAGCCGGACGAGGCGATCCGCTTCTTCGAGGAAACCGGCGTCGATTGCCTGGCTATCGCTGTAGGTACGGCTCACGGCATGTATAAGGGCGAACCGAAAATTCACTATGATGTCATTCAAAAAGTAGCCGATGCCATCCCGGTACCGGTTGTTCTTCACGGCGGCTCCGGCGTCCCGGATGATGCGATCCGTCAATCCATCCAAGCCGGCGTAGGCAAAATCAACGTAAATACGGAAAATCAGGTTGCATGCACCAATACGATTCGAGAGGTGCTTGCGGGTAACGCAACGGTTTATGATCCGCGCAAATACTTGACGCCTGCACGCGAAGCGATGAAAGCTGTGGTCCAGGAAAAAATCCGCCTGTTCGGCAGCAACAACCAAGCGTAACTTGTGGGGCAAATGAAATCCGCCTGCCGGTCTCGGCGTTGTACATACTTTTTTCTTCGGCAAGGCAAGCGATGAAATCAGGATTACAGCCTCTGGGAGGCGGATTTTCGTTTGTTTTCTTCCAAATATAAGATTGTATAAGTTTCACTCTTATACGAGCTTATATTTCTACGCGAAACGTTACTGTCTCGCCAGAGGACGGCGACAGCCGTTTACGCTTGAGTAGGGGGACTAGCGTATACATGGACAAATTAATGATACGCGGCGGGCGTCCGCTGCGGGGAACCGTTCAGATCAGCGGAGCAAAGAACAGCGCGGTTGCTTTATTGCCGGCTTCATTGCTTGCTGAGTCGGAGGTTGTGCTTGACAATTTGCCGCAGCTAAGCGATGTGGCTGTCTACTGTGAGTTATTGGAGCAACTGGGCGGGAAGGTATCATGGAATGGGGATTCGATCCGTATCGATCCGTCCGCGATGCAGTCGATCCCGATGCCCAACGGAAAGGTCAAGCTGCTTCGGGCTTCCTATTATTTAATGGGAGCGCTCTTGGGCCGGTTTGGCGAAGCCGTTATCGGCATGCCCGGCGGGTGTAACTTTGAACCCAGGCCGATTGACCAGCATATCAAAGGCTTTGAAGCATTGGGAGCGAAAGTGACCAACGATCACGGTTCGATTCGAATTACCGCGAAAGAATTGCGCGGGGCAAAGATTTATCTGGATATTGTCAGTGTCGGAGCAACGATTAACATTATGTTGGCCGCTTCGCGGGCCAAAGGATTCACAATCATCGAAAACGCGGCAAAAGAGCCTGAAATTATAGATGTAGCAACTCTTTTAAACGCTATGGGCGCCAGGATAAAGGGCGCGGGCACGGAAACAATCCGGATTGAAGGGGTGGACCGTCTGAACGGCTGCCGGCATTCCATCATCCCGGATAGGATTCAAGCGGGCACATACATGATCGCTTCAGCGGCAACCCGCGGAGACGTACTCATTGATAATGTCATTCCGAAGCATATGGAAGCGCTGACCGCCAAGCTGCAAGAGATGGGCGTTCATGTCTATGAAATGGATGAATCGATTCGGATCGTGGGGCAGCAGACTTATGAATCCGTCGATGTCAAGGCGCTTGTCTATCCCGGCTTCGCTACCGATCTCCAATCCCCGATGACGAGTTTGCTCACACAGGCAAACGGTGTCAGCATTCTTTCGGATTACGTATACAGCAACCGTTTTAAACATGTTCCGGAGCTCACTCGCATGGGTGCGAATATCCGGGTGGAGGGCCGTTCGGCGATTATTGAAGGCGGCAGTCTCAACGCTGCCAAGGTTCGCGCGTCCGATTTGCGTGCGGGAGCGGCACTCATGGTTGCCGGCCTGACCGTTGAAGACGGTATAACGGAAATTTCAGGCGTTGAGTACATCGACCGGGGCTATGACTTTCTCGTGGACAATTTAAGGCGCCTTGGCGCAGATGTTTGGCGGGAGAGTGAATAGACAGCAATAAATCCGGCAATGCTGGATGAAAATTGAATAAAGTGGTGAGAACATGACGGAACTGCAGATCGCAGATCTGGAAGATTTGAAATTGACCGAGCTGTATAAGCTGGCCAAACAATTTCAAATTCCTTATTACGGGCAATTGAAGAAAAGAGAACTGATCTTTGCCATCCTCCGCGCCCAAGCGGAGAAAAGCGGCCTGATGTTTATGCAGGGCGTGCTGGAAATCTTGCCGGAGGGCTACGGATTCCTTCGGCCCATCAATTATTTACCGAGTACGGAGGATATTTACATTTCAGCTTCCCAGATTCGGAAATTTGATCTTCGAACAGGAGATTTAGTTTCCGGGAAATGCCGGGCGCCTAAAGAAAACGAACGATATTTCGGACTGCTTCAAGTCAATGCGGTCAACGGAGAAAATCCGGACCATGCCGCTGAACGTCTTCATTTTCCAGCGTTAACTCCTCTCTATCCGCAAAAGAAACTGGTATTAGAATCCTCCCCAACTCATCTTTCGACGAGAATTATGGATCTTCTTGCTCCAGTGGGACTGGGACAGCGCGGCTTGATCGTAGCGCCGCCAAAAGCAGGGAAGACGCTGCTGCTACAAGAAATTGCCAACAGTATATCGACGAACCAGCCGGATATCGAATTGTTCGTGCTGCTCATCGACGAGCGTCCGGAGGAAGTGACGGATATGCAGCGATCCGTGAAGGGTGAAGTGGTTGCATCGACATTCGATGAATTGCCGGAGCATCACATCAAGGTCGCAGAGCTCGTCCTCGAGCGTGCGCTGCGGCTTGTGGAGCATAAGAAGGATGTTGTGATTCTGCTTGACAGCATCACAAGGTTGGCTCGCGCTTACAACCTGGTCGTTCCGCCTTCGGGACGGACACTGAGCGGCGGTATTGATCCGGCTGCATTCCACCGGCCGAAGCGGTTCTTCGGATCGGCCAGAAATGTGGAGGAAGGCGGAAGCCTGACGATTCTGGCAACGGCGCTTGTTGAGACCGGCTCGCGTATGGATGACATCATTTACGAGGAATTTAAGGGAACCGGAAATATGGAGCTTCATCTGGACCGCCGTCTGGCGGAACGCCGCATATTTCCCGCTCTTGACATCAGACGTTCGGGTACGAGACGGGAAGAGATGCTGCTGACGAAGGAAGAGCTCGACAAAATATGGGCAATCCGTAAGGGAATGAACGATTCCATGGAGTTTGTGGATCAATTCCTGAAGAAGTTGGCCGACTCCAAGACCAATGGGGAGTTTCTTGATTCGTTGGATACATCTGCCATTGCGGAACGGCAGCCATCGTCCAGACCTTCAACGGGAACCGGCGGGACCGGCAGACGCCCGGTGCGGACGACGCCCGTATCCTAGAGAGGATGTTGAATGCCATGAATCTCGTATACGCAGACGAACACGGCAACTTGTTCGATCATCCCGAATGGCACGCGCTGGGACGGAGCGGCGACATGGTCGTGGAATTGATGGAGGATGAGCTGATCCCTTTGCCGGACGGGGCTACACTGGTCGGCTTGCCGTATACACGGCCGGTTGGAATCGATCCCGAATCGGGAGAGATGCAGCTGGTCCCGGGAGATGTGCAGGCGGTCGGAGCGCTGCTCCCTCAGGGATTTACTCGGCTTTCGTTGCCCGGCTACGTGAAGACGGACAAGACGCAGAAGCTGCCTTTATTCGGTTATTCTGCAGTGGTGTGGAAGGACGGGGCATTCTATGTTGCGGCAACACAATCCGACGATCCGGAGCCGTGGAACCCGCTTAACTGCGACCCGGGGGAGCTCCAGCTGAAAGTGGATGAATTGCTTGCCAAATATCCGGACAACCGGCTGTATCGGCATCTCTCGCATTGTGCGCTCGGCTACGAATGTCTTACTGCATCCAACACCTTCCTGCAACGCTTGGAAGGTGCGGTGCCGGTATCCTATTCGTGCAATGCCGGCTGCTTCGGCTGCATATCCGAGCAGCCCGACGACAGCGGATTCCCGGCGCCGCAGACAAGAATGAATTTTAAGCCGACCGCGGACGAAGTCGTCGACATCATGCTGGAACATCTTCGGACGCCGGAGTCGATTATCAGCTTCGGCCAGGGTTGTGAAGGCGAGCCGTCGACGCAGGCAGCCATCATAACGGAAGCGATACGCCGCACTCGGGCTGAAACATCGATGGGATATATCAATATCAATACAAATGCCGGTCTAACCGACCATATCCGGGCGATTGTCGATGCCGGGCTGGATTTAATGCGCGTCAGTACCATCAGCGCGCTGGATGAGCATTATAACGCCTACTATAAGCCGCGGGCTTATACGCTTGCCAATGTGGAGAAATCCCTTATTTACGCGGCTGAGAAGGGCGTATTCACTTCGATTAACTATTTGATTTTTCCCGGAGTCACCGACCGCGAGGAAGAAATCGAGGCGATGATCGGGTTTGCGAAACGAACCGGATTAAAGCTCATTCAGCTCCGCAATTTAAATATTGATCCCGAGAGCTACCTGGCGCTCATTCCTAAAGCGCAGGGGGAGATATACGGAATGAAGCAGGCGATCGAGATCTTTCAAGCGGAGCTCCCGGATGTCATTATCGGATCGTATACTCACGTGCCTCCTGTTAAACGGCCGGTATAACGATGTGGCAGAATAAAGTCATTGCGCCCGTATCAGGCTCGTGCTATAATCCGTTTATGTGTGATTTAACTCTGGGTCCGCACGTTGACTCAGGGCAGAAAGAGGTGATCGCGATGAAACAAGGTATTCATCCGACGTACCACGTCACCACTGTTACTTGTGCTTGCGGCAACAGCTTCGAGACCGGTTCGATTAAGCCGAACCTGCGTGTTGAGATTTGCTCTGTATGCCATCCGTTCTTTACCGGGAAGCAGAAGTTTGTGGATGCCGGCGGACGCGTCGATAAGTTCAAAAAGAAATACGGTATTTAATAACCGGATCTGCCACAAATTAGCAGAATACAAGGGCCTCCCTCAGCCATCCTATGGGATAGAAGGGAGGCTTTTTTATGTGTGGGGGCTTCAAGCGTTGTAAACGGGGGTTATTCATTGTAATCATGGGTGTTTTGCTGACGGCGTTGGCCGTAGGCGGGCTGTCAGGCTGCGGAGCAAGGAATGGAGCACCCAGAACGTACGGTCATGACGGATATATGGGATTGTCCAACAGTAACCCGAATATTCCGGGGAATCCGAATTATTTTAATTACAACAGCGATGTGGAATTCATGGAAGAGAAATTGATGGAGCTCGGGGGAATTCGCGACGCACGCTTCCGCGTCCTTGACCCTCACATCTACGTTACCATTTATCCGGATCAGGGGTTGAGCGGGGATCGTGCAGCCGAGCTTGAAGCGCTGGCGCAATCTACGCTGCAAAGCAATATGCCGAGGTATACGATTCATGTGGAATTAGGTCGCTAAAGGTGCTATCTTTTTCCCGTGGTTGCGTATTGAAGTAGAATGGGATATACTTAGTTTTGCCGTGCTAGACGGGGAGGTAGCGGTGCCCTGTAGCTCGCAATCCGCTGTAGCGGGGTTGAAGTCCCGTCTGAGGTTATGCCGATTCAGGGATTGGTGTTTGTGAACAGTGTTGACGATCTAGGTCCTCCGCAATCGACGCTTGTGAACCCGGTCAGGTCCGGAAGGAAGCAGCCGTAAGCAGGTCAGCCGATGTGCCGGGGGAGTGCCTGAACTGAGCTGGAATCAAAAGTGCCGCCTGGGTCGCATCTATCAAGGACGGGTGCACGGTCACTATAATATAAACATTGAAGAACATCTGATTTGCATTACGACAACGACAGTTGAATGCAGAGCGGATGTTCTTTTCCAGTTTAGGGAAAAACGCGACGCTTGGGAAGGAATCCGAACCTACAGAGGAGAATAAGTTTACCGTAGAAATATTACCCCTTTTGTATATTCCATTAGTTGAACGGATTAAAGAGGTGAACCAAATGGACCGCGAGCCCCTTTACCCTGTCCAGGCATTCGAAGGATTGCTTGATTTTCTATGGGACAGTCTTCCTCATGCGATGGCGATACTTACCGACTCTGATCTAAATATTATACGATCGAACGCCCAGTTTCAGAAGGAGACCGGATTTACGGAGCAGCAGCTTAAAGGAAGTGCTTTTTCACGCTTTATTGAACCTTCCGTCATTGCCAAACCGTTCCCAACTCGAAATAACCCCTCTCAATTGCAGGTCGTCAAGGTTCGGAAAGCGGATGGAGGTTTAATTGAGGCCGATATGGCTATTTCAGAAATAAATATGCAATCTGCAGGTATATTACATGTAGCGGTCATGTATAACACCGGACCGATTCGAAATCATCATCTTCTGCAGCAGTTTGCGCTGACCTTTCTGAAAGACGAGACGCTCGGAGTTATTTTGCTTCAACCCGACTTCGGTGTAAGCGATATCAGTCCGCTTGCTTGCCGGATCCTTGAAGTGAATAAACAGGATGTCGTCGGGAGAAGCATGGATTCGTTGTTTAACCGGCGGCCTTTTGAACATCGGCTGTTGAAGCAAATGGTGATTGAGGAAATTCCCGTACGTAACCATCCGCTCAGGTGGACGCAGGAAGACGAGATTTGCGAATTGCTGATGGATGCCAATCTGCTAAGAGATGAAGAAGAACGTCTCCTGGGAGCGTATGTCATATTTAAAGATGTATCAAATCTGCGATCGCTCGAGGAGCAGGTGCAGCGCAGCGACCGGCTATCCATGATCGGGCAGATTGCGGCAGGCACCGCTCATGAGATCCGAAATCCGCTTACTGCGATTAAAGGGTTTCTACAGATGTTTAAAAGCAGGCTAAAAGAAAAGGGGTTGGATAAAGAACACGGTTATACCGAAATTATGCTCACTGAAATCAACCGCATTAATGACCTTGTCAGCGAATTTCTGCTGCTGAGCAAACCGAAAGATATCGTGTACGATCTGATAGAGCTTGGCTCCGTGCTGCGGGACATCATGCCGATCGTGGGCAATGAAGCGCTGCTGCACGGCATTACGGTCCGCTACGATCCCGAAGTGCGGCTGCCTAAAGTGATCGCAGACCGTGAACTGTTAAAGCAGGTGTTTCTTAACATTTGTAAAAACGGGATTGAGGCGATGGAGGAGGGAGGGACGCTTACCGTCGGGGGACGGATTGAGCGTGAATTCGGTTTCGGCCGATGGGTGCATATCGATATTCACGATACCGGACCCGGTATTCCGCAGTCTATAGTCGAAAAAATATTCGATCCCTTCGTGACGACGAAGCAGAATGGTACCGGTCTTGGCTTATCCGTCTGCCAACGAATTATTCACGATATGGGCGGAGGAATCCGCGTTTCTACAAAAGGCACCGGAACCACATTTACCGTCAGTATTCCATGCTCGGTGGATGAGAAGCAGACATTGCATAGTGAAGGGCGTTAAGACACGGAATGAAGGCCTGAAAAATTAGTCGTGAGCGGTTCCCGGGCCGAAAAGAGGCGGGAACCGTTTCCGCATCCAAGGATGATAGTGTATAATAGAACAACGTTAAGATTCGAAAGGAACGATTCGCGTGTCCCATATCGCCTTGTATCGAGCCTGGCGTCCCCAGACGTTTCAGGATATGGTTGGACAACAGCATATAATCCAGACGCTGCAGAACGCGATTAGGGAACAGCGTGTTTCCCACGCTTATTTATTTAACGGTCCGAGGGGCACGGGAAAGACAAGTGCGGCCAAGATTTTTGCGAAGGCCATAAACTGTGAGCATGGGCCGTCGGTTGAGCCCTGTAATGAATGCGCAGCCTGCCAAGGGATAACATCGGGATCGATTATGGATGTCATTGAAATCGACGCCGCGTCGAATCGCGGAATCGATGAGATTCGCGATATACGCGACAAAGTTCGGTATGCCCCTTCCGAGGTCAGGTATAAGGTTTACATTATCGATGAGGTCCACATGCTGACGTCCGAAGCGTTCAATGCTTTGCTCAAGACATTGGAGGAGCCTCCGGGGCATGTCGTGTTCATTCTTGCAACAACCGAGCCGCATAAGCTGCCGGCTACGATTATTTCTCGCTGTCAGCGTTTTGATTTCCGCCAAGTGTCTCTGGAGGAGCAGACTGGTCGGCTTCGCCGAATCTGCGATGAAGAGGGTATGCAGGCGGATGAAGATGCGCTCGTATACATCGCCCGCTTGTCCGATGGCGGCATGCGCGATGCAATAAGTCTGCTGGAGCAGGTCGCCGCTTTTTCGGAAGGGCGGCTGACGCTGGACGATGCGGTCGACGTGACGGGCGGAATGGCCTCCGAGCAGTTCGCCCAATTGGCCGAGGCGGTACAAAAGCGGGATGTAGCGGCCGTACTGCCGATTGTGGAAGGCTTAATGCATGCGGGCAAAAGTGCGGATAAATGCCTGGAGAATCTTGTTTATTACTTTAGAGACCTGATTCTGATCAAGCTTGTTCCTGATGGCAAATCGATGACCGAGCGCATCGTTGACACCGAGCGATTTCGTCAGATGGCGCAGGCTTATGAGCGGGACCGGTTGTTCCGGATGATCGATGTGCTTCATCAATATCAGGTGGAAATGAAACATGCTCTGCAGCCGCAGACGCTATTCGAAGTTGCCTTGATGAAAATATGTACATTGCCGGAAAGCGGCGCGGCCGAAGCTCGAAGTGAAGCCCGTTCTGATGCAGCGGCTTCTTCGGGTGAAATCTCGCTGTTAAAGCAGAAAGTCGAATCGCTTGAACGCAAGCTGGAGCAGCTAATGCGTGGCGCCGTCCCTGCATCCGCTCCAGCTCAGCAGCCCGGCGGTGGAACGGGCGCACCTGCACGCAGCGGTGCCGGATTCGGCGCCCGCGGCAATGGCGGAAAACCTGCAGGAGGAATAAACCGGACAACCGTAAAGCTCGAGCCTTACGTTACGGGTCGAAACAGTCCGGCCTTTCAAGAGATTCGCATGCACTGGGGCGATGTGCTTCAGCGTGTGAAAGAAGCGGGAATCTCCATTCATGCCTGGCTGATTAACGGCGATCCCGTTTCTGCTGCGGACAACACCGTTCTTATCGCATTCAAGAATACGATCCATCGGGAAACGACGGAGAAGCCCGCCAACCGCGAAGTGATTGAGCGGGTGCTGCGGGAAGTTTTTAAACGGGACGTGACTTTTGCGACGGTCATGTTGAAGGATTGGATGACCGCAGCCGAAGGGCAGCCCGAAGCTTCCGCTGACGAGCCGTTTGAGCTGCAATCGGACGACCCCCGGGAAGGACCCGGGCGTCCGGAATGGGTTGAAGAGGCGGTCAAGCTGTTCGGTGAAGATCTGGTTGTCGTTACGGACGAGCGGGAATAGTGATTTCAAATTTGACGAAGAGGTGAATCAATCATGAACAATATGAATCAAATGATGAAGCAAGTAAAGAAAATGCAGGAGCAAATGCTAAAGGCACAGGAAGAGCTGGGGAACAAGACGGTCGAGGGTTCGGCAGGCGGAGGCGTAGTAACGGTAACGGCCAACGGTCATAAGAAACTGCTTAATATTGCAATTAAACCGGAAGCGGTGGATCCGGATGATGTGGAAATGCTGCAGGATCTTGTATTGACAGCCGTAAACGATGCGTTAAACAAAGCCGAGGAACTGTCGAACCAAGATATGGGCAAATTTACCGGAGGCATGAAAATCCCGGGACTCTTCTAATGCCCGCTTAGAAGGCATGATTGAAAGGAGAACTGCCGCTTTTGAACTATCCCGAACCGATCGCGAAACTGATCGACGCATTTTCCAGGCTGCCCGGTATCGGTCCCAAAACCGCCGCACGCCTGGCTTTTCATGTCCTTCGTATGAATGAGGATCACGTCATTGATTTTGCCAAAGCACTGGTCAGCGTGAAGCGTAATCTCCATTATTGTTCGGTATGCTGCAATATAACCGATGTAGATCCTTGCCGGATATGCCAGGATAAAACGCGGGACGTCTCCGTTATTTGTGTTGTGCAGGAATCGAAGGATCTTGTGGCCATGGAACGGACAAAGGAGTTTCAAGGACAGTATCATGTGCTGCAGGGCGCGATCTCGCCGATGGAGGGAATCGGTCCGGAGGAAATCCGGATTGCGGAGCTGCTGGGGCGTTTAAGCGACGAAAGGGTGCAAGAGCTGATTCTTGCGACCAATCCGAACATAGAAGGCGAAGCGACGGCGATGTATTTATCGCGCCTTGTCAAGCCGTTCGGCATACGCGTCACGCGCATCGCACACGGGCTTCCCGTAGGAGGCGATCTTGAATATGCGGATGAAGTTACATTATCGAAAGCGCTGGAAGGACGACGGGAGCTGAGTTAGACTACTGAACCGACTACTGACAAAAGTCGGCATGTTCCTTCTGCGAAAGTCGCCGTTCCTAGCCCGCTAAAAAGCAACTTGTCGCTAAAGCCGCCTGATGGTTCCGATTGAAACTCGAAACATCCAGGCTGTTTGAAAATAGCGGGAGAAAAGCAGCCTTTCTCATGCGGATACCGCATTGGAAAGGCTGCTTTTTTGGCTCCTGCCGTTATAGCGCACAATCGTCCACGTTGTTCAACCAGTTCTCGATTTCACCGATTACGGATGACACGCATCCTTTCTCGAATGGAGAAATAAGACCTGCAATGTTCACCAGTTCCGTAAAAGAGCGGCTGCCGCCTTGTCGGCATAAATGAAGATAGTCGTCCCACGCCGTTTGCCAGTCCTCGTTCATTCGCTTCCAGAATTGGAAAGCACATATTTGGGCTAACGTATAATCGATATAGTAGAACGGCATGTGGAAAATGTGCCCTTGCCGATGCCAGAAGCCGCCGCGTTCCAAATAATCGTTGCCTTCGTAATTCCGGTGCGGCAAATATTTACGTTCGATATCGCGCCAAGCTTGCTTGCGTGCTCCCGGCGATGCTTCCGGATGCTCGTAAACGAAATGCTGGAACTCGTCCACGGCAGCGCCATAGGGAATAAAGAGCAGTGAATCAGCTAGATGTTTGAACCGGTATTTATCGGTATCCTCCTGAAAGAACAGCTTCATCCACGGCCAAGTGAAAAATTCCATGCTCATGGAATGAATTTCGCAAGCTTCATAAGTTGGAAAATGATATTCCGGAACTTCATAATGCCGGCTTTCATAGACCTGGAAGGCATGGCCGGCTTCGTGCGTCAATACGTCGATATCGCCTGAGGTGCCGTTGAAGTTGGCGAAAATAAAAGGAGCGCCATAATGACTAAAATACGTACAGTAACCGCCGCTTTGCTTGCCTTTCTTGCTGAGCAAATCCATCAGACCGTTGTCAAGCATGAACGAATAGAACTCGTTCATTTCGGGCGATAATTCCGCATACATTTTCGATCCATTTCGTACGATCCAATCCGGATCCCCCTTCGGCGCCGGATTCCCCGATTTGAAGCCGAAGCCTTCATCGTAATAATTCAACCGTTCAACGCCGATCCGGCCCCGCTGCCGCTCTTTCAGCTTTGAGGCAACCGGTACGATGAGCTCGAGCACTTGATCCCGAAATCCTGCGACCATGCCCTCATTATAATCGGTGCGGCTCATCCGGGCATAACCGAGCTCGACGAAGTTGTTAAACCCGAGCTTCCGCGCAATGCTTGTACGCACCTTCACCAGATCGTCATATATCCGGTCAAGCTGATCTTCATGCCCGGCCATAAACTGTGATTTGGCTTCGGCGGCACGCCGCCTCATCGCCCGGTCGGCGGACAACTCAAACGGCGTGAGCTGCGACAACGTCCGCTCCTCGCCATCAAACAGGATCTTCGCAGAAGCGATGAGCTGATCATACTCCGTAATCAGCTTGTTCTCCTGCTGCAGCTCCCCGATCACTTCGGGACTGAACGTTTTAAGCGACATTTCGGCCAAACGGAAAATTTGGCTTCCCCACTTGCGCTCCAATTCCGGTTTGAACTTCGAGTTTACTAATGCGCGGTAATAGTTGGTGACATGCTCCTGAATCATCGGCTTGATTTCATCGATGTAATCCTGCTCCGCTTTATAGAACGGATCGTTCGTATCGATGGAGTGCCGAACGGATGCAATTTCACACTCGGTTTGGACTTCAATGCGGAACTTGTTAATATCCGCCATCATCCGATCCTGCTGTTCGAAGCTGTCTGCTTTATTGAAAGCATCCAGCAATTCATTAAAGCGCTCACCGATTTTCGGAATATCGGGGCGTGTATAGGTATACTCGCTGAATTTCATCCAACTTCATCCTCTCTCGATCGAATTGAAGGTCTTTTATGAAAGACCAGATTGAGAATATATTCGAGAAGAGTCGCGGGAATCCCTTTCTTTTCCATAAAACGATTAAATTTTCATCTTTGATTCGGTTCTAAGTTGAAGGGCTGATTTATAAGATGATAGTGAATACCCGGATTACAGGACAAGCGGGGAGGAATCGGTGTGGGAAGGAATTGGTTGACATGGCTGAATTGGTGGAAGCGGTGGTCTAATCCTAATGAGCAGGAGAAAGAAGAGAGGAATGAACTGCCGGAAGGTTTAATTAAGGAAATTCATGATGCGCATCGGGATTGGGTGAATGCACAGCGTCACTTCGAGTATGCTTTGGGCAAGGACCAAGTGGATTACGCGATATTCGCCATTGAAGCAGCGGAAAAAAGATATGAAATGCTGCTGAGGCACGCGAAGAGCTTGCCGGTCGCCTGGCCGATGCAAACGGAGAGACTATAAAGAGGAGAGACTTTAAAGAAGAGAGACTTTGAGAAGCAGAGAGACTTTGAGCTCCGCTCAAAGATCCTGATGTCATGCTCAAAGATCCTGATGTCATGCTCAAAGATCCTGATGTCATGCTCAAAGATCCCTATGTCGTGCTCAAAGATCCCTATGTCAGGAGGAAGCGGGATGAAAACCGTATGGATGGTTGTATTTATTACGTCGCTTGTTCTTTTGTTGGCAGTATTTATCCGGCAAAGGATAACGTTGTCGATGATTAAACGGTTCGGCCTTCATCTTGTGGCGGCCGCGTTGGTTTTATATTTATTTAATTTCTCCGGTTTAATTTCGGATCTATATATCCCCTTAAATCCAATGACGATAGCTACAGTTGTTATTCTTGGCGTCCCAGGCATTTTTCTTATTCTCGGCCTGCAGTGGGTTGTATTGTAGGCCGGCCATAATGCACAGATGTAATGAGCGGTAATTGAACGAAAAAAAACTATTGACTCCGCCGACATAAATATGCTACATTGTTGTTCGCGCCTCTTAAGGCTAAACGCAAGCGAAAATGGAATAA
>CP166298.1:5607500-5915000 GCA_041281825.1 Paenibacillus tarimensis | reverse complement strand
TTGCCCCCTGGGGTTGTGGGACGTCTCACATGGAGTTACAAAGGTGTTCGTTAGACGAAGCGGTCTGGAAAGGCCCGCCATAGCAGGTAACAGCCCTGTAGTCGAAAGCGAGCACCCTCCGAGACGGATCCCGAGTACTGCGGGACACGAGAAACCCCGTAGGAATCCGGCAGGACCATCTGCCAAGGCTAAATACTCCCTGGTGACCGATAGTGAAGCAGTACCGTGAGGGAAAGGTGAAAAGCACCGCGGGAGCGGAGTGAAAAAGAACCTGAAACCGTGCGCTTACAAGAAGTCAGAGCCCGTTATAGGGGTGATGGCGTGCCTTTTGTAGAATGAACCGGCGAGTTACGATCACGTGCAAGGTTAAGGTGGAGAGCCGTAGCCGCAGCGAAAGCGAGTCTGAATAGGGCGAATGAGTACGTGGTTGTAGACCCGAAACCGAGTGATCTACCCCTGTCCAGGGTGAAGGTGCGGTAACACGCACTGGAGGCCCGAACCCACGAATGTTGAAAAATTCGGGGATGAGGTGGGGGTAGCGGAGAAATTCCAATCGAACTCGGAGATAGCTGGTTCTCCCCGAAATAGCTTTAGGGCTAGCCTCGGTGTAAGAGTCGTGGAGGTAGAGCACTGATTGGATGCGGGGCCCGCCAAGGGTTACCAAGTTCAGTCAAACTCCGAATGCCATAGACTTATAACCGGGAGTCAGACAGTGAGTGCTAAGATCCATTGTCAAGAGGGAAACAGCCCAGATCATCAGCTAAGGTCCCCAAGTGTGTGTTAAGTGGGAAAGGATGTGGAGTTGCAAAGACAACCAGGATGTTGGCTTAGAAGCAGCCACCATTTAAAGAGTGCGTAATAGCTCACTGGTCGAGTGACTCTGCGCCGAAAATGTAACGGGGCTAAACACACCACCGAAGCTATGAATTGTACGTAAGTACAGTGGTAGGGGAGCGTTGAATGCGGGTTGAAGTCAGACCGGAAGGACTGGTGGACTGCATTCA
Source organism: Paenibacillus tarimensis (assembly GCA_041281825.1). GTDB lineage: Bacteria > Bacillota > Bacilli > Paenibacillales > Paenibacillaceae > Paenibacillus_D > Paenibacillus_D tarimensis_A. Next base: position 5,913,996 of record CP166298.1, on the reverse strand, counting down.
AGTGAGAATGCCGGTATGAGTAACGAAAAGACAAGTGAGAATCTTGTCCGCCGAAAGCCTAAGGGTTCCTGAGGAAGGCTCGTCCGCTCAGGGTAAGTCGGGACCTAAGGCGAGGCCGAAAGGCGTAGTCGAAGGACAACAGGTTGAAATTCCTGTACCACCGTAAGCCGTTATGAGCAATGGGGTGACGCAGAAGGGTAGTGACGCGGACCGATGGATGTCCGTCCAAGCAGTGAGGCTGATATGTTGGCAAATCCGCATATCGATAAGGCTAGGCTGTGATGGGGAGGGAAAATTACAGTACCGAAGGTCATGAGCTCCGGCTGCCGAGAAAAGCCTCTAGCCAGGCGAAGGTGCCCGTACCGCAAACCGACACAGGTAGGCGAGCAGAGCATGCTAAGGCGCGCGGAAGAACTCTCGTTAAGGAACTCGGCAAAATGACCCCGTAACTTCGGGAGAAGGGGTGCCTCGGTAGGGTGAATAGCCCGAGGGGGCCGCAGTGAAAAGGCCCAAGCGACTGTTTAGCAAAAACACAGGTCTGTGCGAAGCCGTAAGGCGAAGTATACGGGCTGACGCCTGCCCGGTGCTGGAAGGTTAAGGGGAGCGGTTAGGAGCAATCCGAAGCTGTGAACCGAAGCCCCAGTAAACGGCGGCCGTAACTATAACGGTCCTAAGGTAGCGAAATTCCTTGTCAGGTAAATTCTGACCCGCACGAATGGCGTAACGACTTGGGCGCTGTCTCAACGAGAGATCCGGTGAAATTTTAATACCTGTGAAGATGCAGGTTACCCGCGACAAGACGGAAAGACCCCATGGAGCTTTACTGCAGCTTGATATTGGACTTTGGTACGATCTGTACAGGATAGGTGGGAGCCTAGGAGCTTGGTGCGCCAGCATCAAGGGAGGCGCCGTTGGGATACCACCCTGATCGTATCGGAGTTCTAACCTGCCACCCTGAATCGGGTGGAGGGACCGTGTCAGGCGGGCAGTTTGACTGGGGCGGTCGCCTCCTAAAGTGTAACGGAGGCGCCCCAAGGTTCCCTCAGAATGGTTGGAAATCATTCGAAGAGTGCAAAGGCATAAGGGAGCTTGACTGCGAGACCTACAAGTCGAGCAGGGACGAAAGTCGGGCTTAGTGATCCGGTGGTACCGCATGGAAGGGCCATCGCTCAACGGATAAAAGCTACCCTGGGGATAACAGGCTTATCTCCCCCAAGAGTCCACATCGACGGGGAGGTTTGGCACCTCGATGTCGGCTCATCGCATCCTGGGGCTGAAGTAGGTCCCAAGGGTTGGGCTGTTCGCCCATTAAAGCGGTACGCGAGCTGGGTTCAGAACGTCGTGAGACAGTTCGGTCCCTATCTGTCGTGGGCGTAGGAAATTTGAGAGGAGCTGTCCTTAGTACGAGAGGACCGGGATGGACGTACCGCTGGTGTACCAGTTGTTCCGCCAGGAGCACCGCTGGGTAGCTATGTACGGACGGGATAAGCGCTGAAAGCATCTAAGCGTGAAGCCCCCCTCAAGATGAGATTTCCCAATTTAGTAAGACCCCTGGAAGACGACCAGGTTGATAGGTTCGGGGTGGAAGCGCAGCAATGCGTGCAGCTGACGAATACTAATCGGTCGAGGGCTTATCCTAATACAACCGTTGAAACTTAAACAGCTAATGTTTCTGTATCCTTTCGCATCCGGTTTTCAGGGCGCAACGCTCCTGATAATCCCCTTGTTTACGGACAAGCAGGGAACTATAAGTGTGGCGGCATAGCTCAGCTGGCTAGAGCGTACGGTTCATACCCGTGAGGTCGGGGGTTCGATCCCCTCTGCCGCTACCAACCTTATATGGACGCTTAGCTCAGCTGGGAGAGCATCTGCCTTACAAGCAGAGGGTCGGCGGTTCGATCCCGTCAGCGTCCACCATTTTTTTGACCTTATGGAGCTGTGGTGTAGAGGCCTAACATGCCTGCCTGTCACGCAGGAGACCGCGGGTTCGAATCCCGTCAGCTCCGCCATTTAACTGAATATTGTATGTGGCTCGGTAGCTCAGTTGGTAGAGCAGAGGACTGAAAATCCTCGTGTCGGCGGTTCGATTCCGTCCCGAGCCACCATTATTTTCTCTTGATTTAACATGGAGGGCTAGCGAAGTGGCCAAACGCAGCAGACTGTAAATCTGTTCTCTTACGAGTTCGGTGGTTCGAATCCATCGCCCTCCACCATTTCATCAAGAGCCATTAGCTCAGTTGGTAGAGCACCTGACTTTTAATCAGGGTGTCGAAGGTTCGAGTCCTTCATGGCTCACCATTACATAATAACGAAACTCTTACGGTAATCCGTAGGAGTTTTTTTATTTCCTTCCCGCTGGTCTAGGCAAAAGCATGGAAGGGTACAATAAAAAAAATCATTAGATTGCCGCAAGGAGGTGCATCAATGAATTACATTTTGGCGGCTGTAATAAGCTTTACCATTGTATTTGTGTCCGTACCTGTACTCCGAAGAACCGCGCTCAAGATCGGATTTGTGGATCGTCCGACAGCACGGAAAATCCATTCGGTTCCTATTCCGCTGCTTGGCGGAGCGGCGTTGTATATTGGCATTGTTGCCGCATTTTATATATGCGAAGGGGGCACTCCCCTAAGTCAATCGATTGCAATCGGGGGACTCCTGCTGGTAACGATCGGGTTAGTTGATGACCGTGCCAAAACCAAAGGCTTCGATTTTCCGGTCTGGCCTCGCGTCCTTGTTTATACGGCGGCAGCCATAGTTCCGGTCATGGCAGATATACGAATTGCCGGCATTACCGATCCTGGACCGGGGCGTATGATTTTTTTTCCGGAAGGAGTGTCGGTCATTGCCACGGTAGTTTGGATTTTTGCGTTGATCAATATGGTCAATTTTATTGACGGTGTAGACGGACTTGCATCGGGCGTGGCTACATTTTCGTCGATAACTTTATTTGTTGCGGCATTGATGAAAGGGCAGACAGGAACCGCTTTGCTGGCCGTTATATTAGTTGGAGCATGCATTGCTTTTCTCATCTACAATTTTTACCCGGCACGTATTTTTATGGGCGATGCAGGAGCGACGTTTCTCGGCTATACGCTCGCAGTTATTGCAGTCGACGGTGCATTCAAGAGCACGACGCTTGTTGCAACGGCCGTCCCTTTGCTGGCCCTCGGACTTCCCATTCTGGATACGGTTATTGTCATGCTGCGCCGGTTGGTAAAGGGAAACGGATTGCACAAAGCGGATAAGCTGCATACCCACCATATTCTGATGAGATGGGGGTTAAATCAGATTCAAACCGTATCGTTTCTTTATCTTGTCGCGGCGCTATTTTCCCTGCTGTCTATTGTAATCCTGCTGGTAATGCGGCAATAACCGTTTATTCGTCCTGCAGCGTTATGATACAATAACGAAAAGCGGTTAAAGCGGATAGGGGAATCGGCATAAATGAGCGGTATGCAGTGGGTAGAGCAGTTAAAGGAGATATTGGACAGCCCGCTTCAAATGAAGCAGGTGAAAACGAGCGAATGGCGTAAAGCGACAAGTCATGACAAGGAAGGCGCTACTTCGATTCAAACGGGGACAAGCATTTGCACCGGCGATTATATATGGTTCTGCATCCGGACGGACGGAAAAAACATAGACGTATTGGAGATCGAAGCCAATCACTTGAAGGACACGGAGCGAGCGCTTATTGAATGGTCACTCGGACAGTTCCGTCCTTCCAGAGTGAATATGATGCATGAACCGGAAAGGCTTGCCGAAGAACTGGGGCAGTGGATTACGGCTGAGGTTGAAAAGGGAGAGCTTCAAAGCGAAGTGCCTGATTCGTTGACGATGGGCGGCCGGTTGTTTTCCGAAATGATCCCTTTCCTGCTTGTAAGTGAACAAGCCCCGCGTAAGAATGCATATTCAGAGCTGGAAAAGCTCTTAAAATCCTTCTTTGAAGAAGAGGTTTTGCTTATTCCGTTAAAGGAACAGGAATGGCTGATTCTTGGCCCGTCTTCACTTCTTCACGATGCGGACAATGATGAACGGAACGAAGAATCGGAGGAGTCGGAAGAAGAGCTTCTTGCTTCCATGTGCTCCGGACTTCATGGCATGCTGGCCAGCGAATGGATCGGCGAGTGCCACCTTGCCGTCGGCCATCCGGGGACACCGGCCAAATCCATTATCGAAACGTCGACCTTACTCAGGGAAACGGTATATTTGGGCCGGAAATTCCACGTCGGCGCCAATATTCATTTGCCGTGGCGACTGCACCTGGAGCGGCTGCTTAACAGTATTCCGGAACATCAAAGAGGCCGTTTTATGGAGCAGCTGCTCAACCGTTCCGATGTCATGCTCGAGCCGGAAATATTGATGACCTTGGAGACCTTTTTCGGATTGGACTGTAATGTCAGCGAAACGGCGAAAAAATTATATATACACCGGAATACGCTGTTATATCGTCTTGACAAGCTGAAGCAGGAAACCGGACTGGATGTGCGAGTGTTCAGCGAAGCCGTTCTAGTGAAAATTATATTATTATTGTACAAAGTTACGAAATGGAAGTAGTTTTTTTGTAAAGTTTGTGCATAGTCATACGCTTGCGTCTGAGATAAGATAGTTGTAGATCGAAAACCAATTGTTTAGGGGGAAATGCAAATGGCAGGCGTACGTTTGGAGCATGTGTACAAAAAATATCCCGGTTCGGAAACCGCTTCTGTAACTGATTTTAACTTAGATGTTAAGGACAAAGAGTTCTTGGTATTGGTTGGTCCGTCCGGTTGCGGTAAATCGACGACACTGCGGATGATCGCCGGTCTGGAGGAAATTTCCGAAGGTAAATTGTTCATCGGCGAGCGTCTTGTGAACGACGTTGCTCCGAAAGATCGCGACATTGCGATGGTATTCCAATCCTACGCTTTGTATCCGCACATGAACGTTTATCAAAACATGGCATTCGGTTTGAAACTTCGTAAATTCAAAAAAGCGGATATCGACAAACGCGTTCGTGAAGCCGCTAAAATTCTTGATATCGAACACTTGCTTGAACGCAAACCAAAAGCGCTTTCCGGCGGTCAGCGCCAGCGTGTCGCTTTGGGCCGCGCGATCGTACGTGAGCCGCAAGTTTTCTTGATGGACGAACCTCTTTCCAACTTGGACGCGAAGCTTCGCGGTCAGATGCGGGCGGAGATCAGCAAGCTGGCCAAACGTCTTGAAACAACCGTTATCTATGTAACGCATGACCAGATTGAGGCTATGACGATGGGTGACCGGATCGTAGTTATGAAAGACGGCTTTATTCAACAAGCCGCTTCTCCGGAAGAGCTGTACAACCATCCGGTAAATATGTTCGTAGCCGGCTTTATCGGTGCGCCTGCGATGAACTTCATTCGCGGCACAGTGTCCGAGAAAGGCGGTAACGTAAACTTCAAAACAACGGGAATTGATGTAACATTGACTGAAGGAAGAGCGCAAATCGTGCGCGAGAAGGGATATATCGGTAAAGAGGTTATCATCGGTATCCGTCCTGAAGACCTTCATGATGAGCCTGTATTCCTTGAAGCATCGCCGAACAGCGTTGTAACTGCGCATGTTGATGTAGCGGAAAACCTGGGTCATGAGAAGTATCTGTACCTGAATGGTCTGGGCAATGACACGGTAATCGCTCGTGTAGACGGACGCTCCGCAGTGAAGGAAGCGCAAACCGTTAAGCTTGCCATTGACATGAACAAAATTCATATGTTCGATCCGGAATCCGAATTGAGCGTTTTTGACCAATAATAGATCTTGGCTGAATCCAATAGCCGATTGTCCGAATAAGCGGATGGTCGGCTATTTTTATTGGAAACGCGCCGAAATGGATGGAAACATTGATTTCGGCGCTTAATTCATTTACGATGGTTACATTGGAAAATATAGAAACAACATCGTGTCCTGTATTGAGACGGGATGAGGGAGGCCACATCATGCCGAAGAGAGTAAAGGTGTCGGAGCTGGTGAAGCAGTTCCAGCTGGAGATATTGGCGGGAGAAGACGGGCTTAAACGAGGGATTACGGTGGATGATTTATACCGTCCTGCCCTGGAAATGACCGGCTATTTCCACTACCATCCTAGCGAAAGGATACAAATTCTGGGCAAGACCGAGCTTGAATTTATGCAGACGCTGGACAGCGGTGAACGGATGGAGCGGATGTCCAAGCTCTGCGATGAGAAGACACCATGTATTATTATTACGCGAGGACAAGAAGCACCGCTGGAGCTGCTGGAACAGTCGAATGCGCGGAACCTGCCGGTGCTTCGAAGCCCGAACGCCACGACAAGCCTGATCAGCCGGATTACGAATTTTCTCGAAAACAAGCTTGCCCCGACCGCAACGATTCACGGCGTTCTTGTTGATATTTACGGAATTGGCATGCTTATAACAGGCAGCAGCGGCATCGGAAAAAGCGAAACGGCTTTGGAGCTCGTGAAACGGGGCCACCGTCTTGTCGCCGATGATGCGGTTGAAATCCGGCAGATGTCCGATGGACAGCTGGTCGGCTCTGCACCCGAACTCATCCGGTATCTTCTGGAGATTCGCGGACTAGGTATTATAAACGTGATGACGTTGTTCGGAGCCGGCGCCATACGTACAAGCAAGAGAATCAGTGTTGTGATCAAGCTTGAGAATTGGCAGCAGGAAAAGCAATACGACAGGCTGGGGCTCGATGAGGAGACGACCCGTATTATCGATACGGATGTGCCGCTGGTAACCGTCCCTGTCCGGCCGGGAAGGAACCTTGCGGTCATTATTGAGGTTGCAGCGATGAATTACCGTTTGAAGCGTATGGGGTACAATGCGGCGCTGCAATTTACGAACAAGCTCACGGAGACGATAACCGACGATATTGACGATTACGAATAAAATAACCCACGAAAGTGACGTGATACTTCGAAGCATATTCCGATAATCATTTGGGGTCCCCGCAAAGTAATGTATAAGCTTCTATCGAAGTCATTCAGGTAGCATGACCGCCATTAGCGGAAAGTTTAGACGCCGATCGAGCTTTGGGCTCGATGCGGACGGAATTAGCTGCTTAGAATAGGCTTCACTTTGTGGGGTAAGTTAGCGGGGCCCGGTAAGACCGTATTGAATATTTACAAATTCCATACGAAAAAAAAGGGGCAATAATAGCATGTATATGTTTAGAATCGATCCTGTCGCCATCTCGCTGGGTCCGATCAGTATCCATTGGTACGGTATCATCCTTGGTAGTGCCGCGCTGGTGGGGTTGCTGCTCGCCATCCGGGAAGGAAAACGGTTCGGTATAACACCGGATTTCTTCATGGATTTGCTGCTGCTCGGCGTGCCGTCGGCTATAATCGGGGCCAGGCTGTATTATGTGGCGTTCAAGTGGGACGAGTACAAGGACAACTTGATTGGCATTATCCAGATATGGAACGGCGGAATCGCCATTTATGGCGCATTAATCGGCGGAATCATATGCGGCATTTTCTATTTCCGTTATAAAGGCTATAATTTCTGGCGCATTGCCGACATATGCGCGCCATCGTTGATTGCAGGACAAATGATCGGCCGCTGGGGCAATTATGTCAATCAGGAAGCATATGGCGGGCCGACTACCGAAGGGTTTCTTCGCGGTACGCTGAATCTTCCGTCGTGGATTGTCGATCAAATGTGGGTCGTGAATCCGCTGACCGGCGAAGGAAGCTTCCATCACCCTACTTTTCTATATGAATCCATGTGGAGCTTGATCGGCCTTGTCCTGTTGTTCGTCATAAGGCGGCAATCGTTCCTTCGTGCGGGGGAGCTGTTCGCAATCTACTTTATTTGGTATTCGATCGGAAGGTTTTATATCGAAGGGCTTCGGACGGACAGCCTGGCCTTTCAAGGCCCTTCCTGGCTGGAGTCGATTGTTGCCGGATTGTGGTCGCCTATGACCGGCGTTTTCGAAGCCGGATATCTTGACCCGGGGTACGGCAATGTGCGGATTTCCCAGGTTGTGGCCATTTTGCTTATCCTGGCGGGTATAGCGTTCATAATTATACGCCGTATAACCGGTCCGGAGCTGGCAAAATATGCCGACCCGATCGTTTCAAGTAAACACACTGCAGCTTTACAGGCGTCCGAAGCCGGGACGGAGCCGGCGGATCCCGAGACAATCGCAGAATTGGACAAGAAGGACGCATCGGCTGAAGCAACAGAAGAACCGTCCGGCAAGGAGAAGGCAGATGACGAGAAAAATTGATACGGTGTTATTCGACTTGGACGGCACCATCCTAGATACGAATGAATTAATTATCCAGTCGTTCATGCATGCGTTAAAGGATTACGTCGCTCCCGAATTTGGGAGAGAGCATATCATACCCAGCATGGGAAAACCGTTAACGGACCAGATGCGGCAGTTCTCCGGCCAAGATGATGTAGATGCGCTTGTCGCCGAATACCGTAAAATGAACCTGCACCTTCACGATGAGCTGGTATGTGCGTTTCCGGGCGTGCTTGAAGTTGTAAAAAGGCTCTATGATGACGGACTGAAGCTGGGTGTGGTGACGACGAAAATGCGGCTGACGACCGAACGCGGTTTAAAATATGTCGGTTTGGGGGATTGGATGTCATCCGTCATCACAATTGACGATGTGAATCATCCGAAGCCGCATCCTGAACCCGTGCTTAAAGCGATGAAGGAGTTGGATGCCGATCCTTCAAGAACGTTAATGGTTGGCGACAGCGGAGTCGATATGGAGGCAGCCAGGGCGGCCGGTGCAATCCCTGTAGGCGTCGCTTGGTCCTTGAAAGGGGAAAAGCCGCTGTGGGAGGCCGGAGCGAAATATATGCTCTACGATATGGTGGATTTGTATGAAATCGTCGGAATAGGGCGGGAGAACGGTTGAGAAATGTTGAACGGTATCCGGTTGAGGGACCGAACGCGCTTTGGCAGGTCTATCGAACCGTTAGTCCGTGGAAAGCGGTACGGAATTTCATATGTATTCAATTGGCGCGGTATTGTCCGGTCTTGCCGTGGAAAAATGCCATTTACCGCCATGTGCTCGGCATGCAGGTCGGGCGCCATACGGCCTTTGCTCTAATGGTGATGGTGGATGTATTTTTCCCGGAACGAATACAGGTTGGGGACAACTCGATTATCGGATATAACACAACGATTCTTACCCACGAATATTTGATCAAGGAGTACAGGCTAGGCGCTGTCCGCATCGGCGATCACGTCATGATCGGCGCAAATACGACTATTCTGCCTGGTGTTACGATAGGCGATCATGCCGTGATTGCGGCCGGCTCGGTTGTCCATAAGGATGTTCCGGCATACGCATTTGTCGGCGGCAATCCGATACGGGAATTAAAGCGCGACGAGAAGCCTCCGATGCCGATATAACGCGGTTGCCGGAGGCTTCTTCCGCTGGTGTGCTACCAGGCAAACAAAGCGGCGAGCAATATTAAAGGAATTGTAAAAGCCAAGGCCGCAGCGCCTAAGCCAAAGCCCGGAAAGCCAAAGCCGAAGCCGGGGTAACCAAATCCCCAAGCGCTTGTCTTTGCTTTGCCGGAAAGCTTCCCGGAAATCGTAATGTTCCGGTTCGTCGCTTTTTTTTTGCTCCGGATTTTCCTTACCTTCGAATGTGACAACACCTTACGCTGCATCGACCGGATCGCCGCTTGCGGAGCGCCGGCGGGTCTAAAGTAAACGATTCCGTCGCTGACCCGATCTATAACTCCCGTTATCGTATCCCCGTAATGAGTAACGGCAACGACTTGCCGCCCGCAGTAGGGTTGAATCAATTCGGCCGTACAAGGATATTGCGAGATCAGTTTCAAGATTTCACCTCCGTTCTAAAGCGGGAAAGACCACCGGATCACTGCCGATGGCCTAAGGGATTGAAGTTAAGTTACGCGCACCAACGAGAGACGATCACGAGCAAAATAAACAATACAAGAATAACACCTACACTAGTGAAGCCGAAACAACCGCCGGCACCAACACCTGCCCCTACCGGGTAACCCATTGATTCTTCCCCTCCTCTCCCGACTCTAATTCTAGGTTATGGGAAGGGAGACAAATGCGTGTGGATGAATGTCCCATAGAGAGGTGAAACTTAGAGAGAAGAAGAAGGTAAGCTTGATTGGTTATTACCGAGATTGCCGGTTGACGATGTATAATTTCCATGTTAATATAACGACTAAACTCTTTATTTTGGCAGTATGGTAATATGGTAGCACGTTAATATACTAAAGTGTCTGTGGGTGAACGGATTGTCGAAACCAAAAGTGTTTGAAAAACCAATCGGCGTCAAAGATTATCTTCCTCATGAGGTGTCCCGGCTGCGGCACATTGAGAGGCAAGTACTTGACTGCATGCGGAGCTGGGGCTATGAGCAAATTATGACCCCGACGATGGAATATTACGATACGGTAGGAATTGCAAGCGCTACGTCGGATCAAAAGCTGTTCAAGCTTCTTAATAACCGCGGTACGACGCTGGTGCTCCGCTCCGACATGACCGGGCCGATCGCGCGGGTGGTGGCTTCGCTGTTGAAGGAGTCTCCGTTTCCGCATCGGTTGTCTTATCATTCGAACGTCTTTCGCGCCATAGAGGAAGAGGCCGGGCGGGAGGCGGAGTTTTTTCAGACCGGCTTGGAGCTTGTCGGCGATCCTTCCGCAGACGCGGATGCCGAGGTGGTCGCACTCGCGATCGCATCGCTTAAAGCGGCGGGGGTGGACCGGTTCAAAATTGCCATCGGCCATGTCGGTTTCTTAAACGGTTTGTTCGAAGAAACGTTGAATGGCAACCTCGAAGCGCAGGAGCAATTGAAAGCCTGCTTGCTGGGGCGGGATTATGTCGGTTATCGCGAACAGCTGCGCAGACTGGAGCTGAACGAGTCTCTGCAGCAGGAATTGGAAGGGATTCTGAGGCTGCGCGGCGGTCAGGAGATCTGTGAGCAGGCGCTGCAATTAAGCGGCAATCCTACCGCACAGAATTCCATTCGTCACTTATGTGAAATCTGGGAAGTGCTGAAGGCTTACGGCGTATGCGAACATGTGCTAATTGACCTGACGATGATCGGAGATTTTACCTATTACACGGGAATGACATTTGAAGGTTATGCGGCCGATCTCGGATTTCCGGTTGTCAGCGGAGGCAGGTACGATAATTTATTGAAGCAGTTCGGACGTCCGGCGCCTGCAACGGGATTCGCTCTCAAGACGACCAGGATTCTGGAGCTGGCCCGCGATGAGATGGTGCAAGAGCGGCAGCGGGTGCTGATCGGCTACGATTCCGGCAGCCGGACGGTCGCGCTCTCGGAAGCCCGGCGCTATCGCGATGAGGGAACGATTGCCGTTACCGAGAAGGTAGACGATTGGCCGGCCTGGGAGACGCTGCACACGCGCGGCGAAGAATTGCCGGTTGTTTATAAAGGCGCAGCGTATTCGAAGGTTGTCTCCTTTAAGAACGGCGAGTTATCTTGGGAAGGTGGCAAATCATGAAGGAGCAACGAGGCGAAACTCTAAAGGTGGCCATGCCCAAGGGGCGGATCTATAAGCAGGCGTCAAAGCTGTTCCGGGAAGCGGGGCTGCCGATCCCCAGCGATTTCGACGACACGCGCAAGCTGGTCATCGAGCTTCCGGAGGCGGGAATGGAATTTATTATGGCGAAGCCGGTCGACGTACCGACTTATGTCGAATATGGCGTTGCCGATATCGGCATCGTCGGCAAAGATGTGCTGATGGAGGAAAACAAGGACGTCTACGAGCTTCTTGATCTCGGCATCGCGAAATGCCGGATGTCGGTGATCGGACTGCCGGATTGGAAGCCGGCGATCAACCCGCGGGTCGCGACGAAGTATCCTAATGTCGCTTCGCAATATTTTCGCGAGCAGGGGCAGCAGGTGGAGGTTATCAAGCTGAACGGATCGATTGAGCTTGCTCCGCTCATCGGGCTGGCCGACCGCATCGTCGATATGGTGGAGACCGGTCAGACGCTCCGGGAGAACGGATTGGTGGAGATGGGAACGATCTTCGGAATTACGAGCAGGCTGATTGCAAACCGGGTGAGCTACCGGTTGAAGAACGATAGAATTCAAAGCTTGTGCGACCTGCTGCAAACGACGGTTGCAGCGAAGATCTGATTCGGCGGAGGAGATGAGAAGTATGCGCATTATGGCTGCAGAACAATTCAAATTAAGCCGTGAGGTGGAAGTAGGTACGCCGGAACAGAATGAGACGGCTCGAGAGATCGTGGATGCGGTTCGTGCCGAAGGCGATGCGGCCCTGCTCAGGTATACCGAACAGCATGACCGGGTAAAGCTGGATGCAACAAAGCTGCGCGTGACATTGGAGGAGATCGAAGCGGCGTATGACCGTGTCGATGCGGATTTCCTTGCAGCGATCCGCGAGGCGGCTGTCAATATTCGCGTGTTCCATGAGAAGCAGAAGCGGAATTCGTGGATGGATCTGCAGCCGGACGGCACGATGCTCGGACAGATCATCCGCCCGTTGAAGCGGGTGGGCGTTTATGTTCCCGGCGGCAAAGCGGCTTATCCTTCATCCGTGCTGATGAACGTCATTCCGGCGCAAGTGGCCGGCGTACCGGAAATTGTCATGGTGACCCCTCCCGCGACCGCCGGTCAGGAAGGGATCAATCCCTATATACTCGTCGCGGCAGCGGAAGCCGGAGTGAAGGAAATGTATCGCGTCGGCGGGGCGCAAGCGATTGCGGCGCTGGCTTACGGGACGGAAAGCATTAAGCCGGTCGATAAGATAACCGGGCCCGGCAACATCTATGTGGCGCTCGCGAAACGCGCGGTGTTCGGCACCGTCAGCATCGACAGCATTGCCGGACCGAGCGAGATCGCCGTGCTGGCCGACGACAGCGCCGATCCGGTCTATGTGGCGGCCGATCTGTTGTCGCAGGCTGAGCATGATGAGATGGCTTCCGCGATTCTCGTGACGCCTTCCCGGCTGTTAGCGGAAGCGGTAGCCGCGGAAGTGGAGCGCCAGCTGGCGGAGCTGCCGCGCGAGGCGATCGCACGGCAGTCGATCGATCAATACGGTGCCGTTCTGCTCGTGCAGTCGATTGATCAAGGTGTTGATATCATCAATCGGATGGCGCCGGAGCATCTTGAAATTATGACCGCCGATCCGATGCAGCTGCTCGGGCGGATTGAGAATGCAGGGGCAATATTTATCGGTCCTTACAGCTCGGAGCCGGTCGGCGATTATTTTGCCGGACCGAACCATATTTTGCCGACGAACGGCACGGCCCGTTTCTCCTCGCCGGTTAACGTCGACGATTTTATAAAGAAATCCAGTCTGATCCACTACAGTAAGGACGCATTGCTCCGCAGCGGTGAACAGATCATGACGCTCGCGCGCCATGAAGGACTGGAAGGCCATGCCCGCGCCATCGAAGTGCGGCTGGAGAAGGAAAAGGGCTAAGCTTACGATGCAATGCCTGGAAGGTAACCTTCAATGATGCTTCGACAATCTCTAAACTATCGATGAGAGAAGGGTTATAATGGCGGATAACGTCAAACGCGCATCCGAGGTGGTGCGGACAACGAATGAAACGGATATTAAGCTTGCTTTTTCCGTAGACGGTACCGGTGCGGCGGAAATTGAGACCGATGTGCCATTTTTGAACCATATGCTTGATCTGTTCACGAAGCATGGACAATTTGATTTGAAGGTCGAAGCGCGCGGAGATGTGGACATCGATGACCATCATACCGTTGAGGATATCGGCATTTGCCTTGGGCAGACGATCCGGGAAGCGCTTGGCGACAAACGGGGCATTAAGCGGTATGCCAGCGTATTTGTGCCGATGGACGAGGCGCTTGCGCAGGTTGTTATTGATCTGAGCAACCGGCCGCACTTTGAATACCGCGCCGAATATCCGTCGCAGCAGGTCGGAAGCTTCTCGACGGAGCTGGTGCACGAATTTCTGTGGAAGCTGGCGCTTGAAGCGCGGATGACGCTGCATGTCATCGTCCACTACGGCTGCAATACACACCATATGATTGAAGCGGTGTTCAAAGCGCTCGGCCGAGCGCTGGATGAAGCAACCGCTATCGATCCCCGTGTGCAAGGAGTGCCTTCCACGAAGGGAGTGCTGTAGCATGATTGCGATCATTGATTACGGCATGGGAAACTTGCATAGCGTGAGCAAAGCCGTGGAACGGCTTGGCTTTAAGGCGCTCGTCACCGCCGAACCGAAAGATATTCTCGAGGCGGACGGCGCGATCCTTCCCGGTGTAGGCGCATTTGGAGATGCGATGCAAAATTTGCACAATACCGGACTTGATGAAGTGACGAAGTATTATGCGGATTCCGGCAAGCCGCTGCTCGGCATTTGTCTGGGCATGCAGCTGTTGTTCAGCCGCAGCGAGGAGCATGGCCTAAGTGAAGGACTTGGCCTGCTGCCCGGCAGCGTGGTTCGGTTTCAAGGCGGCTACAAGATTCCGCATATGGGCTGGAACCGGCTGGATTTCCTTCAGGAGAGTCCGTTATTTGAAGGGTTGGAGGAAGGCCACGTTTATTTCGTCCATTCCTTCCATGCGAAGCCGGAGCAAGCGGGTGATCTGCTCGCGACGACCGACTACCACCAGCAGGTGACGGCAATAGTCGGTCGGGGCAATGTGTTCGGCATGCAATTCCATCCGGAGAAAAGCGGCGATCTGGGCATGCGGCTGCTCGGCAATTTTCTTGCATTGACAGGAAGTCCCAAAACGGAAGAACATGCGGGGAGGAACGGCTGATGCTGGCGAAACGAATTATACCGTGTCTGGACGTGAAGGACGGCCGCGTTGTCAAAGGGGTCAATTTCGTCAATTTGCGCGATGCCGGCGACCCGGTCGAGCTTGCGGCAACGTATGACCGCGAAGGGGCCGATGAGCTGGTATTCCTCGATATTTCAGCTTCCCATGAAGGACGGGCTACGATGGTGGACGTCGTACAGCGAACGGCAGGCGAAATCACGATTCCGTTCACCGTTGGCGGCGGCATCGCGCATGTGGACGACATGAAACGGCTGCTGCGGGCCGGCGCGGATAAAATCGGCATTAATACGGCGGCGATCAAAAATCCGTCGCTTGTCTCCGAAGGGGCGCGTAAGTTCGGTTCCCAATGCATCGTTGTGGCGGTTGACGCCAAGTTCAACCCGGAGTGGGGAGAATGGGAAGTGTACACGCACGGCGGCCGTAATGCGACCGGAATACGGACGCTGGATTGGGTGAAGGAAGCGGAGCGGTTAGGAGCCGGCGAAATTTTGCTGACAAGCATGGATGCGGACGGAACGAAGGACGGCTTTGACGTCAAGCTTACCCGTGCTGTTTCCGAGCTGGTCGGCATCCCGGTCATCGCATCCGGCGGTGCGGGCCAGGTCGAGCATTTTCACGAAGTGTTTGCCGAAGGACGGGCGGATGCCGGACTTGCGGCGACCATTTTTCATTATAAGGAAATGACGATTCGCGAAGTGAAGGACGATTTGAAGGGGAAGGGAGTGGAAGTGCGATGAGCGGGAGCGCGGCAAATTGGCAGGATGAGATTAAGTGGAACGGGGACGGGCTTGTTCCGGCCATCGTCCAGGATGCGGTCACGAAAGAAGTTCTGATGATGGCCTATATGAACCGGGAATCGTTATCGAAATCGGTGGAGAACGGAGAAACATGGTTCTGGAGCCGCTCGCGCGGCGAACTATGGCATAAAGGGGCAACCTCCGGCCATATTCAGAAAATCCGCTCGATCAGGTACGATTGCGACGGGGATACGTTGCTTGTACGCGTGGAGCAGCAGGGGGCCGCTTGCCACACCGGGCGGTACAGCTGCTTTTTTAATGAGATTGAGGTATCCGGAGCAATGGACGATCCGAGGGAGGCTTTGGATCGTTTTGCGATGCTGAACCAGCTTGAAACCGTTATTGCGCAGCGGTACGCGGAGCGGCCGGAAGGCGCTTATACGACCTACTTGTTCGAGAAGGGCGTCGACAAAATCCTGAAGAAGGTCGGCGAGGAGTCGGCGGAAGTGATCATCGCGGCCAAGAACAAAGACAATGACGAGCTGCGCTGCGAGGTCAGCGATCTTATTTTCCACCTGATGGTGCTGCTGCGCGAGCGCGGGCTGCCGCTGGACGACGTTATGCGCGAGCTGGGACAGCGCCATAACAAACCGACAACGAACAAGATGCGGTAATTGCTGTCTCAAAAGGCAATGCGGACTCGCAGCGGATCCCGTTGATAGCTTATTGCGATCGATGGTTATGGAACAGTCTACTGGAATGAAAAAAACGGTAATCTTTTCCTCTATATGTGATGCGACGCCGGTCTCGGCAAAATAATGGAATTTCGTACCGCTATTCCGGCATATTTATAGTTTGGTCATCGGTTCGGACGGGAATAAGACCATGGAATTCCTTTATTTGCATCGGAAAGGCAAGAAATCATGAAATTAGGCCGTAATTTTCTTTATTATCGAAAGGACAATCAACTGACGGGATTATTCGGCAGCCGATTCGTTATTGTAATCGCAGCGTGAAATCTAGTAAAGAAAGGCGGGTTCTGTTACGTGTTTATCGACTATCACACTCATCACGCCCGCTGCGGCCATGCGGAAGGCGAGCTCGAGGAGTATGTCAGGAAGGGCATTGAGCTTGGACTGACGCAGCTTGGCTTGTCCGATCATATGCCGCTTCTGCATGTCGATCCGGCTTCGTATTATCCGGAGATGGCGATGCCGATGGACGAGCTGCCCCGGTATGTGGAAGAATGCTTCGAGCTTAGAGAGAAGTATAAGGGGCAGATCGATGTCCGCATCGGACTGGAAGGCGATTATATCGAAGGCTGGGAGATGCAGATCGAGCGGATCGTGGGCATGTATCCGTGGGATTATGTCATCGGTTCGGTGCATTTTCTGGGGGAATGGGACATTACCGATTACCGCCAGACGGGCGGCTGGGAAGGCCGCGACAAGCTGGAGGTCTACC
The DNA here is from genome assembly GCA_041281825.1 of Paenibacillus tarimensis. Taxonomy (GTDB): domain Bacteria; phylum Bacillota; class Bacilli; order Paenibacillales; family Paenibacillaceae; genus Paenibacillus_D; species Paenibacillus_D tarimensis_A. The sequence goes on along the minus strand of CP166298.1, from coordinate 5,897,016 downwards.
GATGGTATTATGATGCGGTGCAGAAAGCGGCGGCAACCGGCTTGTATGATTTTATCGGACATATCGACGTTATTAAACGGTTCGGCTATAAGCCTGACGACGATGTGACGGAATTGGAAAATGCGGCGCTGGAGGCGGTTAAGCGTCACGACCTCGCCATCGAACTGAACGCCTCGGGGCTAAGAATGCCGGTAAAGGAGATGTTTCCAAGCCGGCGCATGCTTGAATACGCCAGAGACCTGGGCATTCCGTTCACGATCGGGTCGGATGCGCATCAGCCGCAGCGGCTCGGACAATATTTGGATGAAGCGCGTATGTTGCTGAAAGAGATTGGAATTGACCGATTGGCAACATTTAAGCAGAGAAAACGGACAATGGCCGATTTTTGAAAAATCGTCAAATGAATGTATAATGGTAGATGTCGAAACAAACTACGGCTCGAACCCGGGAAATGGTTCAAATGCTCAGGAGGGTATCATGTTAGGCGATAATGTGCGTATTTTTTCAGGTTCCTCGAATCCAAAGCTGGCTCAGCGCATTTGCGCGGAGCTCGGTAAGACGCTGGGAAGCATTAAAGTGTCCCGTTTTAAGAGCGGGGAGATCTACGTGAATTATGAAGAGACCATCCGGAACTGCGACGTGTTCCTGGTGCAGTCGTTTTCGCATCCGATCAATGAATTTTTCGTAGAACTGCTGGTCATGATCGATGCCGCGAAGCGAGCCTCGGCCCGGACAATCAACATTATTATGCCTTATTACGGGTATGCGAGGCAGGAGCGCAAGGCGGCTCCCCGTGAACCGATTTCCGCGAAAATGCTCGCCGATGTGCTGACGACGGTCGGCGCAAACCGTGTCATTACCATCGATCTGCACGCGCCGGCGATCCAGGGCTTCTTCAACATTCCGGTAGATCACTTGACGGCGCTTGATCTCATCAGCGATTATTTGAAGTCCAAAAATATCAAACATCCGGTTGTCGTATCTCCGGATGCCGGCCGCGCATCGACCGCGGAGAAGCTGGCGAACTATTTGGATTCCCCATTTGCCATCATGATTAAAAAACGGCCGGCGCATAATGAGTCGGTTATTACCCATGTCATAGGCGATGTAGAGGGACAGACGCCGATTATTATCGAGGACCTGATCGATACCGGAACAACGATCGTTAACGTCGTGGAAAGTTTGAAGGAACGCGGTGCGGATGATATTTACGTCTGTGCAACGCATCCGCTCTTCTCCGGGCCGGCCCTGCAGCGTTTGGATCATCCGTTGATTAAAGAAGTCATCGTGACGGATTCCATATCGATTCCTGAAAATCATTCGGAGCGGTTCAAAGTGCTGTCGGTGGCACCGATGCTCGCGGAAGCGACCCGTATTATTATTGAAGGCGGATCGATCAGCACATTATTCAAAAACAAAGGCGTATAGCGGACAAGGCGCAAACAACAAGCTCAATCTGATCTTGCGGTTTGCGCCTTGAATTACCACAGATCAGAAATGCAATCCATGAGCGGGCTGTGGTATAATCGTACCAAATTCGTTGTACCGGGAGGTGCCTTGTAAATGAAAGGGAAAAAGCAAGTGGCTATAAAGAGCAAACAATCGAAAATCATACCGATCCAACTAGATGCCACGTTCTTTTTCGAAAGAGCGGTCCGGTCCTTGGACCGATATCATTATGACAAGGCACTCAAGTATTTTCGCCGCGCCGTTGATTTCGAGCCCGATAATCCGGTAAACCACTGCAATATGGCAGGGATCTTGTCCGAAATGGGCAATTATGAGGAATCCAACCGGATTCTCAGCACGATCCTGGATGAGCTCGATCCGACGATGACGGAATGCCATTTCTATATGGCGAACAATTATGCCAATATGGAGATGTATGAAGCGGCTGAAGATGCGCTGATTGATTATTTGGAGCAGGACGACGAAGGCCAGTTTCTCGATGAAGCCGAGGAGATGATGGAGCTTCTCCAATATGAATTGGAGCGTCCTCCCCGTCAGGCGAATATTAAATCGCGCGAAGGGCTGGCGGAGCATGATCAAGCCAGAACGCTGCTCGAGGAAGGGAAGTTTGTCGAGGCTGTACGAATTCTGGAGAAAATTGTGAAAGAGCATGAAGATTTTCTTGCAGCCCGCAACAATCTTGCACTGGCCTATTATTATATGGGAATGTTCGACAAAGGGATGGACGCGATCGGCGAGGTGTTGAAGCTTGAGCCGGGCAACCTGCATGCGCTGTGCAATCTGGCGATCTTTTACCAGCATTCGGGCGGAAATCATGAGCTGGCCGAATTAATCGGGTTATTGAAGAAGACCTTCCCTTACCATCAGGAGCACGTATTCAAGCTTGCGACGACAATGGGAATCCTGGGCGAGCACGAGTCCGCGTACGGTCATTTCCAGCGGTTGTTGAAGGATCCCGGCTTGCAGCAGGATCCTTGTCTATATCACTATACTGCGGTAGCCGCATCCAATATCGGGCGGTTCGATGCCGCGCGGCGGCTCTGGCTGCAAGCCAGGAAGATGGACCCGCAATCGGATATTCCGAAGTATTATCTGGATCAGCTGGAACGAGTGCGAGCGGGGGAAGAGCCGGCGGCAACAAGCTACCACTATCACCTGCCGTTCGAAGAGCAGTTCAGGCTGTGGGAGAAATCGACGGGCTTTTTGCCAGACCAAATGAAGAGGGATCCGCTTGTTCGTTCTTCTTTCTTCTGGGCGCTGCGTCACGGCGACCGTCAAACGAAGCTTCAGGTTATTCAAGCGCTTGGCATGATCGGCGACAATGAAGTGAAGGACGCCCTGAGGGAGTTTCTATTGGAGCCGGAAGAAGACGACTACTTGAAGCGGATCGCGATATTCGTCCTTCGTGCGGTGGGCGTTCACGAAGCGCTTCGTGCCGTGATTGAAGGCGAAGAGACGGTGATCGACCCGAACCGGATGCCCTCCAGGCTCCCGGTGTGGGAGGAGAAGTGGCAGTCGGTGCTGGAATTGGCGCTGTCCCGAATGAACAAATTATATGACATGGTGCAGCAGCATGACTTACTGACGCTCTGGGTTGAATATTTATCGCGCGTCTATCCTGACGTCCCGAAGGTAAGCAAGGTGGAAGGATGGGCTGCGGCGCTGGAGTATTTAACGGCGAAGATGCACCGGCGCGCCATTTCTTACCATGAAGTCTCGCAAAGATACGGGACATCCATCTCGACGGTAAGCAAATATTCGAAATGGATTGATGAAGTGTGCGGAATCAAAGAAAAGATAAAGACTATTTTTCCCCAAATGGGTGAGTACCACGGTGAAAAATAGGCGGGGAGGGCATAAAATGTATAAATCAATTATTATCGGTACCGGACCTGCCGGACTGACAGCGGCGATCTACCTGGCCAGGGCAAACCTCAATCCGCTTGTTATTGAAGGTCCTGAGCCTGGGGGGCAATTGACGACAACGACCGATGTGGAAAATTTCCCGGGCTTCCCGGAAGGGATCATGGGTCCGGAATTAATGGAAAATATGCGAAAGCAAGCGGAGCGCTTCGGCGCTGAATTCCGAACCGGCTGGGTCAACAGCGTGGATACTTCGAAGCGGCCGTTTACGCTTCAGGTCGAAGGCCAGGGCGAGCTTCAGGCGGAGACGCTGATCATTTCGACCGGCGCGTCCGCTAAATACATGGGAATTCCCGGTGAGCGCGACAATGTCGGCAAAGGCGTAAGCACTTGCGCCACATGTGACGGTTTCTTCTTCCGCGGCAAAAAGATCATTGTCGTCGGGGGCGGCGACTCTGCGATGGAAGAGGCGAACTTCCTGACGCGTTTCGCAACGGAAGTCGTGCTTGTACACCGGCGCGATGAGCTTCGCGCATCGAAGATCATGCAGGACCGGGCGAGAGAAAATAACAAAATTTCGTGGAAGCTGAACTGTACGCCGGTCGAAGTACTGGCTTCCGGTATGGGCGTCACCGGTCTCAAGGTGCGTAATAATGAGACGGGCGAGGAGGAAGTGATTGAGACGGATGGTTTGTTCGTCGCGATCGGCCATACCCCGAATACGAAGTTTCTGAATAACCAGATCGAAACCGATGAAACAGGCTACATAATCGTCAAACCGGGCACCTCGGAGACGAATGTACCCGGCATCTTCGCGTGCGGCGATGTACAAGACCATAAATACCGTCAGGCGATCACCGCGGCAGGCAGCGGCTGTATGGCGGCGCTTGATTCCGAGAAATTCCTCGAAGGCAATATGGTACACGACTGGAGTCAATCGTTGTAGCAGGACGCGGAAGCCCGGTATTTCGTGAATGGTGTATTTGCCAAAGCGGCGAATACACCATTTTTGTCGAACCTTAGCGTATAAGCGGCTCACGAGGCGCTTGCCTTGACCGGACGGGTGTGTTCGCTTATAGTTGGAACAGGAGCAGTACATCTAATTGATCGAGGTGGCTATTGTCATGTCTGAAAAGATCTACGTCGGCGTGGATATTGGGGGAACCGCAATTAAGGTCGGTATATGCAATGAGGAAGGCGCTCTCATTGAAACATACGAAGGACCGTCAGAAACGGAAAAAGGAACGGAAACGCTTCTGAATAACATTGCGGCTTATGCCCGTAAAATTGTCGACGATTCGGCATTCCGCTGGGAGCAGGTTGAGGGTGTCGGGGTCGGCATAGCCGGTTTCCTGGATATTCCGAACGGGATCGTTAAGTTTTCTCCGAATCTTCCATTGCAGAATGTAAATCTGAAGGAATTTCTTGAAATGAAATTGGAGAAGCCGGTAAAAATTAATAATGACGCGAACGTAGCTGCGCTCGGCGAAGCCTGGGCCGGAGCAGGCAAAGGCATCCCTCATTGTGTGTGCTATACCCTCGGTACCGGCGTTGGCGGAGGAATCATTATTAACGGCAAAATCGTTGAAGGGTACGACGGCATGGCCGGGGAGCTTGGTCATATGCAGATCGTTCCCGATCTGGAAGCGATTCAGTGCGGCTGCGGTAAAATGGGCTGTCTCGAAACGGTATCCTCCGCGACGGGCATTATCCGGATGGCGAATGACGCTGTGAAGCGGGGAGACCGGACGTCATTATCAAGGGTTGAACATATTATGGCCAAGGATGTATTCGATGCGGCCAAGGAAGGCGACGAGGTTGCCATCCGCATTGTCAACCGGGCGGCGTTCTATCTGGGCAGATCGATGGCTGCCGTGGCGGTGGTTCTCAACCCGCAATGCTTTATAATTGGCGGCGGCGTATCTAAAGCCGGAGAATTTCTATTCGAACAAGTTCGGGACGTATTCCGCAAGTTCACCCCGGAAATGGCTGCGGAAGGCGTGAAGATCGTTCCGGCGGAGCTTGGAAACAACGCGGGCGTCGTTGGTGCGGCAGGCTTGCTGCTTCGAGGATAAGCGCTAGTAGAACGATCCAAAAATGATGAAATCATATTGGTTGGGGTGAAGGAGTAGCGGAGGGGCCGGATTCGTGCTGGAGAAGTGTTAGCGGTCGCCTCTTGTCGCCCTGATTCTTACCTCTATAGAGGTTAGATAATCAAAGAATCTGGGGACAACAGCGATCGGAAGCACGAACCGGACCCGCAGTGGATCCAACTGATCAAACTTACTACTATCGATATTTATGGATCAATCTACTAGTGCGCCTCGCCCAATCAGGGAATGGCAAGGGGGAAATGAGAATGACGAAGGAAACGGCAATGTCGAAGCTTTTGATAATTACCGGTATGTCGGGCGCGGGCAAAACAATCGCCGTTCAAAGTCTGGAGGATCTCGGATTTTTCTGTGTCGATAATTTGCCTCCCGTTCTTATTCCGAAATTTGCCGAGCTGATTGAATCTTCCAAAGGCAAGATCGGCAAGGTCGCGCTTGTGATCGATTTGCGGGGACGGGAATTTTTTACCGCACTATCCGAATCGCTAAGCTATATCAAGGATCATTATACGATTGATTACGAAATCTTGTTTCTGGACGCGACCGATGGTGTCCTTGTACAGAGGTACAAAGAAAGCAGAAGGCTTCATCCGCTTGCCCCGGACGGATTACCGCTTGAGGGCATCAAGCTGGAGCGCCGCCTGCTCGAAGACTTGAAGGGATGGGCGACCCAGGTGCTCGACACAAGCAACTTAAAGCCCGCGCAGCTCAGAGAGCGAATTGTCTCCCGTTTTACGAATTTGGATGAGAATTCGATTTCGATTAACGTCACTTCTTTCGGCTTTAAATACGGGATGCCGATCGACGCCGACTTGATCTATGATGTTCGTTTTTTGCCTAATCCCCACTATATTGAGCATCTGCGTCCAAACACCGGACAGAATCCCGAAGTGTACGACTACGTCATGAAATGGCCCGAAACCCAGGAATTTTTAAGCAAACTCCTCGATATGCTTAACTTCTTAATTCCGCTCTATCGAAAAGAAGGGAAAAGTCAGGTTGTGATCGGAATCGGCTGCACCGGAGGCAAGCACCGTTCGGTGGCCATCGCCGAATACTTGGGACGTATGCTTGGAAGCAGCGACACCGAAACGGTTCGCGTCGGTCACCGGGATGCTGAGCGTGACCGGCATTGATGGAGAAGGCAATGGATCATAACCGAAAAATAAAGCCGAAGCCGAAAATTGTCGTCATCGGCGGGGGAACCGGGCTATCGGTGATGCTTCGGGGGCTGAAGGAAAAACCGCTTGACATCACAGCCATCGTAACCGTTGCGGATGATGGGGGAAGCTCGGGCATTTTGCGAAATGAGCTTCATATTCCGCCTCCGGGGGACATCCGTAACGTTCTGACGGCGCTTGCTGATGTGGAACCGTTGTTATCGGAGATGCTCAGCTATCGTTTTCATAACGGAACCGGATTGGCAGGGCACAGTTTGGGCAACTTAATACTTGCGGCAATGACGGATATTTCGGGTGATTTCGTAACGGGCGTACGGGAGCTAAGCCGTGTTCTGGCTGTAAGAGGAAGGGTCCTGCCCGCGGCGAATCAGGCGATTGTATTGAAGGCCGAAATGACGGACGGGACCGTGGTCACAGGGGAATCAATGATTCCGAAGGCGAAAAGCGGCATTAAACGCGTATTTATTGAGCCGCCCGACGTCGAACCGTTGGAGGAAGCGGTTGAGGCGCTTCGGGAAGCGGATGCGATCCTGATCGGACCTGGAAGTCTCTATACGAGCATTATTCCGAATTTGCTTGTTCCCAAGCTGGCCCAGACGATTACCGAATCGAAAGCGGTCAAGATGTTTGTCTGCAATGTCATGACGCAGCCTGGGGAAACGGACGGGTATTCGGTGAGCGACCATCTGGCCGCTGTGCATTATCATGTCGGACAACCTTTATTTGATTATGTGATTGTCAATAACGGTGAGATTCCGCCACAAGTACTGAGCAAATATGCCGAACAAGGCGCCGGGGCCGTACATCTCGATCTCGAGGAAGTGCAGCGCCGGGGTTATCAAGTCATTGCGGATAAATTAGTATTGTTTCGGACGTACTTGCGGCACGATTCGGTCAGGCTGAGCCACCATATATATAGGCTGGTCGAAAGCTCGATGCAAGGAAAGAGGTGAGGCTCTTGTCATTTGCGGCGCAAACGAAAAAGGAATTAACGATGATTGAAGCGGACCCGTGCTGCGAGAGAGCCGAATTGTCCGCGCTGATCCGGATGAACGGCTCCGTAAACATCTCAGGTCGCAAAGTCATCCTAGACATCTCGACGGAGAATGCCGCAATTGCAAGGCGGATCTATTCACTCATTAAGAAAATGTTTGCCGTTCATACGGAGCTGCTTGTCCGAAAAAAAATGCGGCTGAAAAAAAATAATGTCTATATTGTAAGAATTCCGGTGAAGGTACAGGAAATATTGAGCGATTTGCGGATCGTGTCGGAAGGGTTTATGTTCAACCAAGGAATCGACAAAGAAATCATCCGCAAGTCATGCTGCAAACGTTCCTATTTGCGCGGAGCATTCCTGGCCGGAGGATCGGTAAATAACCCGGAAGGTTCTTCGTATCATTTGGAAATCGCATCAATGTATGAAGAGCACTGTAGCGCGATGGTCGAGCTGGCGAATAAATTCGATTTGAACGCCCGCTGTATCGAACGAAAGAAAGGCTTTATTTTCTACATCAAGGAAGGCGAAAAGATTATTGAACTGCTGAATATCATCGGAGCGCATCAGGCATTGTTCAAATTTGAAGATGTCCGCATTATGAGGGATATGCGCAATTCGGTGAATCGGATCGTCAATTGCGAAACCGCCAATTTGAACAAAACAATCGGGGCGGCCGTCCGGCAAATCGACAATATCAAGCTGATCCAGAAGGAAATAGGACTGGAGAATCTGCCGGATAAGCTGCGCGAGGTTGCGGAAATCCGGCTCCGGCATCCGGATATGAATCTGAAGGAAGTCGGGGATATGCTGCGGGGCAAGGTGAGCAAGTCGGGCGTGAATCACCGGCTGCGCAAAATTGACGAATTGGCTGAGAAAATAAGAAACGGGTGAACTTTTAGCCTAGTGCTCTTAGTGTTATAATGCTATAATAATGACAAAAAGATCATCCTTTCTCTGATCTTTGCAATTCATCATATAAAAGCTGTTGATTGAAATATGGTATAGGGGGTATGGTTTCCATGACAAGGCATCCTGTGGTCGTTCGATTGAAAACAGGTCTTCATGCAAGGCCTGCGGCACTATTTGTACAGGAAGCAAACAAGTTTTCTTCCGAAGTGTTTGTGGAGAAGGACGACAAAAAAGTGAATGCCAAATCGATTATGGGGATTATGAGCTTGGCGATCAGCTCTGGCACCGAAGTTCACATTAGTGCGGAAGGTTCAGACGCAGAGCAGGCTGTAACCGCTTTAGTCAATCTTGTAAGCAAGGAAGAGCTGGAGAACCAGTAACCGCTCTCCGCTTCATATCGATTTGTTCGCGGAACGCGCGATTTCCTTAGGATTAGGGAGTCAGCGCGTTTTTGGCGTTTTGGACAAAAAAAGACAGCCCCCGGAAACCGGATGCTGCCCTCAATGCCATCAATGTTCATATTCAGCCGTTTATTTCATGGACTGCAATGTTGCGCTGTTCCAGTGCGCTTTCTATTAAACGGATAAAGTCGTCCGATAGACGCATCGCTTTCGCTTCGTGGTACACCTCGATCAGATGCTCGTCGTTTAGAGGTCTGAGAAGTAAAGTTTTATCTTGATAAGCATCATGTTGAGTTTCAGACGATGCTGCCGGCGCAAAGCATACCGGACGCTGCATCGCAGGAATTGTGGCATGACGACGGACGGAATCATTGGCTTTGATAAAATTACGCATTGTAAGAAACGGATTTGAGATTTTCATAAGACTGCAACTCCATTTGATGGTTTCAAAAACAACCCTAGAGATGTATGATAATGGGAAGTTTTTCGTTTTTATCATCTTACCATGAAATGGATTGAACGTCTTGTTCATTTCAAGGCTCCGAATTTTTCTTGACAAGTTGTTAAGAGTATGTTAATAGGGCCGCTCCTATGAAAGGAGCGGCCCTATGTTTAAAGCGGGATTAGATTTTCTCAATGACTTTGTCAACAAGCCCGTAGTTCATTGCTTCTTGCGCACTCATAAAATAATCGCGGTCGGTATCCGCTTCGATGCGGCTGAGCGGCTGACCGGTTCTGTCGGCTAAAATTTGATTCAGCTTGTCGCGCATTTTCAGAATCCGTCTGGCACGGATTTCGATATCGCTGGCTTGACCTTCGGCGCCGCCGAGCGGCTGATGGATCATGACTTCGCTGTTAGGCAGCGCATAACGTTTGCCTTTAGCGCCGGCTGTAAGAAGGAAGGCGCCCATGGAAGCGGCCATACCGACGCAGATCGTGGATACATCCGGTTTAATAAACTGCATCGTATCATAGATCGCCATACCTGCCGTGATGGATCCGCCGGGGCTGTTAATATACAGGCTGATATCCTTTTCCGGGTCGTCGGCGGCCAGGAAAAGCATTTGGGCAATAATCGAATTGGCTACGACATCGTTGACGCCGCTGCCTAAGAATATGATTCGGTCCTTTAGCAAACGGGAGTAAATGTCATAGGCGCGTTCTCCGCGATTGCTTTGTTCAATGACCATAGGTACAAAATTCATATCCAACGAGGCTCCCTCCAATCAAAATGTGATTAAATCCATCATAACGGATTGAATTATAAAAGTCAAAGATAGTCAAACATCGGAAATAAAAAAACTTGACCACAGTCAAGTCATCAAATTCATATCATAAATGGCGCGCCCGCGAGGAATCGAACCTCGATCTCAGGCTCCGGAGGCCTACGTCATATCCATTGGACCACGGGCGCAATAAAAGTAACAGCGAGATTTATTATATGGGATTGGGAACAAAAAAGCAAGGGATAAGCTAAAAATAAATTTGTGGAAAATAGTTCAGGAAAGCGATTGCAATTGATTGGGCAATCTTGCAAGAACATTAGAAATTCGTTACAATGAAATTGGGACTAAAAATGAACAACGGGGACGTAAACCGTCCCGGTATCTGTCGGATACAGGAGTGGGTTCCTCATGCGCAATATTATTGAACTGCAGCAGCAGCTTGTGCCAGAGATGCTGGATGTCCTGAAGAAACGGCACCGCATATTGCAGCAGGTCAAACAGTCGGAGTTTATCGGACGCCGCATGCTGGCCGCTTCCTTGTCGATGACGGAGCGGGTGTTAAGGGCGGAGACGGATTTTCTCAAAGCGCAAGGATTGCTGGAAATTCACGCGTCCGGCATGCGAATAAGCGATGCGGGATCCAAGCTTCTCGAGGAGATGGAGCCGGTGATGAAATCGCTGCTTGGGCTTGCCGAGCTGGAGGAGCGAATCCGCGGATTGTACGGATTGAAGCAGGTGCTGATCGTGCCCGGAGATGCCGATACGTCCGCGCAAACGAAGAAAGAGCTTGGGAGAGCCGGTTGCCAGGCGCTTCGCAAGTATATGAAACCGAATGATGTCATTGCCGTTACGGGCGGAACGACGCTTGCCCAGGTTGCGAATCAGCTTACGTCTCAAGTGCCGCTGAAGGGTGTGCGCTTTGTACCGGCGCGCGGAGGACTTGGCGAAAGCGTGGATTACCAGGCCAACACAATCGTATCTACGATGGCGAAGCGAACCGGTGCGCAATACCGTCTGCTTCATGTGCCTGACCATCTGGGAGAAGAGGCGTACATATCGCTGATGCAGGAGCCGAACATCCGGGAGATCGTCGATGTGATCCGCAGCGCGCGCATTGTCGTTCACGGCATCGGAGACGCTATGGTCATGGCAAGACGCCGTAAGGTGGATGAGGCGGTCGTCGAGGCGATGAGAGAAGAAGGCGCGCTCGCCGAAGCGTTCGGGTTTTATTTTGACCGAAACGGTTCGGTTGTACACCGGATGCCGACAGCCGGTCTGAGGCTGGAGGACATTCAAGCGGCCGAGGTCGTCGTCGGAATCGCCGGAGGCAGAAGCAAAGCGGACGCGATCGACGCAATCATGCGGTTCGGGCATGACGACGTGCTTGTGACCGATGAGGCGGTTGCTTTGGAAATTGTGGCACGTATGGAAAAGGAATAAAAGCAGAACAATGCTTATGTGGAAGTCATGCGATCACGACCGAGACTGCATTCCGAGGAGTGCGGCCGACGTCTTGAGATATATAAAGGATCAAAAAAACGAAATTCAGGAGGCAAAAACAATGGTTAAAGTTGGTATTAATGGATTTGGCCGTATCGGCCGCAACGTATTTCGCGCAGCACTGAACAACCCGAATGTTGAAGTGGTGGCAGTAAACGATTTGACGGATACTAGCACTTTGGCCCACCTGTTGAAATACGACACAACGCATGGCAAGCTTGACGCAACCGTTGAAGCGAAAGAAGGCGCACTGATCGTTAACGGAACCGAAATCAAAGTATTCGCCGAGCGCGATCCTGGAAACCTTCCTTGGGCTGAATACGGTGTTGAAATCGTCGTTGAATCGACAGGTATCTTCACCGCGAAAGAGAAAGCCGAGCTTCACTTGAAAGGCGGCGCGAAGAAAGTTATTATTTCCGCTCCGGCTACGAACGAAGACATTACTCTCGTTATGGGTGTTAATGAAGATAAATACGATCCGGCTGCCCACACAGTCATCTCCAACGCTTCCTGTACGACGAACTGCTTGGCGCCTTTCGCCAAAGTATTGAACGACAGATTCGGCATTGTCAAAGGCATGATGACGACGGTTCACTCGTATACGAATGACCAATCCGTACTTGACCTGCCGCATAAAGACCTTCGCCGCGCGCGTGCCGCAGCTGAAAACATTATTCCATCCTCCACTGGAGCGGCCAAAGCGGTTTCGCTTGTACTTCCTGAACTGAAAGGCAAGCTGAACGGTATGGCTATGCGCGTTCCGACTCCGAACGTATCCGTGACGGATCTCGTTGCCGAACTGAAAGTAAACGTTACGGTTGAAGAAGTAAACGGAGCTTTGAAAGAAGCCGCTGAAGGTCCGCTGAAAGGCATCCTGAACTTCTCTGAAGAGCCGCTTGTATCGAGCGACTACAACGGCGACCCTGCTTCCTCCACAATCGACGCTCTGTCGACGATGGTTGTTGAAGGCAACATGGTGAAAGTCGTTTCCTGGTACGACAACGAGTGGGGTTACTCCAACCGCGTTGTAGATTTGGCTGCATTTATTGCATCGAAAGGGCTCTAATCCCCCCAAACCCCCCTTTTCCAAAGGGGGGCCCCAAGGGCTCCCGCCCTCTGGACACCCGGAAGAAAAACCTCGGTAAGATCGGGGCTTCAGGAACGATGAAGGTGCGGCGGGAGGAGCGCTTGCGTCCCTGCGGGACACGCTGAATTGTTGGCGCAAACCCAGGGCTCTGCTTACGCTGACTCGTCCCTGCGGGACTTGCGGTGAGCAGAGGGAAAAGCAAAGAGTCTGCTTACGCTGACTCGTCCCTGCGGGACTTGCGATGAGCAGCCGGAAGAGCAAAGACTCTGCTTACGCTGATTCGTCCCCTGCGGGGACTTGTGTTGAGCAGATGTGAGAGAAAGAGCAGTAATCTGCTAGAGCCAACTCGCCCCTGGAGGGGCTTCGGTAAGCAGATGCGAGAATAAATAAAGCGTGAAGGAACGTTTCGGCTACCTCTTCACTATAGCTTGCGTTCGTCCCGGATTTGCCTGCAAATCCGGGACACGCTTTGAATATAGTTAACCTTCTACACCTAATTCAAGGAGGTTTAAGTGATAATGAACAAGAAAAGTGTCAGAGATGTGGAATTGAACGGAAAGCGCGTGTTTGTACGCGTTGACTTTAACGTACCGGTAATTGACGGTAAGATTACGGACGATACCCGGATTCGCGAAACGCTTCCTACGATCAAATACTTAATTGAAAACGGCGCAAAGATTATCCTCGCAAGCCACATGGGCCGCCCGAAAGGCGAAGTGGTGGAGAGCCTGCGCCTCAATCTGGCTGCAGAGCGTCTGTCCGAGCTGCTGGGCAAGCCGGTGGCCAAAGCCGACGAAGCCATCGGCGAATCGGTTAAGGCTCAAGTAGCGACGCTGAATGCCGGCGACGTGCTGGTGCTCGAGAACGTCCGCTTCTATCCAGGCGAAGAGAAGAACGATCCTGAGCTGGCCAAAGCATTCGCAGAGCTGGCCGATCTGTTCGTCAACGACGCTTTCGGCGCAGCACACCGTGCCCATGCTTCGACGGAAGGCATCGCCCGCTATCTGCCGGCCGTATCCGGCCTGTTGATGGAGAAGGAGCTTCAGGTGCTCGGCAAAGCGCTCAGCAATCCCGACCGTCCTTTTACGGCAATCGTCGGCGGCTCCAAGGTAAAAGACAAAATCGACGTCATCAACAAAATGCTCGAAATTGCCGACAACGTCCTGATCGGCGGCGGCTTGTCCTATACGTTCTTCAAAGCGCAAGGACACGAAATCGGCAAATCGCTCGTGGACAACGAGAAGCTGGATATGGCGCTCGGTTTTATCAATAAAGCTAAGGAATTGGGCAAAAACTTCCTGATCCCGGTTGACGTTATTGTAGCCGACGATTTCAGCGCAAGCGCAAATACGCGCGAAGTCGGTATCGACAGCATGCCGGCCGATTGGGAAGGCATCGACATCGGACCGAAAACACGCGAGCTCTATGCGGATGTCATTAAAAACTCCAAGCTTGTCGTGTGGAACGGACCGATGGGCGTTTTTGAAATTGAGCCGTTCTCGCATGGAACGCTCGCAGTAGCACAAGCCTGCGCAGAAACTTCCGCCTATACGGTAATCGGCGGCGGCGATTCGGCCGCAGCGGCGGAGAAGTTCGGCTTGGCGGATCGCATGGACCATATTTCGACAGGCGGCGGAGCATCCCTGGAATTCATGGAAGGCAAGAAGCTCCCGGGCGTTGAAGCGTTGAACGATAATTAATCTATAGAGCTTAGTGGCATTCATCTCGCGGCAAGTTCGGCGGAAACCGCGACCGAGTTGATTTATATACAATCTCGAACAGAAAGGGTGTTATTGTGAGGAAACCGATCATTGCAGGCAACTGGAAAATGTTCAAAACCGTTTCCGAAGCGACGGCGTTTTTCGCTGAAGTGAAGGGTAAAGCGGAAATCGACGGTGTGGAAAGCGTCATCTGTGCGCCTTATGTTACACTTCCCGCGCTTGTGGAAGCGGCGAAGGGCACGACAATTGCAATCGGCGCGCAAAATGTCCATTTTGAAGACAATGGAGCGTTCACCGGCGAAATCAGCGGCGTTATGCTGAAGGAGCTGGGTGTGAAGTATGTCATTATCGGGCACTCCGAGCGCCGCGCCTATTTCGCGGAGACCGACGACATTGTAAACAAAAAAGTGCATGCGGCGTTCAAGCATGGCTTGACCCCGATCGTGTGCGTAGGCGAGAAGCTGGAAGAGCGCGAAGCGGATCAAACCAAATCGGTGTGCAGCGTGCAGACGACGGCGGCATTCCAAGGGCTGTCGAAAGAACAAGCGGCCGAGGTTGTTATCGCTTATGAGCCGATCTGGGCGATTGGAACGGGCAAATCATCAACTGCCGCAGATGCGGAAGATGTCATCGCCTACATTCGCGGTGTCGTTGCAGGCTTGTACGATCAGGCAACGGCCGATGCCGTTCGGATTCAATACGGCGGCAGCGTGAAGCCGGGCAACATTGCGGAGTATATGGGTCAGCCGAACATCGACGGCGCATTGGTCGGCGGAGCGAGTCTGGAGCCTGCTTCGTACATTCAACTGATCGAGGGGGCCAAGTAAGATGGCTGCTCCGAGACCAGTGGCATTAATTATTTTGGACGGCTTCGGTCTTCGCGGCGAGACGCACGGCAATGCCGTTGCGCAGGCGAATAAACCGAATTATGACCGTTATCTTGAAGCTTATCCGAATACGACGTTGACGGCCTGCGGCGAGGCGGTGGGCCTGCCGGAAGGACAGATGGGCAACTCCGAGGTCGGCCATCTCAATATCGGCGCCGGACGAATCGTCTATCAGGATTTGACCCGCATTTCCAAGTCGATTCGCGAAGGGGAATTTTTTGAAAATGAAACCCTGCTCGGCGCGGTTCGGCATGTGAAAGAAAAGGGCAGGAAGCTTCATCTGTACGGCCTTCTCTCCGACGGCGGCGTTCACAGCCATATCGACCATCTATTCGCGCTGCTGGAGCTGGCCAAGAAAGAAGGTCTGTCCGAAGTCTACATTCATGCGTTCCTGGACGGCCGCGATGTGTCGCCGGACAGCGCAAAGAAATATCTTGAGGCGGTTCAGGCGAAAATCGCGGAGCTCGGCGTCGGCAAAGTCGCAACCGTGCAAGGCCGCTACTATGCAATGGACCGGGACAAGCGCTGGGAACGTACGGAGAAATCGTACCGCGCCATGGTGTATGGAGAGGGACCGCAGTTCACCGATCCGATCGAGGCAGTCATTGATTCGTATGAGAAGTCGGTCTACGACGAGTTCGTCATGCCGACGGTCATTGTCGGGGAAGACGGCAAGCCGGTCGGCCTGGTGGAATCGGAAGACGCGGTTGTGTTCTTCAACTTCCGTCCCGACCGCGCGATCCAGCTGTCCCAGGTATTCATGAATGACGATTTCCGCGGCTTCGACCGCGGGGCGAACCACCCGGTCAATCTGTACTATGTATGTCTGACGTTATTCAGCGAGACGGTAGGCGGTTACGTTGCCTATAAGCCGAAGAACCTCGACAATACGCTCGGCGAGGTGCTCGTTCAGAACAACAAGACGCAGCTGCGCATTGCGGAAACGGAGAAATATCCGCACGTCACGTTCTTCTTCAGCGGCGGACGCGATGTCGAGCTGCCGGGGGAAACGCGGGTTCTCATTAACTCGCCGAAGGTCGCGACATACGATTTGAAGCCGGAAATGAGCGCGTATGAAGTGGCGGAAGCGGCTGTACGGGAAATTGAAGCCGAGAAGCACGATGCGGTCATTCTGAATTTTGCGAACCCCGATATGGTCGGTCATTCCGGCATGCTGGAGCCGACGATCAAAGCGGTGGAAGTGACGGACGAGTGCCTTGGCAAAGTCGTGGAAGCTGTGCTGGCCAAAGGCGGCGTATGTCTTATTACAGCGGATCACGGCAATGCAGATCTTGTGCTGGATGATGATAACCGCCCGTTTACAGCTCATACGACAAACCCGGTTCCTTTTATCGTAACCGACCCGAATGTGAGTCTGCGTGAAGGCGGGATTCTGGCCGATATCGCTCCGACCGTGCTTGATTTGATGCAACTCACGAAACCGGAAGAGATGACAGGAAGCTCGCTAATTTCAAAATAAAGGGTATAATAGAGCTTGGCGGTTGAATTCAAGATCCGACGTGAGCAAGCTTCAAGAAAATACATCGTGATCAAAAGCGGACTTTTTTAACAACAAATCAAAAGGAGTGTTTTTCGAATGTCTATCATTACGGATGTATACGCACGCGAAGTGCTTGACTCCCGCGGTAATCCGACGGTTGAAGTTGAAGTTACACTGGAATCCGGCGGCATGGGGCGCGCAATCGTTCCGTCCGGCGCTTCCACAGGCGCTTATGAAGCGGTAGAGCTTCGCGACGGCGACAAAGGCCGTTACCTCGGTAAAGGCGTTCTGAAAGCCGTTGAAAATGTAAACTCCCTTATCGCCCCTGAAATTATCGGGCTGGACGCACTGGATCAAGTGGCGATCGACCGCAAGATGATCGAGATCGACGGAACGCCGAACAAAGGCAAGTTGGGCGCCAACGCGATCCTCGCCGTTTCGATGGCAGTCGCGCGCGCAGCAGCCGACGCACTCAGTGTTCCGCTTTATACTTACCTTGGCGGATTTAACTCCAAAACATTGCCTGTTCCGATGATGAACATCGTTAACGGCGGCGAGCATGCCGACAATAATATCGATGTGCAGGAATTCATGGTTCTGCCGGTAGGAGCCTCCAGCTTCAAAGAAGCGCTGCGGATTGGTGCGGAAATTTTCCATAACCTGAAAGCCGTATTGAAAGACAAAGGCCTGAATACCGCTGTCGGTGACGAAGGCGGCTTCGCGCCGAACCTGGGCTCGAACGAAGAAGCGATTACGACGATTATTTCGGCGATCGAGCGTGCGGGCTACAAACCGGGCGAAGATGTATTCCTCGGTATGGACGTGGCTTCGACCGAATTTTATAAAGACGGCAAATACCATCTCGAAGGTGAAGGACGTTCGTTCACTTCCGCTGAATTCGTGGACTACCTTGCTTCCCTCGTCGAAAAGTATCCGATCATCTCGATCGAGGACGGCTGCTCCGAAGACGATTGGGAAGGCTGGAAGCTGCTTACTCAGAAGCTTGGCGGTAAAGTGCAGCTTGTCGGCGACGACCTGTTCGTAACGAATACCGAGCGTCTGTCGAGCGGTATCGAGCAAGGCGTAGGCAACTCGATTCTTGTCAAAGTCAACCAAATCGGTACGCTGACGGAAACGTTCGACGCGATCGAAATGGCGAAGCGCGCAGGTTACACAGCGGTGATTTCCCACCGTTCCGGCGAGAGCGAAGACAGCACGATTGCAGACATCGCCGTTGCGACGAATGCCGGCCAGATCAAAACCGGTGCGCCTTCCCGTACGGACCGCGTAGCGAAGTACAACCAATTGCTCCGCATCGAGGACCAATTGGGCTCCACCGCGATTTATGGCGGCGCTGCAGCATTTTACAACCTGAAAAACTTCAAAAAGTAATAGCGGCTTCTCAGCGGCTATTGCCGATCGGAAAAGCCCTGCCTTGTGCAGGGCTTTTTTCTAATTCTAAGCATTTATAAGTTTCACACTTATATCTGCTTAGAATTCTCCGCGAAACGAAGCTTGGCCGCCAGAGGACGGCGAAGCCGATTACGCTTGTCAAAAGCAGATATAGTACATGTTTACTCCCGTTTATACTGACAAAGAGTCTGATTCAAATCGGCCGCAGCGTCAATAGCAGTGAAATTGCTTGTCACGGTGAATATGTTGTGGTAAAATATTTTTATCTGTTTGTGCGAGTGAGCTTAAGGGTTGAATAGTAACTCCTTGAGCAGGAGGTGGAATAGTGGAACTGACGTTGAAAATCATTCTTGTAATTTTTTCGCTGGGCTTAATCGCCGTTGTTCTGTTGCAAAAAGGTAAAAGCGCCGGTTTGTCGGGCGCAATAACTGGCGGTGCGGAGCATTTGTTCGGCAAGCAAAAAGCTCGCGGGTTGGATTTGTTTTTGCAGCGTTTAACCGTAGCATTGGCAGTTGGCTTTTTCGTGTTGGCCCTGCTCGTTGCGTATGTGAAGAGCTGACAATTTAAACTTGTTTTAAAGGCAGGAGAGGCTTCCTGTCTTTTTTTGTTGCTCCGGGCCGCATGAGATGAACTATTCCGGGGTGTAACGGATGGACAGGGCAGAATTCGTGTATACTGAATGGTATATAGAGATGAAATCAATAATAACGTCTCGGTTTACGAGGTGGGAGGAAACATGGTAACAGAACAGGTATTACTGGATTTTATGCGGGAAACGGCATATAAACCGATGACGTATCAGGAGCTTGAGCAGCATTTCGGTACGGAAGACGCGGCTGAATTCAAGTCTTTCTTGAAGCTGCTTAACGAGCTGGAGGAGTCCGGCCAAATTATCCGCACACGCAATGAGCGTTACGGTGTTCCGGAGCGTATGAATTTGGTGCGGGGGCGCGTGCAAGCGCATGCCAAAGGATTTGGTTTTCTTATTCCCGATGACAGGGAGCATCCGGACGTCTATTTGCATGCTAACGATTTGAAGACGTCGATGAACGGCGATACAGTGCTGGTTCGCATTACATCGAAGAGCGAGGGCGGCGGCCGCATGGAAGGGGAGGTCGTCCGTGTCGTTACCCGGGCGGTCACCCAGGTGGTCGGTACGTTCGAAAACCACGAAGCATACGGGTTCGTTATTCCGGACGATAAGCGGATCAACCGCGATATTTTTATCCCGAAAGGGGGATATCAGGGGGCGGTAACGGGGCAGAAGGTCGTCGTCAAAATTGTGTCGTATCCCGAAGGGCGCTCCGCGGCTGAGGGTGAAATCATCGAGGTGCTGGGTCATAAGGACGATCCCGGGGTCGATATATTGTCCATTATCCGCAAGCACCAGCTTCCGGAAGGTTTTCCGGACGATGTCATGGCGGAAGCGGAAGCGGCTCCGGATTCGATTACGGAAGAGGAAATCGTCCAGCAAGGACGGCGCGATCTGCGCGGCAGGACAATCGTGACGATTGACGGCGAAGATGCGAAGGATCTTGACGATGCGGTTAATGTCGAGCGGCTCGAAAACGGCAATTATTTGCTCGGCGTTCATATTGCCGATGTCAGTTATTATGTACGCGAGAAATCGGCGCTGGATCAAGAGGCTTTTCGGCGCGGCTGCAGTGTGTATCTGGTCGACCGTGTCATTCCGATGCTGCCGCATCGGCTGTCGAACGGCATCTGTTCGCTCAATCCGCAGGTCGACCGGCTCACGATGTCTTGCGAGATGGAATTCGATGCGAAAACGCTGAAGCGTGTCCGGCATGATGTGTTTACAAGCGTGATCAAGACGAAAGAGCGGATGACCTACTCGAATGTACGGAAGATTCTTGTTGATGAAGATGAAGAGTTGAAAGCGCGCTATGCCGATCTGATCGACATGTTCAAGCTGATGGAAGAGCTGGCGATGAAGCTGCGGAAAAAACGGATGAAGCGCGGCGCGATCGACTTTGATTTTCAGGAATCAAAGGTTATCGTTGATGAACAAGGCAAGCCGGTGGATATCATCAAGCGGGAACGTTCGGTGGCCGAGCAGATTATCGAGGAGTTTATGCTTGTAGCCAATGAAACGGTGGCGGAGCATTTTCACTGGCTGCGCGTGCCGTTCCTGTATCGGATTCACGAAGATCCGGATTCGGAGAAGCTGATGAATTTTGTGGCGTTCGCTGCGAATTTCGGTTATGTGATCAAAGGGAAGTCGAATACGATTCATCCGCGTTCGCTGCAGACGCTGCTTGAGGAGATCAAGGGAGCGAAGGAAGAGACGGTCATCTCGACGATGATGCTCCGTTCGATGAAGCAGGCGAAATACGATGCGCAAAGTCTGGGCCATTTCGGCTTGGCTGCGGAGTTTTACTCGCATTTTACGTCGCCGATCCGGCGTTATCCGGATCTTGTCATTCATCGCGTCATTCGCGAGGTGCTGGAAAATGGAGGGGCGCTGCCTGAACATCGTCATGAAGCGCTGGAAGCGCGTATGCCCGACATCGCGCAGCATTCCTCGGAGCGTGAACGGACCGCAGTGGAAGCGGAGCGCGATACGGATAAGCTGAAGAAATGCGAATTCATGGTAGACAAAGTCGGCGAAGAATTCGAAGGCATCATCAGCAGCGTTACCAGCTTCGGCATGTTCGTCGAGCTGGAGAACACGGTGGAAGGGCTGATCCGGCTCAGCGATCTGACGGACGATTATTATCATTTCCATGAGCTTCATATGGCGCTCATCGGCGAGCGCACGTCGAAGGTGTACCGCATCGGCGACGAAGTGAAGATTCGCGTAGCGAGGGTGGATATGAACGACCATAATATCGATTTCGAGATGGTCGATATGAAGCCGCGCAGCGGAGGTTTGTGGGGCGTCGCCGCCGGAGGTGCAGGCGGCGAGCGCCGTGGCGGGCGCGGGCGCAGCAGCGCGCCCGGACGTGATCGCGCGGCGGGCGCAGTGGCGCGCGGCGGTGCTGGCGGTGCCGCAGGCGGCACGCGCGGCGCAGGTGGCCGCGGCGGTGGCCGTGCAAAAGGCGGCCGCGGCGCTGGGGGGCCCGCCAAGCAAGGCGGCGGGCGCAAGGATATGTGGGGCTTGCCGATTGGCGGGCAAGCCCCAGGCGGCGGCGATGCCGATGGCGCCGCTGCGGGAGCGGGCGCGGGCGAATCCCGCGCGGGCCGCGGGGCCCGGGGAATCCGCAGCGCCGCAGGCGGCGGCGGACCGCGCCGCAAGAAGAAGGCGGCCGGCGGGGCGTTTAATACGGAAGCCGCGGCCGAGATTGGATTGGGGGGCGGAGGCTCTGCCCCATCCAGAGGCGGTAAACCGCGCAAGAAGAAAAAGAACGGCAATTCAATGGCATCGTTTGTACGCAAAAAACGGAAGTAGAGCTTGTCATGCCTTTGTTTCGGCGCTGTGATTCTTGATTTCCCGATATAAAGTTGTTACAATGGATTCCTGACGAACGCTGTTAGGAGTCCATTGCTTTGTTGAGGATGGGCGCCCATTCATAAGCGGGCTAGGAGTTGAACTTCATGGGTAAGAAGAGCAAGGAAGACCGTCCGCTCGCCCAGAACAAGAAAGCTTCCCATGATTACTTCATTGAAGAAACTTATGAAGCGGGAATCGTCTTGACGGGCACGGAGATCAAGTCGGTCCGGCAAGGCCGGGCGAACATTAACGATGCTTTCGCAACGATCCGCAACGGTGAAATTTTCATTCACAATATGCACGTCAGTCCGTTTGAGCAGGGCAACCGCCATAATCCGACGGATCCGACCAGAGCCCGTAAGCTGCTGCTGCATAAAACGCAGATTCACAAGCTGCTTGGCCAGTCCAAACAGGAGGGTTATGCGATTGTACCGCTCAAGATCTATGCTCGCAACGGGTACGCGAAGCTCCTGATTGGCCTAGGTAAAGGTAAGAAGCAATACGACAAGCGCGATACCGCCGCGAAGCGCGACGCACAGCGCGACATTCAACGTGCTTTGCGCGAGAAGCAGAAGGTCGCAAAATAGAATCATCTCGGTAGATTACCACTGCTTCCATCACTTAACCATCGGTTCCATTAACCGATTGGCACATGGAGAGGGGAAACGTGGTATACTATATATACGGCGGATATTTTGCCGGAAGTTATTCAATTGCACCGGCTCGAAAGCGATCCTCACATCTCATGATTGAGGATGCCGTTCGAAAGTCTGGGGCGCTTATCATTAAGGGGGCGTTCTTGGATTCGACGGGGATAGTTCGAGCATGGGTTGCGGGTAGTGGGGACGCGTCCGCTTCATCAACGCTAAAGCCAATTAAATGGCAACCAACGTACAACTTTAGCAGCAGCCTAAGAAACTGTATGCTAAGCTCCTGCCTGGCATCGCCCATGTGCTAGAATAGGGGCTCACTCTCAGTGGGATACGCTGCAAGGTCTCCGCCTGGGGTCTTGCAGAAGAAGACAATCAGGCTGACCTTAGCGATAGCCGGTTACGAGGCGCTTGCTAGGGTGACATCAAATTCGTGACTACACCCGTAGAAGCCTGTGTGCCGTTATCTTCGGACAGGGGTTCAAATCCCCTCGCCTCCACCATGTAAATCCACAACCGCATGAGGTTGTGGATTTTGCTTTTTCCCCAGAGTCTCAGACAATTGAAGTCAAAGTAAAGTTAACGGTGGCCGGTACTGAGAAATAGGAGTACGAGGGAATGGTATTGAAAAAACCGGAACCAGACGAACCCATCTGATTCCGGTTTACTTTTATAAAAGTAATGATGAAAAACAGAAGCGATTTCTTGAATCGCTTGTTCACCCTTATCGAGGACGTCAGCATAACCGACAAAACCATGAAAAGTTCCTTCATACCCCAATAACGTATTTTCAGAGCGGAATTATTCTCTCCATATCAAGGGCTCGTATATAACGATTGCATTTGAATTCCTTTAAGAAAACCAAAGCCGAGAGGTAACTCCTCCCGACTTTGGTTTGGACTTTTTTGGATTAATTGGCGCTTCTAACCGCATTCATCCGCACTTTCAAGATCAATGCCGCAACGATCGCGAGAGCGACTCCAGCCATCCCGACCCATGTAATGGACGACAAGGATACCCGATCGATCATGACGCCTCCGATTCCTGCACCAGCCGCCATGGACAATTGCATCATGGATTGGTTCAGACTAAGCATGATTCCCGAATAATTCGGTTCAATCCGAACCAGATTGAATTGCTGCGTGGGACCGGAAGACCAAGCCGCGAACGACCACAATACCAGGATGATGACAATCGGCAGCCACGAATGGGTAAAGGTAACGGCAAGGGAGAGAAGAAGCAACGCTGCGAGATGCAGAAGCATTCCCCCGGACAAAGTTGGGAACACACCCCATTTATCCGTGCTAAATCCTCCGAATTTGGATCCAACCAAGCTTGCGATACCGAACGCCAACAATACCCCGCTCAGCATTCCTTCCTTCAAGCCGGCAACATCGAGGAGATACGGCGAAATGTAGGTATAGGCGATTGAATACCCGCCCAGCCAGAAGAAGGTAATAGCGAGCCCTATCGCTACATTTCCGTTTTTCAAGAACGCAAGTTGCTTAGACAACGGAACCGGTTTATCCCCTTGAATCCGAGGGATGACGGTGTACAGCACTAAGATAGCCACCAGGCCGGCCAGGGCCAGGATGCCAAACACGGACCGCCATCCGAATTGCGCTGCAATAATCCGTCCAAGCGGAACGCCAATAATCAAGGAAGCCGTAAAGCCCATCACGACGGTGGCGATCGCACTGGCTTGTTTGCCTGGGGCGGCGATTTTGGCCGCAACATCCAGTGCGGTTACTACTACCATACCTGCGCCTAGTGCCATGATGACACGTGCTGCGATAAACAACTCATATCCAGGCAGGACAAAAGACAGAATATTACCTATTACGAATATGCCTAGGGCTGAGACGAGCAATTTTTGTCTTTGCACTTTCGCCGTCAGCGCCATTAGAATAGGGGTTGCGATGGCGTACACGAACGAAAAGATCGTAACAAGCTGCCCCGCCGAAGTAACGGAAATTCCCATGGTACTCGAAATTTTATCTAAGATACCGGAAATGACGTACTCGGATGTACCCACCAAAAAAGTAACTAATGCTAAGATATAAACTTTCATTGTGTTAGACAATGCATTCACTTCTCCTTTTGTAAGACGATATTTTATCAAAGATACATATCGCGATATGTCGATATGTTATACGAAAAAAAACTGAATATGTTTTATGATATTCAGTTTAAATTAGAGTTCTTGATTCAAAAAAGCAGCGATTTCTCCTATCTTTTTTTCATCTCGCTTATAGTACGTATATTTGCCGATACGCTCAGTTCGAATCAAGCCGGCTCGTTGCAGAATAGACAAATACTGCGAAGCCGTTGACTGCGTCATGTGCAACTTATCCGTTACTTGACTGACGCACACCCCGATTGTTCTCATATCAACTCCTTCATGGGGCACAAAATGTTTTTCTGGCTCTTTGAGCCAGTGTAAGATCTGTAACCTCGACTCGTTTGACAACGCCTTGAACACTTCAATTGGATCCATGACTTTTATTATATCGACATTTTCCGATATGTCAATAATTTTGTGGTGGAATCTTATAGTAGCCATATCGACTCTTTATTAACAATTTAAAAAGAACGTTGGTCAAAAGCCAAGAAAACATGAGCATTTAAGAGAAAAGTGATTCTCCATCGGCTTTTTCGGGTATATGAAATTTCATCCAGTTCCGTTTTCGTCGATTCGAGAGCTCAATTTCTTTTTGTAAATTTACCTTTTCTTTACGCACCACGTTTTGTTCCTGGGCGGCTCCATCTATCACAAAGCGATCAAATAACACCTCCACCAATACCATGTGTAAAGGGGCTGTAGCGCCATCTAGAGCGGCGAAGATGACTCGTTAGGGGTAAGAGGCTATAACCCAACTTGGAGCTGTAATATGCGTATAAACCGTTATATTGGATCGAGTGGATATTCTGACAACTCTGCGTTGTTTTGCCTCTAAATGGCCATAATCAATAAATAGGTGGTTGCGATACCCCTCGCCTCCACCAATATGTAGAACCCCTACCGCAAGAGGTTGGGGGTTTTGCATTCTTGGAGAAGGTAGGGAGTAAATACCCGGCCAAAGTATTTAGCCTATAGCAGTGCCTACATGCTCGATCAAAATATATTCAATCTCTTTTGCATTGTCAGAGTGAAACTTATGCGAAGACTTTTCGACCCAGATCTTCACAGTCCTTCAAATATCTTCATAATTGCATCCCTTTGTTCTTCTGTAATGGTATCTTCTGCTACAAGGTCATCCATTTTTTCTTTTAAGCTTTTTTCGGCGCCATTTACTTTCGTATGATACAAATATTTATCGATTGCTTCATACTGTTCTTGCGTGATAACTCCTTCCGTTACCAGCTCATATATTGGATTCCGTAAAATAATGCCCGATGATTGATCTTGGTCGCTAGACTCCGCTGGCGACTCTTGTTTATCCTTTGCAACAGTTTCTTCGGCTTTGGCCGTTTTGTCTGCAGCATTCGGCTTCGGCAGTCGGTTGCACCGTTTCTTCGCTCTCCCCGTTTCATTTTATTCTTACTTCCTTTCGATCCTGAAATATGGGATGGATTGAGATTGGAAACATGTCATATAGAGCCATTCGCCGATGAACTCGCGTTGGTAGCGATAAGATGAAATCAAGATAAACTAAATATTTCCAATAATAACGACGGCATGGCTTTTAGCGAGGGTTTTAGCAGCTCATATAGGGGCATAAGCAGGGATTTTTACATTTGTATAAGGAGCGAGCAGGTGGAACTTCTTGGGCTTTCCTATTTGACAAATTTTCAGGTCTCAAGCAACCTCTCCAAAACAACCTCAACATCACGCCGAGGTGAATTGTGGATTCGCACAGCCACGGTTCGCCTCCACCAATATGTAGAACCCCAACCGCAAGAGGTTGGGGTTTTTGCATGGTTGGAGAAGGTAGGGAGTAAATACCGCTAATTCGAGAGGCCAAAGTATTTAGCCTATAGCAGTACCTACATGCTCGATCAAAATATTTTCAATCTCTTTTGCATCGTCAGGGTGAAACATATGCGAAGACTTCTCGACCCAGAACAAATGTTTTGATTTTGTCGCATTCAAATGGTTAAAGTATGTTTGAACGAGGCTGCCGTAAACATGAACATCTTTACGACCATGAATAAAGTAGACGGGTATATCGATTTTTTTTGCGGACTTTATAAAGTTAACTTTAGAAAAATCTTCGATCATTTGTTGTGAGAAAGAAAGTATGAAGCCTTTATAAAATGAATTGTACATGTCCTTAAGCGTATAATCAGGCGAATGAAGCATAATCTTCACAGCGTCGAAAAGGCTGGGAGGTTGAATCTCTTTATCTTTATAGATCATGGAATTATATTTCATTAACCACTTTCTCAACAGCCCCCATTGCTTGAAGCTTTCAGTATAAGGTGGTTCTCCTAATCGAGTTATTTCATCAACAGCCTTTTTGTGTCCCCTCTTTTTTGCTTCGTTTATTGCCCATTCCCGACATAATCGGTCGTTTTCAGGCCAATCTACAATTTGAGAAATTCCTATGTAAGCATGTAATTTTTCAGGAATTTTTGCTGTAAGAGATAGACCGATAATACTTCCCCACGAATGTGCAGCAATTACTATTTTATCTTGGTTAAAACGTTTCCTGAGATAATCTACTAGCTCCTCTGCGTCAGAAATGAACTGAGAGAGTTTTATTGACTCTTTGGGGATGCTTGGGTGATATGATTTTCCTGTTCCTCTCTGGTCCCAAAACACAAGTACATAATGTTGAATGAGTTCCTTGGTGGTAGTTGCCACCGTATAATCCCTAGATCTACAGCTTACACCTGGAAGCGGCATGCTTGGACCTCCATGTATGAATAAAAGCACAGGTTTGTCGATATGTTCGGCTTGTATTAAAATGGATTGTTCAATCCCGCCAATGTTCAATTTCTCAACTGCACTGATTCCGGCTCGTGATATTTCAAATTCTCTCTTTCTTGAGAGCAACTTCAAATTGCACACCATCCTTGCTGTATTTATGATCAGGACTATTTTACCATACGGCTCGCTGCTAGGGTGACATCAAATTCGTGACTACACCCACCGCAAAGCGCAGCCTGTGTGCCGTTATCTTCGGACATTGGTTCAAATCCCCTCGCCTCCACCATGTAAATCCACAACCGCATGAGGTTGTGGTTTTTGCTTTTTCCATAATGATCACCACCGGCATTCCAACTAACCCTCTTTGAGAGTTAAACCTAATTATTGCGGGCCGTTTTTGGATTCGACGGTAGTTCGAGTGTGAGCAGCAAGTAGCGGGGATGCGACCGCTTCAACAACGCTAAAGACAATTAAACGGCAAAGCACAAAAGGAAGACTTATATCGGTTAAGATGGAACTCCGGGAGGGTAAAGTAGAAAATGTTGGGTTGTTACCCCTGATAACATTTTTTGTGCAATAACAAAAATTTTTTTCTTTACTGATTGTTCTCAATATGTTATGTTGTTTTCGGAGGGACTTGAAATGGCAAGAAGCAAAGAGTTCGAAGAGTCCGCGGTATTGGATAAAGCGATGAGGCTCTTTTGGGAACAGGGTTACGAGAAGACATCTATGACCGATCTTGTCGAGCATATGGGAATCCATCGCAGAAGCATGTATGACACATTTGGCGACAAACATACATTGTTTCTGAAAGCAATGGACCGTTATGGCGACAAAGTTAGCGTCGCACTTGCAGGAGGAGTTAAACGCTCCAAGACTGCAACGGAAGCTCTTCAGTTTATTTCTGGCTTCATGATTAGTGAAGAAGGGGATTCGCCTTCAGGTTGTTTAATGGTGAGTTCGGCGGTGGAATTGGCAGCGCGCGATGCCGAAGTTGATACAAAGTCCACTGTAGCGTTCACAGCAACAGAGCAGCTGCTCAAGGAAATAATTCTTTGGGGGCAGCAGAACGGTGAATTCATCACTGATTACGATGCCGAGGAACTGGCGGAATATCTGCATAATGTAGGGGTTGGCTTAAGGGCATTGGCAAGAACCTCGATTGCCAAAGAGAAACTTCACCGTATTGCCGATGTATCGATGAAGCTTTTAAAAAAATGATTGCTTTGTTTTAGAAGGGAACAACTGAAGTTTTTTTCTACGACGGCACAATTATCTAACTGGATTTCCCTGCCGCGTGTCGAATACATAAGGGACCGAATATTCTTAGGAGTTGACCCTTATGCTTTCGAGAAATAGACTTGGCTCTCGCGCCAAAAATATATTTTAGACCCGAGATGAAAAACTGCCCGCATTGCGGGGGAATCACTCTTGCCTGATGTGCCGTATCAGTACTGCCAGTACCATTACTTGAAAGATATTGCGAAGCCTCTCGTGGATGCGGATCGAAAGCTCAAAATGGAACTGAAAAAGAGTATGCGCGGCTTGCGGGATGTGGAACGGAAAATCGAGCAGGCCGAGAAAAAGGCAGCGGAAGCTTCACAAGCAAACGCAGATGCCACTCCGAACTCTTCAAGCGCCACGGCGGAAACAACTGTGCTCGCAGAAGCGCAGGTGGCGAAGGGATATGTGTCCGCTGTCCGCGTGTTGCTTCTGGAAGATGGCGAACCACCACTTCATCTACCGGGCATGATGATCTACGAACGTGCCCAAGCGATACAGGCGTCGCTTGCGCGATGCTTGACTAAAAAGAGAGCCTCATCTGCTCCAAAGTCTGGTCAGAATTTTCAGTAAACTTGGAGATCAGGCCTCGCGCTATGAAGCCGTAGCCCGCTGGGCGAAGCCTGTTGTCCATATTGCGGCAGCCTTGGAACCGGGCGAGGACAAGACCAGCGAAACCGTTGAATGGGAAATGACCCAAGTATTGAACTGGCTCAAACAGACCTATAAGGAAGAGAACAATTCCGTTATGGTCAACAATGTGACCAACTATTCCCGCGGGTTCTGGAAAGGGCTGTTTACCTGTTACGATCATTATTTCATCCCGCGAACGAACAACGATCTGGAACAATTTTTCCGACGAACGAAAGCTTGTCATCGCCGAATCACAGGTCTTCGTAACTGGAACAGCTACATCATTCGAAACGGAGAAATGATTGTGCTTGTGGACGTTGGAGTGAACGCCTATCCGAAGGCGTTCAACGTAGACGATTCAATCGCAATCCACTTACTTTTTTGCAACAATTAGAGGCTCAGTGGGATCAAATCACAATTGTTAGTTGATTGTGCCGTCGCAGTTTTTTTCATAAATTAGAATGAACGTTCTCAAAAAATGCATTTATAGGGGAAGGATTGATTTTTATGAAAATGGATTCCAACACAATTCTCATAACGGGCGGAACATCCGGGATTGGATTCGAGCTTGCTTCTCAGCTTCTTCATATCGGGAACACCGTAATTATTACCGGGAGAGATCAGTCCAAACTGGACTTAGCCAAAAAGAAATTGCCCAACGTTCACACATTTCAGTGTGATGTAAGCGACCCACAGGCCATATCTGACCTTTATGAAAAAGTAATCCGTCAATTTCCAGAACTGAATTTTCTGATCAATAACGCAGGGGTTATGCGTAAATTGAACTTTCATTCCAAAGACGTTGATCTGGAGGATACCAGTAGCGAGATTGAAATCAACCTCAGTGGTTCGATCCGCATGGTGAACCAATTTTTATCGCATTTAAAGACGAAGAAATCAGCTGCGATTATGAATGTCTCATCCGGACTTGCATTTGTTCCTTTTCCAGCATTTCCGGTATATTGTGCGACGAAAGCCGGTGTTCATTCCTTTACACAATCCCTGAGAATGCAGCTAAAAAATTCGAATATTAAAGTGTTTGAATTGGCGCCTCCAGCTATTAAGACCCCTTTAATTGAAGTTTTGGATAGCGACGAGATCAAGGCCGTAAAACCAATGGATGCGGGTAAGATGGTTAGGTACGCAATCAAGGGTTTGGAAAAGGATCGCTATGAGATCCTGCCTGGCCAGAGCAGTGCGCTGAAGTTCATGAGTCGTGTGGCACCTCAGTTTATGTTAAACCAGTTTAGCAAAACTTTTTAACTGTTGATGGTACTCAATCAGCTCAACAACAGGCGGCGGTACGGGCATAAAGGCAGTTGCCAAGCAGTTAATAGAAGAATACCCGGATTTAAATGTCTTGTTTAACAATGCCGGTATTATGCTGCCCGATAACGCAGAGGGCGTTAACGATATGATGCCTGTGTCTGAAGTTCCATAATCACACTCCGGCGAATTGTGGTTTTCCACAGCCACGGTTCGCCTCCACCATGCAAATCCACAACCGCACGAGGTTGTGATTCAGAGAAGTATTCTGGCGAGGAAGATCAACGAACTTTTGATGATACGATTCGCTTATCGCTCATAGAACAAAATAGAGGTTGCCAGAAGTCAGTTTCACTGACTTTCTGGCAACCCCCTGTTGTTAAAACGGAATAATGGTGTATTACGCTGAATTAAATTAAAAATTGAGAAATTTTATTTATCTGTAAGACCAGTTTTTTAGCCCATTCAGGATATAATATAAAAATAAATGTTGCTCCGGCAATTACTAGCATCATCTACAACGAGCATATCGAGTAATCTTCAAGCTGGACGCAGCGGGTATTTCGCTCGATTGCACCGATTTTGACGCTTTTGCCGCTACTGTCGCTAAAAAAACTTGTTTTGGATGAATCAAGATGCAGTTTGACGCAAAAACGGAGTCGACAATTAATACAATCGACTCCACTTTTACTCCGTATGATTCCTCGTGTAAGCGTATGTAGAAGTTCTCGCTCGTAATGATAACAACTTATCTTCTTGTGAAGTCAAATAAATCCCCTCGATTGCAAGAGAAGCTTTAGCGTTCAATAATGCGATATTACTTCTTTTCTGACGAGAAGTTCTTTTCATCGGCTTCATTCCTTTTGTGCTACGGTTTATTACATATATTCTATGCATAAAGTTTGTCCACTCGCCAGAATACCTCTCTGAACCATTCAGAGCAAAAATCCACATCGCGCCATACAGGCTTCTACGGGTGTAGTTATGGTATTTATGTCATCTCACGGACGCCCTCGACCAAGGTTTTTAACCATTCAACCGAAATCGATGGAACAGATTCCTAAATGGCGTTAGCTGGAACAACGATTTCACAAGAAGATACCCAATCACTGCACCCAATGTGTTCGCTAACAAGTCGTAAAGATCTGAGCTTCTGCCGCTCCCTAAGGTCACTCGAATCAGCAACTGCAATAACTCGGGAATCCCCTCAAGCTCCATTAAGGAACTTGGGGGATTTGTTTTGTACAGCTTGTTTGCACTTGTATGGATAAAACTTATACGAATATGGACAAATAATAGCGTTGTTAAATATTGCCGCGAGAGAGGACGCTGAATCGTCCATATTTCCCTAACTATGTGGAATACTCACGCAGTCCGAAATTCAATATAATAATGTAGTTAAAACGCTTTCTTTTTGCTGCGGAAGAAAGGCATCCTTATTGCTCTAATGAGGGGGATGATTATGAAACGAATGTTCGAGCCGGTTGTTTTCGGAAACACGAAGCTGTTTTGGGATTACAGGCTGAAGAACACCGACAACTATCAGGGCTATTATCACTGGCATCAATGCTGTGAAATGCTTTATGTCCACGAAGGCGCCGGACGTGTCGTGCTGGATGGCGATACGTTCCCGATTCGACCGGGAATGCTCTTCTTCTTTAGGCCGTACCAATTGCATCATGTGTTTGCGAACGTAAACCAGGATCAGCCATACACGCGCACCATATTTTTCTTCGATCCGCATCTCGTGGACGAGCTGCTCCGGCCGTTCTCCAAGCGGCATGCCTTATTTAAGGCGCTATGTCGCGGACAGAATAAGGTGAAAGCTTTCGATCTATCCTCCTGGAGAGAGGCGGTCGAGCGCAACTACGATAACTATCAATTATTGAGAAGTCAAAGGATAGGTGAGGATGTTGAAGACATAGCGCTGCTGATTCTCCGAAATTTGGATTGCATGCTCCGAAGCCAGGCAGCGCCGACAGAGCATCTTCAGCGGGCTGAGGAAAGCAAAACCGCGGGATACGCCCAGCAAGCGATGAAATGGATAGACGACCATTACCAGGACGGCTTTCATTTGGACGACCTTGCCGATGCGCTGCATTTGTCCAAATTTTATTTGTCAAAGCTTTTTCATGAGGAGACGGGAACCACTTTGAAGGCGTATATTACGGCCGTACGGATCAGGCATGCGTGCAGATTGCTTGAAACGACCGCCAAATCGGTCGAAATGATCGGCAGCGAGGTGGGCATTCCCAATTCCTCTTACTTTGCCCAAGTATTCAAGCAAGAAGTCGGCACGACGCCATTGAAATATCGGACGGGAGCCGGTAATCGGTTGACGGCGATCGACTTTCGAAAACCAATAAAAAGCAGGCGCGGATCTCAACCGATACACCAATAAAACAACATTTCATAACATCGATTTGTTACTATGACCATCGGATACAGGTACAATATTAATAAAACTTCGATTGAGAACAATATTAATGCGCAAAGAACAATCTTCTTTTGAATGATTTGGGCTGGCAACGATCCGGACAAATGAAAGCGGTAGCAAAAT
Organism: Paenibacillus tarimensis; assembly: GCA_041281825.1. Taxonomy (GTDB): domain Bacteria; phylum Bacillota; class Bacilli; order Paenibacillales; family Paenibacillaceae; genus Paenibacillus_D; species Paenibacillus_D tarimensis_A. The sequence continues at coordinate 5,864,035 of CP166298.1, read as the reverse complement.
CAAAATGCAGAATAAGAGCAAAACGTCAATTTGAACACAGAAAGGATTGTTGGAATTTGAATAGGGGAAATGTGGAGATCGCTGTTAAGGTTCCCGGGCTTAAAAGACCTAATTGGACCAATACTTGGAGAGAATACAAAAAAAATAAATATTTATTCTTTATGCTCTTTCCAATATTGGTGTGGTACGGAATTTTTCATTATGGACCATTATACGGCATCCAGATAGCGTTTAAAGATTTTAGTCCGACACGCGGAATATGGGGAAGCGAATGGATCGGATTCGAATATTTCAAATTTCTGTTTTTTCAATCGCCTGATTTTCTAAGAATATTAAAAAACACGGTGATTATTAGCTGTTACAATATCATTTTCGGATTCCCGGCGCCTATCGTGCTGGCGTTATTGTTGAATGAAATACGTTACGGATTGTTCAAAAGAGTCGCCCAGTCCATCTCGTATATCCCGCATTTCTTTTCCTGGGTTGTCCTATCCGGCATCATTATGATGATGCTCTCGCCAAGTCAAGGACCGATCAATTATCTTTTGTCGCTCGTAAACATCGAACCGATCTACTTTTTGGCCGATTCCAATTACTTTCGATCGACACTGGTTATATCGAATATATGGAAAGAAGTGGGCTGGGGAACGATTATTTATTTGGCTGCATTGACGGGCGTCGATCCTGCTTTGTTCGAAGCGGCCAAAATAGACGGAGCGAATCGGTTCAAGCAAATATGGCATATTTCGATCCCGTCTATATTGCCGGTTGTCACCATTATGTTCATTTTATCACTGGGCGGCATCCTTAACGCGGGCTTCGAACAAATAATCAATCTGTATTCACCTACTGTATACAATGTTTCCGACATAATTGACACCTATGTATATCGAGCCGGTATCGTTAACGGTCAATTCGGATTAACGACAGCGGTCGGTTTGTTCAAGAACGTTATCGGCATCGCGTTGGTGTTAGGCACAAATTATATTATAAAGAAAATGGGACAAGAAGGGGTTCTGTAAAGAGCCGTCAGGAGGGAACGAGCATCATGAAACCGTCAGTTGGTGAAAATATATTCCAGTTTATACTTATCGTTTTTATATCCGGGTTGTGCATGGTTATGTTTTATCCGTTCATTCATATTGCGTCAGTATCGGTAAGCGGACCGGCGGAATCGACGCGTATGGGATTTCATTTCTATCCGAAAGACATTGACTTTTTTAGTTGGAAACAGGTTTTAAGTCAGAAGAAAATTTGGTGGGGCTTTGGCAATTCGGCCTTTCGGACGGTGATCGGCACCTTGTTGACGCTTGTTGCGATGTCCATGATCGCCTATCCGTTGTCGCGCAAAAGTTTGCCTCACCGCTCCTTCTATACGATGATTATTGTGTTCACCATGTTTTTCAATGGAGGCCTCATTCCAACCTATTTGCTTATCAAAGAGCTGAACTTGATGGACAGCAGATGGGTGTACATTATTCCGGGATTAGTACCGACTTTCTCCATGCTCGTATTGCGCAACTTCTTCATGTCGATCCCGCAGGAGGTCGAGGAATCGGCCAAAATCGACGGAGCGAACGACATTCGCGTATTGATATCGATTGTATTGCCGTTATCGAAGCCCGTATTGGCGACGCTGGCGCTTTGGACGGCCGTCGGGCATTGGAACGCCTGGTTCGATGCGGTCTTGTACATTTCCGAACAATCCAAACAAGTGTTGCAGTTATTCTTAAGGGAAATCGTTGTTCTTAATGAGGACAAAGAAACATTCGGCAGCACGGTTGTCGGGAATTTCAAATATGAAACTTCAATTAAAGCCGCTACCGTCATGTTCGCCGTATTGCCCATCCTTATTGTGTACCCGTTCCTGCAAAAGTATTTCGTTAAAGGAACGATGATTGGCTCGCTAAAAGGCTAACGTGATTTAACCAGGGAATGTTAAATGAAACCGTTCCCTGTTTAAATAAATACTATTGGACAATAAAAGGGAGGAAAAAAGAAAGATGAAACACAGTAAAAGATTTATTATTGCGGTCATTTTGTCTATGTCATTGTTTGTAACGGCTTGTTCGAGCGGTTCGAACGGAGCAGGCAGCGTAACGAACGAACCTTCGCAGACCAATGCGCCTTCGCAGACCAATGCGCCGGAAACAGAAGAACCGATTGAGATTACAATTAACCCCAGCACTTGGTTTATTCCAACAAACGACGGCAACGAAATTCAGAAGTACCTCGAGAAAAAGCATAACGTAAAGATCGTGAACATGAGGGCGACATCCGAGAACTTCAAGGTCAAAGTGGCGGCCGGCGATATTCCGGACATTTTCCCGCAAGATGTCAACGAAGGCGATATGATCAACTACGCAAGGCAAGGTGTAATAGCGAGCATTTCGATAGACGAAATCAGACAATATATGCCGACTTATGTGGCTGATGTTGAGGCTATAGATCCGAATGCGTGGGATATCGGATTATATGACGGGAAGAACTGGGGAATTCCGCGGGTGTGGCTTAACGGTCAATACGGGTTCATCCCGACTTACAACAGCGCTTGGTTGAAAGCAATCGGTTACAATGAAGCTCCGAAGACGCTTGAAGAATACGAGGATGTCGTATACAAATTCCGGAATAACGATCCGGACGGCAACGATAAAAAGGATACGTACGCCTTTACGAGCCGCGGAACGGGCAATCAGCAATTTAACGAGATCTATGCGGCTCATGGCGTAAATCCTTATCAATTTATGTTAGCTGCTGACGGAAGCGTTACTTGGGGAGGTCTCTCGGATCAGGCTAAGGAAGCGTTAAAGCTTCTGCAGAAGTGGTATAAAGACGGTGTTATCGATCCGGAATTTCTAACCGACAATAACGATACCATTACGCAAAAATGGAACAACAAAAAAATCGGCATTATCGACTATAAGATGTATCACCATCTGTATGGTCAGATTGATACGGATAAAGAGAACGGCATAGAGGCCGCTTATGGCAAAGGCTTGATCGGGCCTGCCGGCAAACCGATTTTAATGTCGAACGGAGCGAAGCAAGTACCGCTTCTGCTCGGCGCACAGGTTGAAAAAGACGAGAAGAAGAGAATTAAAATCTTGCAAATCCTTGAAGATTTAGTAAGTAACGATGAAACCTATCTGACGACAGCGTTTGGCATCGAGGGTGTTTCCTATGAGCTACAGGATGGCGCCGCGGTAGCGTTAGAGCCTTATAAGAGCGATGTGAACAAGGCGAACGAATTGGGGTACGGCGGTTACTATAATCCGCTTGGCGAGCGCAGTTTGACCATGTGGAAATATCATTTCACCCCTGAAAAGCTGGCATTCAGAGATACGTTGAACGAAGGGTCCGAACTGATCTCGGACATTCTTGGACCAACGCCATTGGAAGCCAGGGCTAAGTATTCCGCAACGCTGAATCCGCTCCAGGACGAGTACTACGTGAAAGCAATTATCGGAACTGATGATATTGATAAAACATTTGAAGAGTTTAAACAAAATTGGCTGAGATCCGGCGGTAAAGAGCTGCTGGAAGAAGCGACTAAAGTGTATCAAGAACGTCAATCCGCCAAATAATGGTTGGTAACTTTGTGATGCAGCAGTAATCGGATCGGACTGCCTAGCTGGTTGTTAGCCTTCGGGATGACAATTGGTCAGAGCAGTCCCTTCTGTCTTGCACGAAAAAACTTCGATTTGAAAGGAAAGGATCTTTCTCATGATTCCATCCAATACTGAATTTCCCACTGTAATTCTTCCCGGCGATTATCCCGATCCTTCCGTTGTCCGCGTGGGGGACGACTATTACATGACCCATTCTTCATTCGACTATATGCCGGCACTGCTCGTATGGCATTCCCGCAATTTAACGGAATGGGAGCCTATCGGACACGCCGTTCATCAGTATGTGGGTTGTATTATGGCACCGGAAATCATCTGGCATGACGGCCTGTTCTATATATACTTTCCGGCAGCGCGTACGAATTGGGTCGTAACCGCGGAATCTCCCGCAGGCCCGTGGAGCGATCCGATTAATTTGCACGTCGGTCTGATCGATCCCGGACATGCCGTGGACTCGGAAGGAAACCGCTATCTCTTCCTGTCCGACGGATACAGAATCCGGTTGGCAGCGGATGGTCTGTCGACGATCGGCGAGCTCGAGAAGGTATATGAAGGTTGGCGCTACCCTTCCCAATGGCGGACCGAGGGCTTCTATCTGGAGTCGCCCAAGATTACGTATCGGAATGGATATTACTACATGACAAGCGCGCAAGGCGGAACGGCTGGTCCGGCAACCAGCCATATGATTATATCGGCCAGATCGGAATCGATTGATGGTCCTTGGGAGAACTCGCCCTATAATCCGATCGTACGAACCGAGAGCCGCGCGGAGCGCTGGTGGTCGAAGGGTCACGGAACGCTTGTAGATACGAATGAGGGAGACGACTGGCACATCATTTATCACGCTTATGAGAATAACTATGCGACGCTTGGAAGACAGACGCTTATGGAGCCTGTTCAATGGGAAGACGATGGCTGGTTCCGAACGTCGTACGAACCGAAGGTTTGCAATCTCCCGTCGACCGCGAACATTTCTTTATCCGATAATTTCGAGCTGAAGCGCCTTGCGCCGCAATGGCATTTCTACGGTCGTTCAAGCATGTCCGGTTACGTTGTCGGAGGAGGAAAACTTGTATTGCAAGGCCTTCCCGCCGATACCATTGAACCTTTGTTGTGTATTCCTTATCATCATTCATACGAGGCCATCGTATGCGTTCAGCTCGAAGAGGGAACGGAAGGCCGATTAAGCCTGTTTTACAAGCCCGGTTTCCAATGCGGTATCGGATTCAATGGCACTCATGTGTTTTCATTTCGCGATCAATATCGTTCTGAATATACCGAGATTTCCGGCAGTACCGTCATGTTACGCCTCGTGAACGATCGTCATGATGTCGATTTGTATTACTGCACCGACGAATCAAATTGGAAGAAACTAGATCATGGCTTCGAAATGTCCGGATTTCATAACAATGTGTTAGGGAAGTTTTTAAGTTTAAGAATCGCTTTGGATGCCGTTGGCAGCGGTAAGGTATTATTTAGTCATTTCATTTACAAAAGTCTCGATGGGAACGTACGGACGGAGGAGGGCAAATAGACATGGACAATATGATGAAGGCTCCCTTGTACAGGGATCCCATTTATGACGGTGCGGCAGATCCTGTCGTTATCTGGAACAGGGAAGCCAAAGAATGGTGGATGTTATATACGAATCGCAGGGCAACGGCGGAGGATCGCAATGTTGCCTGGGTGCATGGGACAGATATCGGAGTGGCTTCATCCGTCGATGGAAAGGAGTGGGTATACAGGGGCATATTAGAAGGGCTAGACATTGAATGGGGAAGAAATACGTTTTGGGCTCCGGAGGTTTATTGGCATGAGGGCACTTACCATATGTACGTCTCTTATATACGAGGCGTGCCCGAGCGTTGGGGGCACCAAGCGGACATGCTTCATTACACAAGCCCGGATCTCATCAAATGGACGTTTCAATCCAAATTGAAAATTAGCGACACTAATATCATAGACGCTTGTATTTATCAGATGCCGGACGGCATGTTCAGAATGTGGTTTAAGGAAAAAAACTATACGTATGCCGCCGAGAGCAGCGATCTGTACAAGTGGGAGCGAATCGGCCCCGTCATCGAGGAGCGATGGCATGAAGGACCGAACGTGTTCCGGTTCAAAGGTTATTATTGGATGATCGTCGACGAGTGGAGAGGACAGGGCGTATACCGCTCCGACGATCTGCTTCATTGGGAACGGAACGGGCTTATTCTCGATGGGCCGGGTTCCCGGGAGGATGACGGTACGATCGGCCTTCATGCCGATGTCGTCGTTCAAGGCGAACATGCGTACATCTTTTATTTTACGCATCCCGAAAGAACGAACGGCAACGAAGAGTCAACCTACGGAACAAGACGATCATCGATACAGGTTGCCGAACTGGAAGTAGTGGATGGCATTCTGATCTGTGATCGGGATAAACCGTTCGAACTGAAGCTTTTGCCGGAATCATAATTTATATCGGATTGGCAAGATCACATTATGTTGGAGGGTTCAAAATAATGCAGGCTTATTTGTTTGTACATTTTAAAGAAAAGAGAACACCGGATGGCGAGCAGGTTTATTTCGGTGTGAGCAAGAACGGCTTTGACTGGGAAGAAGTGAATGACGGGAATCCCGTGTTGTGGAGTTATTACGGCGACAAGGGAGTTAGAGATTTTACGATAACAAGAACAAGAAAAGGCAAGTTTGTTATCATGGCAACGGATTTAAGCTTGTCATACGGCATGTTGAATCAATATAACCATTCATGGAGCGAAGCCGCACGCAACGGGAGCAAATGCCTGTCTCTATGGGAGTCTAACGATTTGATTCATTGGTCGGAGCAGAAGATGATCAAACTCGGAGATGAAGACTTCGGCTGTTTATGGGCGCCGGATATTATCTATGACAAAAATAATGACGACTACGTCGTTCATTGGTCTTCGTCCCATAACAGCAATAATCATGGATTCAAGGGAATCTATTATTCCCGGACCAAAGATTTCGAGCATTTCACCAAAGCGCAATTGTTGTACCGGAAAGAAGACAGCGGAATCATCGACTCGGCGATGTATGAAGAAGACGGGAAATATTATATGTTCTTAAAGAGCGAACAAAACCCCGGCAAAATCATTCTGATGGAGTCGGCGGCAATAACCGGTCCATTCAAGCGAGTCGATGAGTTCGACAAAAGTATGGAAGTCGTCGAGGCCGGTCAATATGAGGCTCCGACGGCGGTTAAGTTGGAAGATGGAAGATGGTGTCTGTTCCTTGACTTCTACGGATGTTCGGCAGAGGAGCAAGGATATGTGCCGTTCATAGCAGAGAGCTTAGCTAGCGGGCAATTCATACGGTCGGACCAATCCTTTACATTCCCGTATGGCTACAAGCATGGTACAATTCTAGCCATTACGATGGAGGAATATGAAAGATTGAAATCTTATAAAAAGATGCCTTCAGAATACTAGTTCCAGCTTCAATGCGAAGACTTTTTACCAGACAGGCGTGGGCAGCGTTGCTGCCTATCCCTGTTTTTTTTTCAAAATAGATTGGAAAGCTTCATTTTGCCTAATCTGATACAATGAAAGAGAATGCGGTAAATTCGACAAGAGGTTGTGGTGAGATGTTCAGCTTAAAGTTCGTGAGAAGCAGGAAGGCTTTGAAGAGCTTGCCGATCGGGTTCCAGCTATCCGTTCTTGTAGCCATTATTTTCGTCATTGTCTTGGTCATCGTATATACCAATTATTTGAAAGCGGCTGAAGTTGTGGAGAAGAAAAACAGCGAATATCATACGGAAATGATTGCCCAAATCAATCAAACCATCGCTTCCAACACCGACGCAGTCAAGCGAATTCTTCTAAGCATCGCTTACAACCCCATAATCGTGCAGACATATCTGAACGAGAAGGACCCTGTCAAAAAATATACCCAGTATACGCAATTAATGAGCTATATGGCAGACATGAGGAACATGAAGGACGGAATACTGGATATTGCTTTGATCGGCGGCGATGGGACAACGTTCATATTAAACGGAGATGTCAATAATCTGACTCCGTTTATGGATGAAATACCTAAAAATCAATTTTTCAATTTTACAGGCGTGCAAAGGCTGCGAATTAATACCATCGACCGGGAAGTCTTTATAGTGGGCAGCCCCATTTACTCAACGATAGATTTCGATAACGACAAGAGATACGGCGTTATCATGATCGTGCTGGATGCCAAAGTCATGTTGGGATCGCCGCCTAGCATGGATAAGATGGGAGGCAGCAAGCTTTATGCATTGGACCGCAATGGAAATGTGTTCTATTCCAATGATCAAGGCGTAAAGACAGGCACGTCATATGCACAGATTAGTTCCGCCGATTCGGACTCCAGCTTTTATATTCAGAGGGGGGAAATTCCCGATATTGGAGGAGAGCTCGTGTTCAAGTTGCCGAAAAGTGAATTGCTGCGGGGGCTCGAAGATATCCGTAAACAATCGCTGCTGATCCTATTCGTATCCTTGATGGTGCTGTCCATCCCGTTTTTGCTTGTCGTCAACAATATATTGCGTCCGCTGAAAAAGTTGATGCGATTCATGAACGACTTCAAGCTGGGGCATCTTCGCAACCTGAACAACCGGATCAGCTTGCAGGGGTATGCTGAAATCAGCAGTATGGCAAGCGATTTTAATCGTATGTTAGATGAGATCGACACGTTAACCAGGCAACTGCTTGACAGCAATACGAAGCTTTATCGCGCGGAACTGCTCAAGAAGCAATCCGAATTGGCGTTTCTGCAAAGCCAGATCAACCCGCATTTTCTTTATAATACGCTGGAATCGATCAAAGGCCTGGCAGTTGAAGAAGGTTCGGATAAAATCTTTCATATGGTAAAAGCTCTTGCTTTTGTGTTCCGATACAGCATCAAAGGCACGGACATCGTAACCTTGCTGGAAGAATTGACCTTGGTCAAAAGCTATATACACATTCAACAAATCCGGTTTGGGGACCGATTTCGCGTAACCTATCGGGTTCCCGATGCCTTGCTTTCCTGCAAAGTGCCCAAGATGATTCTTCAACCGCTCGTCGAGAACGCCATCTTCTACGGAATCGAACCCCGGACCGGGAACGGGCTGCTGGAGATTGTTGTCGAGCGATCCGGGGACACGCTTGTCCTTTCGGTTGCGGATAACGGAGTGGGTATTGAAGAGGAGCAGCTTCGGGCGCTGCAGGCTAAATTGTCGGTTATTCAGAATATGACGGACGATGAGCGGACGAATATCGGTCTTGTCAATGTCAACAACCGAATCAAACTGAACTATGGGGAAGCATTCGGTATAATGATTACAAGCAAATGCGACACTGGAACGATGGCAGCCATACGTCTGCCGATCAGGAGGGGTGACGATGTATAAAGTATTTCTGGTCGATGATGAGGAGCTGGTCATTAAAAGCTTGATCGCAAGCGTCGATTGGGGGGCACACGGGTTCGAAGTAGCCGGTTACGCGCTTCGCGGGTCTGAGGCGTTTGACCATATTCAGGCGATCGATCCCCATCTCGTATTTACAGATATTCGTATGCCAGGGATTAGCGGCTTGGAACTGATCAAGCAGTTAAAGGATGTTTCCTCCAAAGCGTTTGTCGTCGTGCTCAGCGGATATGCCGAATTCGCGCTCGCCCAAAAAGCGATCAACTACGGCGCTTTCGGCTATTGCTTGAAGCCGTTCGACGAAATCGAAATATCCGGCTTTCTTAAAAAAGCCGCAAAGCTTATAAAAGATAAAGAAATGACCAAAGACGCGGATATCCTTGAATATCTGGAAACGGGATCTGCGGAACATTCGGAGAGACTGAAGAGAATATTGCTTGCATCGGGGATTAATCCCGACTCTGACCAGGGGATGATGGTGGTCGTGTCTCTCGGCAAAAGCCGGCTTAATCATGACGGCTTGCAGCGAGGTATCGCGATTCGGATCGGGATGAGGAAGCACGCGTACCTGCTTCAGGATAACGCTGCTTTGCGACACGAGCTGGAAGCCTGTGCAACGGCTGGTAGCGAAATCAAGGGAGTTGGCGTTAGCGGGACAATTCGAAGAGTGGAAGATATTCAGAAAGGCATTCAGGAAGGCGAGCTGTGGGCATATCGATACTTTACGGCTGGATCAGGTATCGGACAACCGATAAGCGGGAATATGATGTCAAGCAGATATCAGACGCTTAAAGCGGTAGAAGAGGCGATGGCGAGGAAAGATCCATATGAAATCAGCGACTGCATGGATGCCGCAAGCCTGCTTTTTGCCGGCGGTCATATGCATATTCAGGACGCGCTGACCTTATTCAATCAAATTATGAGCTACATTAACCGCGGAGAGGATCAGTTGTGGGAAGAGTTCATCTATTCTTTCGACCAACTGACAGAGTCTTTCGAATCTGTGCAGGACATGCTTGCTTACTTGAAGGAAATGTTGGCGGTCAAGCACAAGCAATCGCGGACTGCAGGAACGCTGCCGGTAAGGAACAGATCGTTCAAGGCCATATTGGAATATATCAATCAACATTATCGCGAAGAGCTTTCGATTTCGGTGTTATCGGAGCAGTTTAACGTAAACGCCAATTATATCAGCCAATTATTCCGGAAAGAAACGGGAACTACCTTTACGCAATATATAACCGCGTTCCGAATGGATTATGCATGCCGTCTACTGTCGGAAACGGATCTTCCTATCAACGAGATTGCGGAGCAATCGGGATATGGCGACTATTTTTATTTTAGCCGAATGTTCAAGCGCACAAAGGGGACAACCCCAAGCAACTATCGGGCATCAACGATTGTTTGATCCGGAATCCTCTTTAAACGGGATTTTTTATTTCTATGGATAAATGGTCAATTTTCAAACATTTTTGTGCACGGTTTCGCCATAATCAAGGGTTGGATTTTGCTAGAATGAATAGGAGATGAGGGTCAAAAAAAAAAGAGTATCCATCATGAAAAGAAGGGAAGAGAAGAGAAACAATGAGCAAACCGGGTACGATTACCGTTTATACGGAAGAGCGAGGGGCCGCTTTGGGCGACCTGTTCGGCATTTTCTTCGAGGATATCAACCATGCCGCGGATGGCGGTCTATACGCCGAGATGGTTCGGAACCGTTCCTTCGAATTCGACCCGATCGACCGGCAGGAGTACAATGGCTTAACGGCTTGGGAGAAGGTCGAGCTTGAGGGAGGGAATTGCAGCATTCTCGTCGAGCAAGCTAACCCTATCCATCCGCGTAACCTGAACTACGTTGCGATTGAAATCATAGCGCCCGGTGAAGGCGTAGGCATTATGAACCAAGGCTTTAATTCGGGGCTGCCTTATCGCGAAGGAGAAACGTACAGTTTCTCCATGTATGCCCGCCGGAGCGCAAGCTTCGATGAACCGGTAGCTGTTAGGTTGGAGGGAATCGACGGTACGATCTACGGCGAAGCGAAGGTACTGGTCGCATCTGCGGAGTGGGAGAAATACGAGGTTGTGCTTGCCTCTTCGGCAACGGATTTCAGCGGCAGGCTGACCGTCGTGACGAAGGGGACAGGCACCTTGTATTTGGACATGATCTCGTTGTTCCCGACGAAGACTTTCCGGAACAGACCTGGCGGGCTTCGCGAGGATATCGCGGCGATGCTGGCCGATTTGAAGCCGAAATTTATGCGTTTCCCGGGAGGTTGTCTCATTCACGACGGCTCATTAAATGCCGATGACCGCAATTCCATGTACAGATGGAAAAACACGATCGGGCCTGTCGAACAAAGGCCGCCGCGCAAGAATAACTGGCAATACCATCAGACGCTGGGGCTCGGTTACTTCGAGTATTTTCAATTTTGCGAAGATATTGGAGCAAAGCCCATTCCAATTTTGCCTGCGGGCTCTGATCCGCATAGTCAACGCTTTGTTCCGATTGATGAGCTCGGGCCATGGATTGACGATGCGCTAGATCTAATCGAATTTGCCAAAGGCGACGCTACGACCGAGTGGGGACGCGTGCGCACGCAGCTCGGGCATCCCCAGCCTTTCAATCTGGAGTATATCGGTATTGGCAATGAAGAGATCGGGGAGCAATTCTTCGAGCGGTATACGTATTTCCATCAGGCGATTAAAACGAAATATCCCGACATTCAGATTATCAATTCAAGCGGGCCGTTCGCTGCCGGGGGCGAATATGAACGCGGATGGCGTTCCGCGCGAGACAACGGCTCGGATTTCGTGGACGAGCATTATTATCAGTCACCGGACTGGTTCCTGGCTCATTATCACCGATATGATTCGTTCAGCGCCGATGATCCTAAGGTGTTCCTTGGGGAATACGCTTCATGGGGCAATACGTACTATAACGCGCTTGTGGAAGCGGCGTTTATGACCGGACTCGAGAAGAATGCTCATGCCGTCGGTTTGGCGTGTTATGCGCCGCTTCTTTGCAACGTTGATTATGTGAACTGGAAACCGGATTTGATTTGGTTCAATAATCATCAAGTTTTCGGTACGGCCAACTATTATGTTCAGCAAATGTTCATGCACCATCAAGGAGACCATTTGCTGCGAATTGTTACTGATGGGTTTGCTGCTCCGGCCCAACCGGCTGGCAATAAAGAACGAATTGCAGGTAAGCTGCTCGTAGGGGCGAATCTCAATGAAGTTGTTTACCGCGATATTCGCTTGATTAACCACGAGACTGGCGAAGTGAAGACGCTGACGGACAAGGTCGAAATAGGCGAGACGGAAGAAGATCGACGCCACCGTTCCGAATTTGGCCGCAAAGCGGTAGTCGGCGAAACTGGCTTGAAGAACTATTCGCTGAGCATGAAGGCGATAAGGAAAAATGGTTCGAGAGGATTTATCATGTTTTTCGGGTTTCAGGATGAAGCAAATTATGTGATGTGGGAAGCGGGAAGCCACTCCAATCAGGAATCGATGGTTCACGCCGGCTCGAAAGGGTACAGAGGTTGTCTGACGCAAAGTCTGTTCTCGCCGGAGACTGGCGTGGAATATGACCTGGAAGTGCGAGTAGATGGACGGAGGATACGTACCTATATCGACGGCGCTTTGATCAATGATACGGAACACATTGCACCTGTCATTGAACCGCTATACTGTTCTGCCAGTATCGAAGAGTCAACCGGAGATGTGATTGTCAAAGCCGTGAACGTGCAAGATGTCGATGTTGAAGCCCAGCTCCTGCTAGCCGACTTGCATGTGGATAATCAGTTAATTGATGTATATGCTTTGTCGGATCACGCCGTGGACGAGATGAACAGCTTCGAGGAACCGGAAAAAATAGTGCCTAAGCATGAGAGCATGTTAACGACAAGCAATCAAGTCAGCTATACATTCCCGAAACATTCGGTTACGGTGTTCCGCTTCAGAAAAAATAATTAATCATTAAGTGAAGGATGCTGCCTTGTTGTCAGCATCCTTCTTTATGTTGAAAGACGAGAATCAGGGAACGTCGTAAATATGGTCCTGCATGACAATAGTCAAACATTTTTATTGCAGGATATCGCACGATAAGGGTTATTTTGTTGCAAAACTTCGGAAAAAGCCAACATTTGAACATTTTCGCATATATTCTCTGCATTTTTGGTCATTTGAAACAAGTAGAATTAGGAATAACGGGAGATTCTAAGCGATTTAAAATTATGGATTGTTACCGAACCAACGAGGAGGAATTGCGACGTTACCAAACAAATAGTCTGCAGCGGAGAAGCTTTATAACAGCAACAATTTGAAAGCGCTTAAAGAGTGTAGGATAAGCCCGGGGCTTAATCTAAATTTTAAATCTGGAGGAACGAGATGATATTCATAAATGTTAACATGCAATCGCGCAGGCTGATAGCCCTGATGCTCTCTCTGATCATGCTGTTCTCTTTGGCATTGCCTGCGCAAGCCGCAGAGTCCGCAAGTTCGGGCGAGACTGTTACGGAGTCTACTTACGAGCAGACCGTCACGGAGTCTACTTACGAGCAGACTGTCACGGAGGCTACTTACGCTCCGAAGCCGATCGTTTACGAGTTTGAAGGGAACGCCGATAGCACAGGCGGAACGGCTAACGGTACGGTGACCGGCACTCCCGCATACGTGGACGGGGTAGTCGGGCAAGCCATCGAGCTGAAAGGCTCCTCCTATGTGACGCTACCGGCTGAGCATCCGATGTCAGCCTATGAAGCCATTACAATATCTACATGGGTGAATTGGAAAGGCGGAAACGACTGGCAGAGGATTTTCGACTTCGGTACAGGCACAAACAAGTATATGTTCCTGACACCGAAAAGAGGGAACCTTATGCGGTTCGCCATTAAAAACGGCGGCGCCGAGCAAATTGTCGATACGGCACAGCTCCAGGCAGGGCAGTGGACTCATGTGGTTCTTACGCTGGGCGGCGGAGCGGCCAAGCTTTATGTAAACGGGCAAATAAAGGCAACGAATAATAACGTTACGATCAAGCCAAGCGATTTTGCGCCGAATTTGAACTACATCGGGAAAAGTCAGTTCGCTGCAGATGCTTTGTTCAACGGCTTGATTGACGAATTCCGTATCTACAACTATGCCTTAAGTGCGATCGAGATTGAAGAGGTGTACAAGCAGACCCATTTTGACTCCGTGCTGAATCAAGCCGGCAAAATGATTGCGGCCGGACAGCAATACTACTCGGACGAAACATGGGCTCTATTGCTGGAAGTAAACAGCCGTGCCCAGGCCTTGAAAGCAGACCCTTCAGCCACTCAGGAGCAGATTGACGCTATGGCGGCAGAACTGCTTGCCGCGATACAGGGACTGGCCGAGCCTTTGCCGACCTTCATCAACAATACGGGTACAGAGCTTGTTCATCCCGCCGTCAGTGTGGCTCCCGAGGATCTGATTCGCATACGGGAGCATATCCGCAACAAAGAACAGCCGTGGTACGGCTATTTCACAAACTTTGCGGCCAGTCCGTTCGCGTCCAAATCGTACGGGATCAGAATCGATAAAAATCCGTTCGCCGGTTTTGACGCGCTTGAGGCGAACTACACTTACGACAACTATAGCACCAGCCTCTTTAATGGCTCAATGACGCAGGATGCCTTTGCAGCGTACTTTCAGGCGATCATGTATTTCATGACAGGGGATTCCGACTATCGGGAGAAAGCGATGCGGATCGTCCTGCTTTGGGGTAGTCTTGATCCGGCTAAGGCGAAGTATGTAACCGATGCGCATATTCACAACGGGCCGCCAATGTATTATATGAATGCGGCTGCCGAATTGCTGCGTTACACGAGCACCAATCGCGAGAATCTGCAATGGAAGGACGAGTATTCCGAGAACTACAGCACAAACTTTCTGGAACCGCCGCTTCGGCTTTGGATGAATCGAAATACGAATTGGATGAACCAGCACCAAACGACCATAATGGCCCAATTATCTTCCCATATATTCATGGATAACAAGGCCGAGTACGAGCGCTCGCTGGAGTATGCAACCGTAAATGCCACTTCTCCTGCAGATCAAAAATATCATGACGGCTCCTTTGCCAACGGCATGTTCGAGTTTACCGTCGACCACGAAGGCAATGTTCTGGATGAACCGGTAGTGGCCGTCAAGGAGATGGTGCGGGACCAGCCGCATTCCTATGATAACATTGAAGGAATGGCCATTCTGGCTCAAACCATTGCCGCACAAGGCACCTTGCTTGATCCGGTTGCCGGTACAGCAACGACGAACGCGGATGGAGTCGACGTTTATTCCTTTATGAACGATAGGCTGCTTAAAGGAACCAATTTCTACTATAAATATAATATGGGCTATAAGGTGCCGTTTAACGACGGCAACAATAGACCGGTCAGCTCGGACAGACGCGGACGTATAAGCGGACGCGAGGACTACTATTACATTTACAAGTATGGCAAAGGCTACAGCGATGAGGATCCCGATTTCAAGTATGTAGCGGAACAAATGTATCGGACCTGGGAAATCAATGGCCTGACCGTCAACGATTTGTGGCTTTATATTCCCGACGCGGCTCTAGGCCACTCTATTCCGGCGGTTGCAGCTGCGGAGAACGGCAGCACGGTTCCTTATCAGTTCGAGACAAGGTTTACTCCGTTTAAAGACGGCATTACGAGGACAAATGATGCGAATAACGATGCGATCCGTGTCGAGACGACAGATGCGGATGCTAAATTCGCTATTTTTGGTACAGGCGTCTGGCGTAATGGCAATCTGGCTTTCCGAATCAAAAGCAATGCCATGACGACCTTGAAATTCCATGCCGACCATGGCAAGGATGCGTTCGCTTCGGTCATCCTGCCGGATACCGGAGAGGAATGGAAATATGTGTTCGTTAACTTAAGTAAAGTGAAAGGCACCGACTTCCAGGCCGACTCCATCATTTATTTCAATGTCATCGGCGAGACCGGAGAATATGTGGAGTTTGATCATATGCTGGTGAACAGCGCGGAGGTGAAAAATCCTCTCTTCAGCGGAGGCGTAAACGTTCTGCATTTCGACACTTACCAGTCGGGGCAGCTGCAATATGACCTGTCTGATTCCGCAAGCAATACAGGTCAAAGCATAACGTACGCCATCGTGGAGGAAGCAGGGTTTGTAAGCGAAGCCAATATTCAAGTAAGTTCCGCCGGCATACTGTCCGGAACGATTCCGGAATCCATACCAAGCGGCGATTACACCTTCCATGTGTTGGCTGCCAATGGCACATCCATTAACGTGCTTGCCGTTACCGTCTCAGTCGTAGGCGACTATGCAGAGGCTATCGATCGAACGATCGATTCTTACGACTCGGCCCAAGTGTATGAAACGGCAAGCTTAACTGTATTCAAGCAAGCGCTTGATGCGGCGCTCGCGCTGGTCGAAACCGGAGACGAAGCGGCCAGGAATGAAGCATTGCTTGTTCTGAAGGCAGCTGTTAGCGGACTCCGTTTGCTGAATCCGTTAATAGGGAACGGAGCGCTCGATCTGTCGGGTATCATGGTCGGGGCGCCAGACAGCCCCAATGTCAGCGGGGCTTCGCTGGTAGACGGCCATGGTTCAGGCGTTCCGATCAGGTGGATTAATGACGGCAAGATGTTTACAATCGATTTTGGCGAGGGTTTCAAGGTGAAACCGCACGAAATCAAGCTATTGCCGGACAGCGGTTTCCCGGATCGGTCGGAGGGAGCAATCATACTGGCGTCCGATGACTATACGAACTGGGTGCGTATCTCTGACGATATGTCGCTTTACACGACAGACTGGTTCACGTATTCGATCAAAGACGAATACAAGGATACCGGCTTCCGTTTTTACCGATTGAAGGATCTTACAGCAGGCGTATTGAACAAAGATGACTACACGGAGGATCAGCCGTTCACCATCGCCGATCTTCACATTTTTGGAGAACGATATGAAACGGTAATTAAGCTGAAGGATATAGCTTTGAAAGTGGAGAACGCCGTTCCCGTTCAGGATACTCTTGTTGTTGCGCCAAGAGCGGTTACGGGGGACAAGGTCATTCTCACATTCAAGGAAACCGAGCCTGTCTCCGATATCGAAGTGACGATTCAAGGCGAGTCTGTTGCTGTCATACCGAACGGAGATGGTTCCTATTCTGCGGAGTACACGGTCCATGAGGGATCGAAGTCCGGTTATGTCGCCATTAAGCTGAATTACACTTACGATGACGGCAAAGCGGCGGATACCATTTATTTCTATCCGGAGACATTTGTTACGGATACGACGACCAATACGGTTGTTGCGCAGAAAATATTGATTTCCAATTCGTCCAATGAGATTACCGAGCAAGTAAAGCCGTTAATACAAGGTTCGCACAATACCCTGGATGCGATTGAAGCCGCTTATTTGTTCGACGGCAAAGTATCAACCTACCCTGACGTCAGGTACAGCAACGGAGGATGGGGATACTACGATATTGATTTCGGCGAAGGTCAGTTGATGCAGCTGAACCGAATCGAGATTCTGGGTCGTCCCGGCTTTCCTGGAAGAGCGGGTAGCGTTAGCGTAAGCGCTTCTGCGGACGGGTTAACGTGGAGCGTAATTTCCGAGTATTCGAAAGGATATAGCTATAACATTTGGCAGCCGATTAATGTATTGGATCGATACGAGGATGCAGCCTTCCGATATGTACGTATTTATGGAGGCAACTGGTACGGTAACATTTCGGAGCTGCGCGTTTTCGGGGAGGTTGGCGACCATCTGGAGGTCTATCCGCCGGAGCACACGATCACGACATCGGCTAATGATCCAGATGCCGGTAAGACCTTGGTGTATGTCAATACGAACGGCTTACCGCCCGCTCCGGAGCCGCCAGCAGACGCGGGAACCTCATTGACATTGTTCGATGATGCGACAGCCGTCACGGTGGTAGCGATTCCGAACGAAGGCTACGAATTTGTGAAATGGGTGGAACCGACAGAAAGCTACGGGATTGAAGCGGATTATTTGTGGACGAAATATCCTGTATTCCATCTGACAACCTATGCCGGCGGTTATTTGGGCAGCGGCAAATCCTACAATGTAGTCAGGGACTGGCATTTGAAGGCGGTGTTCAGAGACATTGCCGCTCCTGGAGACGCAACCTTCGTTGCAGACGTTACGGAGCCGACAGGCGGCGACGTCACCGTAACGATCAGCTATCCGGATGACGCTGCGGTGAAGGAATACAAAGTAGGCGACAGCGGCGAATGGATGGCGTACAGCGGTCCCGTGGTTATTTCCGAAAACGTCACAGTGTTTGCACGGGGAACCGATGGTGCAGGCCAAATGTCCAATGTGACGAGCTACACGGTCGACAACATTTATAAGGTAGCTCCTGTAACGGAAGCAACGTTAAGCCCTGCTGCGCCTAACGGAAAGGACAGCTGGTACACGACGGATGTAACCGTAAGCCTATCTGTAAGTGCAAGTGAAGCGGGAGGAACGGTGACAACGGAATACCAGGTAAATGAAGGCGATTGGATCACCTACACCGGTTCCATTCCTGCCTTTGGCGATGGAGTCTATAAGCTGGCTTACCGAAGCAAGGACCAAGCAGGCAATGTAGAACTGCTCAAAACCATTGAATTCAAAGTTGATACGACGGCGCCGACACTCACCATCCAGCTCGATAATACGTCGATTTGGCCTCCGAATCATAAAATGGTGACAATTAATGCTACGCTGAATTCAAGCGATGAAATTTCGGGCATAGAATCTGTAGTGTTAACTTCGATCACGAGCAACAAACCAGATAGCGATAAAGGCGACATTCAAGCCGATTTCGGGACAGCCGCCACTTCATTTAAATTGCGTGCGGAGAAATCACGCATCTACACGATCATGTATACGGCAACCGATAAAGCGGGCAACAAAACGGATATTTCTGTAACCGTCACCGTGCCGCATGATCAATCCGAAAAAGAGAATTAACATCATAGAAAAACCCATTTCCTTGGCTGTCCAAGGCAAATAATATCCTGAGGGCTTCGAGGGATGTTCCGATACGTTTTTTGCAGCCGGGCATCCCTCGTTCCTTGCATCGAAAGTCTCTCAATCTTGATAGGAGGAATCTTTATGAAAGGCATAATGCCAAAGTGTAAACGCTTTCTTTCCATCTTATTAGGTCTGCTAATGTTAAGCGGCGCCATACCGGATAGCCATGCAAACGTACAAGCTGCCGATGCCTCAGTCATTGCACCCTATGCCCCGTATGTTTCCAATGTACCGACGCCGCAAAATAGCGCAATCATTAATCCGAACTATGACCGAAGCTATGACGACTATGTGGTCACAGGTCCGACAGGACTCGTACACCCGGGTATTCTGCACTCGCGAGCGGATCTGAACACGATGAGGGATATGGTTTGGCTCGGGAAAGAGCCCTGGGCGTCTGCATTCGATAAATTCAGAAAGTCTCCCGAATCCTCGAAAAATGTAGTGATCTATGGGAACGGAGGAACGCAAAAGGAATTCGTTTATTCCCACGTCTCCGACAGCAACGGGGACAAGCAATTGCGCCAAGATGCCACGACAGCCTATCAACAAGCGCTCATGTGGTACATCACGGGGGATCAGGATCACCTGGACAATGCCATTAAGGTATTGGACGCGTGGGCCAATGGGCTCAAGCAATTTTTCAATACGACAGAGCCGGCTGATTGGGATACTGTCGCACAGGTATGGGGGGCATCCAGCGTTCTCAGCTCCGGTGTAGCGGGTCAAAAGATGGCTGCCGCCGCAGAAATTCTTCTCTATACGCCAAGCTCCGGGTGGTGCCGGGACGCCCAAGGCAATATCGATTATGAAACAAAGAAGGTCTACGATCATTTCTTAAGACTCATCTGGCAGGAAACGAACAAGTGGTACGGATTTTTTAATCAAGCGGCCGTAGGGAACATGGGGTATATGTCCATTTCCATCTTCCTGGACGATATCAACGGTTATAACGAAGCGGTGGAACGGTTTGCCTATAATAAAAAAGCCGTAGACGACGCAAATACAACCGGGAATGACAGTATCAATTTCTCGCTTGCCGCGATGGTACTGGATCATGGACAGATCGTCGAGATGGGACGCGACCAGCCTCATTCGGGCGTTGATGTGGGGGCGCTCGCCGCAGCGGCCCGAACCATCCATGTTCAGGGGACGAAGCTTGATCCCTTAACCGGGGTTCCGGTTGCCGAGGGCGGGGTAGACCCCTATGAGTTCCAGAATCAAAAGCTGCTAAAGGCCTTATCTTATTATACGAAATACAATGCAGGGTACGATGTGGACTATATTCCGAATGTCAACGGCTTGGGACAAAAGACAGGATGGTCCGCCGTCAGTCCGGCGGGACGGGGTAGCGGAGCGGATATCGCCTCCATCTACAATCATTATAAGTATGAGAAAGGATATTCCGGCGGTATTTATGACGAATTGTACAAATATCCCGAGCTCATGATGGACAATCCTGAAGGCCAGTCCATCGATATGCCGGGCTTTGGCCAGCTGCTCTTTACCCCTGCGAACGGCGCCATGGCCGCGGAGCCGAAGGGCCCGCCGCAGCCTTTGCAGGAAAGTGGAAATTTATATGGTCTGTATAACCGGCACCCGTCTGTACCATTTTCATCTAACAACGCAGTTTGGTTTAAGAACGGCTTTGTAAAACCCGGAATCGCCAGTTATTTGGACGAAAACGGTTTTGTCCAATACAAAGCCGAAGGGACGATGAACGGAAACTGGATCGGCTACGAAAGCTTCGATTTCGGTTCGGTTCCAGCAGATACGCTCGCGTACAACTATGCCGTGAACTCATCGGCCGGGTCGACCATCAGCATGTACGTTACCGAGCCTGACATGAAGCTGACCGACGAGACCATGGCACAAACAACACCGATAGCCGTCTTTCAGGTCCCCCATACAGGCTGGTGGACCGTACAGAACACCCATGTTCAAAAACTCGATAACATCGGTGATACACTGAAAGGCAAAAAAAATCTGTATTTTAAAATTACGGGTTCCAACAACGTTTATAATCTTGCCGCCGAATCGTTCTGGTTTCAATTTTCGGGCGGATTTGCCAAAACCGATAACAAGGCGATTGAAGCCCCTTATACGAGCGGATCAGGTTATGTGAAAAACGAGTCGGCGAATAATGTAACCCTGACAGACGGCGGTTATATCGGGTATCGCAATATGAATTTTGACAGCGGAACCGTACAGATGCAGTTGAATCACACAGCCGAAGGAAGCGGTACGCTTGAAATGAGGCTTGGAGACCCGCAGGGCCAGCTCGTCAAGACGTATCCGATTGCGGATACGGCAGACAGTACGGTGACCGCCGCATTCGACCATCGGAATGATGAGATGATTTACGGCAATAACGGAGGCAACAACGATCTTTATTTTGTCTACAGAGGGACCGGCTCTCTGACCTTTAACAGCTTTAAATACGTAACGCCAGTATCTTCCGAAACGGCTCAGTCGACAAGAACGGAGGGTGGAAGCTATTTCTCCGATATGTACGGCAACGCCCAGAAAATCGGGGATCATGTCGTATTAAAAGGAGACAACTCCGCAGTCGCCTATCGTAATGCCAATATGGGTTCCAAAGGTGATGACCGGCGCTTTATGGTTTTGCGGGTGAAGAGCAACGAGCCTGTTGTATTGAAAGCCATCGATCTTGGCAATGGAAATGCAGCCGCCAATACCGTAGCCGAATTTGCTGTTCCGAATACGAACGGCGAGTTCGTAACGATCGCATACGATTTGGCGAAATCGGGTTATGCTGCGCGAGAAGGCGCGATTTATCTCAGGCTGCAAGCAGCCGGCGGAACTGCCGATGGCAGTGTGGAAGTCGATTACTTCAGTTTTGACAATGCCGATATCCCGTTTGTCGAGCTGCTGCAAGATGTGGCCATCGTTTCCGATCATCCGGACAATCCTGCCATTGCAACGGCGGGAGATACCGTGACCTTATCGTTTACCGCAAGCGTTCCGATCGATAATGTTGCCGTTTATTTCGGCAGCACGAAGATGGATGTCGTTACCGCAGATGCCCGTCATTTTACCGTGACGCAAAAGCTTGGAGAAATCTATACGCCAGGCAAAGTCCAGTTCCGCATCGACTACAATCAAGGTGCGAATTTCGGGAAATCGGTCAGCAGTACGACGGACGGCGCCTCGGTGACGATCGTTAATGAAGAGGGGCTCATCAACGATGCATTCAAGAATCTTTCCTTCATTGATTCATCACCGGGTCGAAGCGCGGATGAGACAAAACAGATCGTGTCCTATCTATTTGACAAGGATGCAACCACCTTCTCCGATTTTCGCTCCACTAGCGGAGGCTGGGGCTCTTGGATTGCATTTGACCTCGGCGATCAGGATAAAGTGCAATTAAACCAAATTAAGTTGCTTGCAAGACAAGACATTCCCGCCAGGGCGGCAGGTATTGTCGTCCAGGGAACCAACCACATTGATTATGAGCCGTGGGTGACGTTGACTCCCTCAGCAGCAGCAAATACGGTGAATTGGCAAACGTTAACGGTCCAGAATACGAAAGCCTACCGTTATATCCGGATTTTCAATGGGGGCCAATGGTTCGGAAATTTTGCCGAAGTCAAGTTCTATGGTACCGTCATCCATACGGGAAGCCCGGCTATTCTGGATACGGTTTCGATGAAATCGGATAATCCGGAGGATTCTTCCTTAGCCGTGACGGGAGATACGGTCACCTTGGAGTTTGCTGCCGATAAAGCTCTTGAGAATGTCAAGGTTTATTTCGGCGATAAATCGATGGAGACCGCTTCCGACGACAATCTTCATTGGAAGGCCCAGTATAAGGTAGGAACGGCTTATGAAACGGGCAACATTTCATTTGTGATCCTGTACGACAATGGACCTGTCGTGACCGATACTACGGACGGTACGTCGGTAACGGTCATTGATCCGCTTCAGGTTGCACTCGATCATGCGGCCAATCTTGCGGCGGGTAATTATTCAAGACTGAGCTATTATTTGTTCGGCAAAGAGGTTGAACGCATCAAAGCAGAAATGGATGCTCCGGGTTATTCTGATATGGCAATCGCCAAGGAGCTTTACGATGCGAAGAGTCTGCTTGCCGGCAACCCGTTGTCCATCTATTCGTTTGAAGGAAACGCCGATAATGCATTCGGGTCTTCCAACGGAACGGTTTCCGGCATCCCTGCGTACAAAGACGGGAACGTCGGGAAAGCGATCGAATTGAACGGCGCCAACAGCTATGTCACGCTGCCCTCTACGCATCCACTGTCCAGTTACAATCAGATCACCTTGTCAACCTGGGTGAATTGGAAGGGTGGAAACCAATGGCAGCGAATCTTCGACTTCGGCAACGGCACAGACCAGTACATGTTCCTGACGCCGAGATCGGGCAACAACACGCTGCGTTTCGCGATCAAGAACGGTGGCAGCGAGCAAATCGTGCAAACCGCGCAGCTTTCAGTCGATCAGTGGGTTCATGTGGCGCTGACGCTCGGGAACGGTACGGCGAAGCTGTATGTGAACGGCGAGGAAATGGCGTCTGCTAACGTCTCGATCAAACCGAGTGACTTTAAACCGACACTAAATTATCTCGGGAAAAGCCAGTTCTCCGCCGATGCGTTATTTAACGGTATGCTGGACGAATTCCGTATTTATGATCACGTATTAAGCGCCGATGAGATCCTTCAGTTGGCAAACCATACGGCGCCACTCGGGGACACTTCCTTACTGTTGTACTTGCTGGATGAAGCTGCACAGGTCAATACCGAGCTTTACAAAGAGGAGAGCGTACAGGCGCTGCAGGCAGAAGTATCGAAAGCGCAAGCGGTCTACAGCAATGCGGGTGCTGCCCAAGCTGAAATCGATGCGGCATCTGCGAGCTTGTCTGCGACGCTCGAAGGGCTGCAGTGGCAGGATATAACGGCATCCGTAGAGCCAGCGGATCCAAACGGCAACAACGGCTGGTATACGTCCCCTGTCACGATAACGCTGTCTCCGGCGGCAATTGCGGAATACAGTCTGGACGGCGGAGCCACTTGGGCAGCGTATAACGAGTCCGTCACCCTGGACCAAGAAGGAACGCACGAGGTTCTGTACCGCCGTTCCGTCGACCCGCGAGAGGCACAAAAGCTGGAGATCAAGATCGACCGGACTGCCCCCGTCGTTCAGATAACGGGAGAGGCGTCTTACACGATCGATCAGACGGTCGGCATCACTTGCAGCGCGGCGGACACTGTATCCGGCGTAACCTACTCGCCGTGCGCCGCGCCGCTCGTGAACGTCCAGGCTTATACGCTTGAGCCCGGCGTTTATACGGTGAAGGCGGAAGCGGAGGACGCTGCAGGCAATCGCGGATCGGCCGAGCATACGTACCTCGTGTACGCCACGTTCGACAGTCTGTCTGCACTGAGCGGAGCATTCGCGGCCGAAACCGGCGCACCGGGCTGGCAAGGCATTGCGGCATCTCTTCAGCAGAAGCTGACGGAAGCGCAAAGGAAAGCTGCCGAAGGCAAAGGTAAGGAAGCGCGCGGCCAGCTGCAGGCGTTTATCAATGAAGCGAATGCCCAGAGCGGGAAAAAGCTGAGCAGAGAGCAGGCGGAAGTACTCATTCGTTGGGCGCAAAAGCTGCATGATGAGATGCCGCTTGCCTGAGGGCGCCGGGGAAACCGTTACTCTCCGATAATAGCGGTTACGAAACCGGACTAAAGGACGGCAGCTATACCGTCACGAAAGGTAATTTGAACGATCGGCTTCAAGGGATGTTCCGTTAGCGATATATTTCATCGGGACATTCCTTGAGCCGGCATCATACCTTTTGCGGGAGGTGATTCAGAGCATTTTGGGGAGAGAATTTTAATGCAAGAAGAAAGAATGCAGGCAATGAACTGTGAATGAAAGCGTTTTATTAAGGCGGTATTTACCATTCAAAGGAGGACAAGGTCTAATGCAATTTCTCGTCAAGGACATATTCAAATCAAAAAGGAAATGGACGCAACAAGCCGGACGTCTTGTAGTTGTTTTACTCATTGCAGCATTGTTTGTGCAAGTGGCGGGACCGCTGCCGGACACTGCGGTGTTTGCTGCCGGGCAAGAAGCTTCTGCAGAATCGGCTAACGGATTTCTTGATGAAATCAGTTTTGGCAACGCCGAATCTGAGAGCGCTCACCATTTCAAGGGCGAGCTTACGAGCGTCATCACAGGTTTATTCGGCGAAACCGCCAGAATTTCGCATCCGCGGTTCCCTGTTCAGGGACAAGGGGGGGATTTGACGTTTGCAATGAAGGTTGATCCGTATCTTCGCAACTATTTGACTGTGAAATTTTCGGGGAATGAAGATTCGAAGGGTTACCTTAGTCTGATTTTTATTAACGGCGAGAAAGTCGGATTTGACCATGGCGATTATGAATCCATTAACAAGGGCTATAAATTGCAGAATCGATTTTTATACACTACGATCATGCTTCCGCTCGAATCGACGGTTGGGAAAGATAGGGTCGAGATAACAATCAAAACGATCCATCCGCCCGGGAATATGAACACGGCCTCAAGAGGCCATTATAAAGCCTATACTCACACGCAACCCCGCATTAACGTAGATGGAGAGCAGCAGGGCTACAAATACAAGTCCGACCAGAATCTGGATACGATGCTCGGGTCGGATCTGACGGACGAGGAGAAGCAGGCGCTAATCGACGACTACGTGCAGGGTCATATCAATCATTTTAACTGGTTATCGAACATAGTCGATGGCAGTACAGGCGGTAAGATGTCGATCATCCGCTATCAAGATGACCTTATGTTTTACGCCAGTGCATTGAAGTACGATTGGTCTCCGGCGAAGACGCCGGAAGAGAAACGAGCGGCGCTTCAGCGTATTTTCAAGACGATTGATAATCATGTCAAGGATTATTACGGCAATACGAGACTGGTGCTGCGCGGCGGACACCAGGGCGATTGGGGCGGCTACTACGGCGCGCTTGGCGAAGCGCTGTACATCGTCGAGAACCTGATCAAAGACGATACGATTTACGGGGATACGGCATGGAACGCGTTTCTGGATGAGTCGTTCGTCACCGGAACCGTCGAAGGCGAATTCTCTCTTGCAGGCGTGGACTGGAACGGGGGCGAGCTGACACGCCGCGAAGCTTGGGAGCGGGTGCTGAAAGCAAATTTTGACTTTGCCCGTACACGGCTTTCTTATATCTATAACCAGGTGTACTATACGTACGTAGGCGCGTGGGAGGCTCACGAAGGGCTGCGTTTGATCGACTCAAGCTTTTACGAAGGCAAAGAGCGCAGCAATCTAATCTTGCTGGAATCATTGGGGATCAGGCCATTCTTGGGAGAAGAGGTGCTGGTCGGTCCGAACGGCGAAGAATTGGATTTATACCATTCACTGTTCTATCACGATGGAAGTGCGGTCTTTACGGACGATTTCGTTCACATTGTCGGCAAAGGGCTTGCGAAGAGTAAGCTGGATGCGGACGGCAACGTCGTTAGACGGTTGCCCTACGGCAAACATTATACCGGCTTGACGGAGGCGGGGCTGACTAGGGAGAACGGTTATGTCGCCAACTATGGAGAGGCGGCCAACTATCTTGTGACGTATTTTTATAAGACGTTGAACCACGCCGGCGACGAGGAAATGAACGACGAAATTCTGCAAGGGGCATTGAGATCGATCCACGCCCGCGGATTTGTCCGTATTCCGTCATTGGATGACAGCGGCAGAAGAGTGATGAGAGCGGAGCAAACGACGGATGATCGGAATCAGGTTTTGCCAGGCTTCATCGCTTACGGTGCTTCTGTGGGCCGCGGAATGGGGCTGCAGTTTGCATCTCTGGAAATGACGATGGCTAAGAACGAGCAACGATACAGCGGTCCGGAGTGGGATAAGTACTGGCAGTATGCGAGGGAAACGGTCGGTTACGTGCAGCAGCAGCTTGCGGATCACCAACTGTTGCATACGAGAGACTTCGGAAATAGAGGAACAATGAGCGGACGGGATTATATGCTCGCGGAAACTTACAATTACATCGTTGCCGATCGGGCCGATTACGAACGGTTTAACGGCAATGTTATGGCCGGGGTAGTCCTTCCGCACACGGATTTCGATGCTTACAAGCCCGAAGAAACCGCTTCCTTGGGTGTAAAACCGGAGGACTACGAGCAATTTGCATGGGCGGATATCGATAATATGTACGTGTCAGTAAAAGACGGAGATTTCAGAATGCTAGGCTCGCTGTTTTTCCGCAATAAAGGTATATCAAGCAATGGACGCCTTCATATTATCAAAGACAATTACGACCAGATCGTACAGGTCGCCACCAACAATGTGTTCCAGTATGAAGATTATTACTTGAGGGTGCCTAACATCGATCTGGATATTTACTCCGACAGATCGATCAATTGGAGCGGTGCGCCGCAGGCGCTGGCCGGCGAAGTTGCGCCTGTTTCTTATCAGCCTGGCGTCGGAACGGTGAACCGCGATAACTTTGAAGTGGATCATCCTTACTCCGGTTATCCGGAACTGCAGACGTCAAGATACGGTAAATATTTTATCATATTCAACACGACCCGAGATGAATTTGGCAACAAACAGACTTACAACGTTGAACTGCCCGCTGACTATACTGGAAGCGCAGTACTCGATCTTGTATCGGGGACGAACGTTCCTGTAGTCGGCGGCAAAGTGGACATTACACCGAAAACCGTGATGGTACTGAAATTGACGTCGGACATCGAGCTTGCTCCGAAACCGTTCCATGTCGATTTCGTCAATGCGCTCGCTGGCAACGGCTACGTGGGCATTTCCTGGAAAACGACTTCCGGCGGGCAGTCCTACACGATTAAACGTTCGGAAACGGAAGACGGCGAATACGAGATCATTTCCAGCGGAGTTACAGGCAATTATTTTAAGGATACTACGGTTCAGAACGGCAAGGTATATTATTACAAAGTCGCTGCGGTGAACGAGAACGGCGCGGGCTGGGATTCGTACCGCGCGAAGGTCGATTTGAAGGCTCCGGAGTCAGGTGACACGGGTACATTGTGGCGCGACGACCGGATTGGCGGGACGTCAGGCAGCGCTGTAATCGACGGGTCGTCCATATCGATCGACGCTGTGAGCGGGGCAGGCTTCGGCGTTGGCGATGACTCCAATATTTATAAACGGGATATTAAGGATTCACTTCATTATGTAAGCCGGGTCGCTTCCGGCAACAGCTCGATCAGCGCGAAGATCGTGAGTTCATCGGGTGAAGCAAGCGGAATCATGATGCGCGACCGGCTCACGTCCGACAAAGCCCGCTATATCTATTTTGGCGCGGACGAGAATGGAAACCTTGTTTTGCAAAATCGTACAAGAATATCGAGTCATCAATGGTCGAATACAGTCGAAAGTCCGAAAAATGCGGAAATCGAAGGCTACACGGCTCTGGAATATCCTTATGTCAAATTGATGCGCGACCATGATTCGCAAACCGTCTACGCTTTCGTCTCCAAAGACGGAACGGAATGGAAGTATGTAACGAAGATGACTACCTTGTTGACTTATGCGTATTATTCTGGCGTTATTGCAACAGATTCAGCGCAGTTCAGCGAAGTTACGGTAGTAGAAACGCCGCAAGGCGTCGTCTTTCCGTTCGTTGACATGATGCAGGATCAGGCGACACTGTACTGGACTAAACCGAAGCAGGTATCCTGGTTCAATCTGTACCGCACTACGGATGAAGCGGCGGGCCAGACTGATCCGGAATTGAAACCGGGTTCGGCGGAGCCGGTGGATGGTTCCATGTGGACGCTCGTTCATAAGCATACGAGAGCGACTTCCTATCAGGAGGAGGGTCTGCGGCACGGAAGTGTGTACTTCAGGATATTGCCGGTTACCGCAGACGGGGCACCTCAACCGTTCTATGCCGCATCGGTGTCGGCCAATCCGATTGAGGCCGTGATGCAGCACGCGGAAAGCATACCGGATTCCTATTATACGAAGGCGAGCTATTACTTGTATACCCAAGAACTGGACCGCATCAAGGCGGAAATGGCTAAGCCGGACGCCGACGAGGATGCGCTAATTGAAGAGATTTATTTTGCCAGCAATTTGCTTGTTTTGTATACGACGTCTCTTTATTCTTTCGAAGGGAGTGCGGACAATACGTTCGGGTCATTCTACGGCGACGTCACCGTCAACGGAATGTCTGCTTATTCGGCCGGACAAGTTGGTCAAGCGATTGAAATGAACGGCACGGACACCTATATCACGCTGCCGCCGACACATAATCTATCCACTGCCGATCAAATCACCATTGCCACTTGGGTGAATTGGAATGGAAACAGCGACTGGCAGCGCATATTCGACTTTGGCAACGGCAGAAATCATTACTTGTTCCTGACGCCGAGTACCGGGGGCGACCATAAGCTTCGTTTCGCGCTCAAGAACGGGGGCGGCGAACAATTTGTAGAAACGTCGCAGCTTCCCGCAAATGAATGGGTGCACGTAGCGGTAACGCTGGGAAGCGGTACGGCGAAGCTCTACGTGAACGGCGAGATGAAGTCCGAGAACAAGAACGTCACGATTAAACCGAGCGACTTCAAGCCAAGCATAAACTATATTGGAAAGAGCCAATGGCCCGATCCGTTGTTTAGCGGCAAGCTTGACGAGTTCCGCATCTATAACTCCGTATTAAGTGATAACGAGATCAAATCGATCTACAATAAAACGTCGACATGGTATGATGACAGCTTGCTAATGCTGCTGCTGGATGAAGCTTCCGCGGTCGTCGCCGAGTATTATAAAGCGGAAAGCTATGAAGCGTTGCAAACGGCGGTTGCGAATGCGAATGCGATTGCATCGGGCGACAATATGACGCAGGAGGATTTGGATGTGGCTTCCGCCGGTCTGTTGGCGGCGCTGAACGAATTGCAGCCTATTCCCGGCTTGCCGATTCTTGACTCCATCGGCAACAAATTCGTACTGGCCGAGAATCGTCTTGCGTTTACGGTTCAGGCATCGAATGCGGAAGACATTGTGTATGGAGCGGCCGATTTGCCGGAGGGTGCTTCGTTCGACCCGGAAACCCGGACGTTCGAATGGACTCCAGCTAAAGAACAAGGCGGCATCTATTTGGTTACGTTTACCGTGGAATCCGGTGAGTTGTCTTCTTCCCGTACGGTGAAGATCATCGTTCAAGGGCAGCCGTCGATCGGTCTCGATACAACGGTGGAGGTGACGGCGAAGCAGTTGTTCACTTACCAGGTCGCCGCATCCGATCCGTTAGGCCAACCGCTCGTATACAGCGCAGCGAATATACCGCCAAGCGCATGGTTTGACTCCGAGAAAGGCGTCCTCACATGGACTCCGAACCAAGAGGATTACGGCAGTAACCTTGTAACGTTTACGGTCAGCAACGGCAGCTTTGAGGTAAGTCAGACGGTTGACATCAACGTTAAACTCAACGTGCTTCCGCCTGAAATCTATACGAAGGGCAGCTACTATTTATATTTGAAGGAAGTACAGCAGATCGAAGAGGCCATGAACGAACCTGGGGCCAATAAGGCGCAGCTTGCGGCAGAGCTTGATCAAGCAGAAGGGTTGCTGGTATCTGTCACAACTCTTCCTGCGGAACGAATTCCGGTAACGTCTTCGATGGTCGTCGCCTCGTCGATTTCCTGGGATAACCGATTCGATGCCGCCAGGAACGGTTGGCACGCCGTTGACGGAAATACGAACACGTTCACCGATACGCAATCCAATCCGGGCTGGGTTCTGATCGACCTCGGAGCAGGGAACGAACAATCCGTCGCCGGTTACGTCAAGTTTTTCCCGAGAATCAACTTTCAGGGCAGAATGAACGGAGCGATCATTCAAGGATCGAATGACGGAGCAAGCTTTACCGATCTGTATACGGTAAGCGGAGTCACCCAGAACGAATGGTACTCAGGGGTCATTACCGATTCTACGGCCTACCGTTATCTGCGGTTTTATTCTCCGAGCGGTAACGGCAATGTGGCCGAGCTTGAATTCTACAAGAAACCGATTGACAAGACCTTGCTCCAAATCTTGCTGGACGAAACGAACGTAACTGACACTGAGTTATACAAAGAGGAAGGTGTACAAGCGCTTCAGCAGGAAATATCGAATGCTCAAACGGTGCACGACAACTCAGATGCAACACAAGTGGAGATCGATGCGGCAGCTGCAAGCCTGCTTGCGGCGCTTGAAGGACTGCAGTGGAAGGACATCACCGCGTCGTTGGATGTTTCGGAGCCGAACGGCAAGAACGGGTGGTATACGTCTCCGGTCACCGTAACGTTGTCTCCTGCGAAAATCGCGGAATACAGCCTGGACGGCGGGAACACATGGTTAGCCTACAGTGAGCCTGTAATCTTGGATCAAGAGGGAACGCATCAGGTTCAGTATCGCCGTACCGTCGATACGGGAGAGACGAGTTCGCTGGAGGTCAAGATCGACCTGACGGCTCCTCAGGTAACGGTTACCGGAGACACCTACTTCACGATCGACCAAGACATCTTAATTACTTGCAGCGCAATCGACACTGTGTCGGGAGTCACCTACTTGCCTTGCGAAGCGCCGCTGCTTCAGATCAAGGCATTCACACTGGAGTCCGGACAGCATACGGTAACCGCGACAGCGGAGGACGAGGCAGGCCATCAAACGACGGTTACCCATACGTTTACGGTGACGGCAACGATCGACAGCTTGAAGAATGTGACCAATGCGTTCCTGCAGGAAACGGACGACAAGTCTTGGAAATCGGTGGCCGAATCGTACAACAATAAGCTAGATTTGGCGAAAGAGAAGGCCGACAGCGGCAAAATCGAAGCAGCCAGAGGCATCATAGACGGTTATATCGATCAAGTGAGAGACCAGGCCGGAAAGTTCTTTACGCATGAACAAGCGGAAATCCTGATCCGGTGGGCGCAAATTGTAATTTGACCAAATAATAACAGCATGAGTGAAGGCCGACGAAGCTCTTTGTCGGCCTTCACTCAGTTTAAACTTGTAATCTTTCGCGGAAATTACAGGATTTGTGACATAAAGGAGGTGGTGCAAGCGAAATAATACATGACGTTTTGCAACCAAATAATTATGGAGGTGAAGGCCAAATCAACAAACCTAAGACATGGGATCACCAACCTGACAAAAATTTAGCAGCAAGAGTAAATACCGGCGAAATACCGTCACATTGCTTATGTTCAATCCGACAACTAAGGTGAACTCCTGAAGAGTTGCAATGAAAAGTTTAAATCATAAGGAGGTAATATAATGGATTTCTTTAAAAGAGGAAGCCTCGGTAGAACGATACTTTTCAATATTCTTTGTTTCATGGTAGCAATTACAAGCTTTGTCGGTTTTGGGAGCATCGAAACAGTAAATGCGGCTATTTCACCGCTGATTACTTCTTACAAACCGCAGGTAGTCAATGCTGATGTAAATGCGTCGTATACCGATTCTTCCGGCAACACCATCTCCGCAACCATTCATCATCCGGGCATTGTTATGAGACAGGCGGATTTAGATAATATGCGCGATCATGTAAGAGCAGGAGACGAGCCTTGGAATACGGCATTTGACGCTTTTGCGAGCTTCCCTTCATCCAGTAAAACTCCAAGAATCTACTACCAAGAAGGGAATGACATCTTCATCAATATTCGCGGACCTTGGGCAGAGACTGTAAATGATGTGTATTACTCTAATCCCAGCGATTATGTAGGGACGCGTGCAAATACGGATTCTGAAACTGCTTTCAAGCAGGCGATTATGTGGTATATTACCGGCGATGAGACGTATCGCTCCAATGCTATGTACATTATCAGAGCTTATTCCGGCATCCAGTCAGTTGCCACACATAGGAATTTTCGGTTTGCAACGGTGACTTATTTGCTCGCGGCGGCTACGGAAATATTGCGCTATTCCGATACGCCAACGGAGAGTCTGAAATGGACGGATACGGATACTGCGAATCTTACAAATATGATGGAGCTTCTTAGGAACACTTATGATCACCCTGATGACCCTGATCAAGCCCATTACTTCTTCATGAATCAGCATCAGTTTGCCATTATGGGGATGATTGGAAGAGCCATCTTTAACAATGACTTGCAGCTATATGCAGAGGCCGTAGAAGCAACTACAGTGAATTCGGTCGGTCAACCGGGAGGAAGAAACGGTTCGATCAAGTATCAGATGCGGTGGATGACGGCAAACGAAATAACAGGAGAACCGTTGGCTCCGTCGGATTACCACGTGCAGTTTATGGAAATGGGGCGCGATGCGGGACACACTTACGGCAATGTCGGCGGACTGTCTACATTGGTGAAAACCATCTATGCCCAAGGTACGAAAGTTGACCCGGTGAATGGAACGATGTCTACTGCTTCCGATGCGGTGAATGTATTCAATTTCCTGGATGATCGATTGTTGGCAGGAGTGACATACGCTCTGAAGTATCATCTTGGTCATGATGTTTTGTGGACCCCTGCGTACTCGGACGGGTACACAACGGGAGCCGCCTATTATGACAAGATCAACCCGGACGGCAGGGGCAGATTCGAATATTTAAATGTTTTATATAACTATTACAAATATATCGAACAACGTGATATGACCGAGGAAAAATACAAATACCTGGCCTATGCGTATGAAATCAGAATTCCGGAAGTTGCAGCAAAGGATTATCCGCTTGCTACTTTGTTGCACACATCGGATGCGGCGAAGACCGTCGGCTTGAGCAACCAAATAATTTTGGGCGGAATCACAGGACTGACAGCAACGACGGCAGGCTCGGATACGATAAACGTAAGTTGGACGGCTGTATCGGGAGCGCTCGGTTACAACATTTATAGATCCACAGCTGAAAATGGAACGTATACAAAGATTAACAGCGCGCCAATAACAACAGCATCTTATAGCGATACAGGCTTAACTCCGAATACGATCTACTATTATAAGGTCGGCGTATCCGGAGGATCGACGTCGAGCGTAGTATCGGCAACAACAGGAGGAACCGGCATTCCGGCTTTGGATGCAAGCAGTTATGAACTCATTGTAAATCATACGCATCAATCTGTATTAAGGGTCATTAATCCGGATAGGAGCAGCCAGGATCTGACAAGCCAAGCGAGCTTTACTTCATCCGACCCGGCCGTTGCAACTGTCGATTCGGCTGGTTTGGTGACAGGGATAAGTGTCGGTACAGCTACGATTACAGCCGCATATAACGGGCAAAATTACGAGGCAACAGTAAACGTGGTCGTCGATACCGGATTAAACACCTGGTATAAAATGGACGAAACAAGCGGAACTTCAACCGCAGACGCATCGGGACATGACAATAACGGAACGATACATGGCGGTGCAGCCTGGACAACAGGTCAAACCGGCAACGCATCGGATTTTGACGGAACAGACGACTATATTGCTCTTCCTGCCGGTGTTTTCTCCAGCGCCGACAGTATCACCATTGCGGCTTGGGTTTATCTGGATACCGTTAGCAACTGGGAGCGTATTTTTGATTTCGGTTCCGGAACTTCTACCTATATGTTTCTCACACCGCAAACTGGAGCAAATGGAAACATCCGCTTTGCGATCAAGAACAATGGCTCGAGTGAACAAATCATTGATGGGGGTTCGGCGCTGGCACCAGGAGGCTGGCATCATGTAGCCGTCACATTAAATGGCGGAACCGGCATCCTCTATGTTGACGGTGTTCAAGTAGGGAGCAATACCTCAATGACAATCAAACCGTCCGATATGGGTGCGACAACTCAAAATTGGATCGGCCGCTCCCAATACTCCGATCCGTATCTCGATGGACGAGTGGACGATTTCAGAATGTATAACCGCGCTATCAGTTCATCTGAAGTTGTTAGCGTTATGAACGGTCAAACATTGGTAACAGTAATGACAGCGCCAATAGGAGTAACGGCAACAACAGCAGACCATAGTTCGATTAACGTAAGCTGGTCGGCAGTTACAGGAGCAACCGGATATCATGTATACAGGGCTACTTCTTTGGCGGAGAATGCCATCTATACCAAAGTAAATAGCGATGTGATTACAGGAACAACTTATACCAGCCTGGGATTAAAGGCCGATACAACCTACTATTACAAGGTAACGGCAGTAAATACAGTAGGAGAATCAAGCATGTCGGCTATTGCTTCCGCAACAACAATTGGTATGCCGAACGCCAGTCTTATATCCTGGTATAAATTGGACGAAACAAGCGGGACTTCAGCCGCAGACTCATCAGGATACGGCAATAACGGGACGATAAATGGCGGTGCGTCGTGGACAGCAGGTCAAATCGGCAACGCAGCGGATCTTGATGGAACAGACGACTATATTTCTCTTCCCGCCGGTGTTGTTTCCGGCGCCGACAGTGTCACAGTTGCGACTTGGGTTTATCTGGATACCGTTAGCAACTGGACGCGTATTTTTGATTTCGGTTCCGGAACTTCTACCAATATGTTTCTCACACCGAAAAATGGAGCAAATGGAAACATCCGCTTTGCGATCAAAAACAAT
Organism: Paenibacillus tarimensis; assembly: GCA_041281825.1. Lineage (GTDB taxonomy): Bacteria > Bacillota > Bacilli > Paenibacillales > Paenibacillaceae > Paenibacillus_D > Paenibacillus_D tarimensis_A. The sequence goes on along the minus strand of CP166298.1, from coordinate 5,828,382 downwards.
GGATCGAGTGAACAAATCATTGATGGGCCGTCGGCGCTGGCAACAGGTGGCTGGCATCATGTGGCCGTCACATTAAACGGCTCAACCGGTATTCTCTACGTTGACGGCATTGAAACAGGGCGCAATACCTCAATGACGATCAAACCGTCCGATATGGGTGCGACGACTCAGAATTGGGTCGGGCGCTCCCAGTGGCCCGATCCGTATCTCGACGGACGAGTGGATGACTTCCGAATCTATAACCAAGCTCTTCCTGCCGACGAGATCGCTGCACTTGCCACACCTGGTCTGATAACATGGTATAAATTTGACCAAACAAGCGGGACAACAGTTACAGATTCATCAGGAGATTTCAATAACGGGACTGCGAATGGCGGAATAACATGGACAGCAGGTCAAATCGGCAACGCAGCGGATCTTGATGGAACAGACGACTATATTTCTCTTCCCGCCGGTGTTGTTTCCGGCGCCGACAGTGTCACAGTTGCGGCTTGGGTTTATCTGGATACCGTTAGCGTCTGGACGCGTATCTTTGATTTCGGTTCCGGAACTTCTACCAATATGTTTCTCACACCGCAAAATGGAGCAAATGGAAACATCCGCTTTGCGATCAAGAACAATGGTTCGAGTGAACAAATCATTGACGGGGGTTCGACGCTGGCAACAGGTGGCTGGCATCATGTAGCCGTCACATTAAACGGCTCAACCGGTATTCTCTACGTTGACGGCATTGAAACAGGGCGCAATACCTCAATGACGATCAAACCGTCCGATATGGGTGCGACGACTCAGAATTGGATCGGGCGCTCCCAGTGGCCCGATCCGTATCTCGACGGACGAGTGGATGACTTCCGAATCTATAACCAAGCTCTTCCTGCCGACGAGATCGCTGCACTTGCCACACCTGGTGTCTGATCATGGTATAAATTTGACCAAACAAGCGGGACAACAGTTACAGATTCATCAAAAGATTTCAATAACGGGACTGCGAATGGCGGAATAACATGGACAGCAGGTCAAAGCGGCAACGCAGCGGATCTTGACGGAACATATTGCACTTCCTGCCCGTGTTGTCACCGGCGCCGAAAGTATCACCTTTGCGGCTTGGGTTTATCTGGATACCGTGAGCAACTGGACGCGTATTTTTGATTTCGGTTCCGGAACTTCTACCACAATGACAACAGCCTCTTGAGCTTGTTAGCAAGGGAGCTCTATGCGCGCTCAGGCCGTATCTGTTATTTACATGCTGATTAGTTGAGCGCGATGAACGAACAGAGCACAGATCCCTCCAAGTAAGTACCATACGGACTTGGAGGGATTTGCTGTATAAAGCGGCTTTCTTTTCTACGACGGCACAATTAACGAACGTTAATTTGTTTCCATTAATCTTCTATATAAGATCAACTATTGATTTTCGGACAAATTGCCCGAGTCGATCCTGATGCAGAGCCGATCGATAATCTTTTGCGGATTCTTCTTAATCTGTTCCATGAATGCATGAACGTTTTTTCAAATTTCAGCGGCCGTATGGTAGAAGACATTATTCACCACATCAGCTTTTAGTTTCCATAATCCTTCCACGATATTAAGCTCAGGGCTGTACGGCGGCAGGAAGATAAGATTAATCCGCCCCTGTTGCTCTTCAAAAAATGGCTCTAGCAGTTTGGCGTGATGAATTCGGGCATTGTCCAAGACCATTGCAATTTTGCAGGCAGGATATACGCGGTAAATCCCACTTCATGAGGGGCATCGATTATGGTCTTTTTGAGCTTGGCTTGCTGCTCCTCTGTGAGCCGTTCAGGCGGCCCCGGAGAGAATTTCATCTGTAATCCGTCTAAACCGGATTAGTAGTAATGTTGTAGATACGTACTTACACTACGCTCCGACCTTCCAATGATGACGGCAATCTGCTTGTTATACAGTGAACGACTAAGAATTTAATTTTTTTACTTGCGAGGGAGTCATACCTTTAATTTGCTTGAACAGCTTGGTGAAGTAGTTCAAATTCCCATAACCGACTTTGCTCGCCGTTTCGGTTACAGTTTCGCCGTCCCGAAGAAGTCGTTCAGCAATATCCATACGCAAACGGTTAACGTAGTCTACATAAGTTCGTCCTGTCGCGGCTTTGAATACGGCGCAAAAGTGAAAGGGAGTAAGATTGACCATTCGTGCTGCTTCAACTAGCGATAATTTCTCGTTGTAGTTCTTTTGAATATATAGAATAAGCGTTTTAAACCGCTCCATGCGTTTATCTAACGAATGTGAAATCTCATTTCCTCGAGAAGGATGGTAATGGCGCGACAAATAGGTGAAGAGCAAATGAATCTTAGCCTTTACAATCAGTTCGTATGCCCGTTCTTTTTGTTCGTATTCATAAATTACGCTTAGAATAATATCAAGGACCGGACGGAGCTCTTCACCACTATCCAGTTTGGCAGGAAATCGAAGCGTGCCCTCAAGATAAGGAGATAAATAGCGTTCGTGTATAGGGTCGTGGAATGAGCTGTCAAGTAGCGATCGGTTGAAGACGAGTGACCAGTATGTTATTTGTTCCTCCGTCGCCGCATACCCAACATGCAAGCCACTGCTTGGCACAATCAGAATAGTGCCGGAGGTGGCTTCGTATTGCTCCCTATCTATATGAAAGAAGGCCGATCCTTCAGCTACATAAATGATTTCGAAATGTTCATGCCAATGCAGATATAAAGCGGTGCGGCCGATCTCGCCCGCCGGGCAAACATTTCGAAACAGATTAACAGGGTAGAGGCTGTCGCTTAAGTTTGTATTTTCTCTTAACTCCTGAGGGTATGTCATGTTTATTCCAGCCCTTTCGAAAAGGTTCGCTTGGATATTCAGAAACTTAAGAATGAACGAATAGACCACAAGATTGTATAGAGAATATACGTAAAATTGCGATTATACTCGATGTATAAGCTTATTCTAACTTAAAAAAGGAGTGGTATTCAATGGTTGGCAATCATACTGGAATTCGAATCGGGACAATGGTAGGCGGCGGTGATGCCGTGAGAGTTATTCCGCAAATCGCGGAGCATGGCTTCGAATCTTTTAATTTATCCTTTTGGCAAACGACAGGAGCTTTAAATTTGGAAGAGACGGCCAAACAAGTGCGCGAGGTTATTGGTGATCGTGATATCGTCATCTCTGCGCTCAGCGTCTTCGGAAATCCGCTTACAGGGCATGGAGATAATGCGGATACCGTAGCGAGCTGGGAGAGGCTCATTGATCATGCGCATTTATTCGGAGCTAGTCTTGTTTCCGGATTTACGGGAAGGCTGACCAATATGTCCATTGACGATTCGATTCCTCGATTCGCTGAAGTATTCGGAGAGCTTGCCCGTCGAGCGGAAGATCGCGGAGTCAGGCTAGCTTTCGAGAATTGCGATATGGGAGGGACTTGGCAGTCCGGGGATTGGAATATAGCGCACAACCCTACAGCTTGGGAGAAAATGTTTAACGCAGTTCCTTCTGAGAGTATCGGGCTTGAATGGGAGCCTTGTCATCAGATGGTTAGTCTTATTGATCCGATTCCCCAACTTCGGAAGTGGGTAAACAAGGTGTTTCATGTTCATGGGAAAGACGCTAGCATCGCCTGGGATGTCGTTCGCGAATATGGAATTCATGGTCCTAAACCTTTCGTATGGCATCGGACGCCAGGCTTTGGAGATACGAATTGGTCGGACGTCATTACGATTCTTCGACAGTCCGGTTATCAAGGGACAATCGACATTGAAGGCTGGCATGATCCGGTATATAACGGCGAGTTGGAAATGACGGGGCAAGTACACGGATTAAACTATTTGAAACGCTGCAGAGGCGGACATTATATTCACAATCCGAAGTAAGCAAGATTTTATGAGGAGGTAATGAAATGAAACATAAAATTATCGTTGCCGGTTGCGGTGGGATGGCAAATGTTTGGGTGAAGGATGCGTTGACAAGAAAAAATACGGAAATTGTGGGTCTGGTCGACATCAATCTTGAATCGGCTAAATCAATGTCTGAAAAACATGGAGTAAATTGCGAACTTTTTACGGATATTTCGGAAGCGTTATCAAGTACGAATGCCAATCTTGTTTTTGATGTCACTATCCCGGCCAGCCACTTTCAGATTAGTTCAACAGCGATGAAGCACGGGGCCAATGTATTCGGGGAGAAGCCCATGTCGGAATCGATGGAGGAGGCAAGAAAACTGATAGCTATCGCTGAAGAAACGGGTCGATCCTACTCGATTATGCAGAACCGTCGCTTTAATGCGCCAATGCGCTCGATTCATAAATCCATCAAAGAAGGTAAGATTGGTAAAGTAGGCTATATAGGAGCAAACTTTTTCATTGGGCCTCACTTTGGAGGTTTTCGCGACGTAATGGCCAGCCCGCTCATTCTTGATATGGCCATCCATACGTTCGATCAGGCGCGTTATTTGACAGGATCGGATCCCTTGTCTGTGTATTGCCTCGAGTATAACCCGCCAGGATCCTGGTATACGGGAAACGCGTCTGCTGTTTGTATATTTGAAATGTCGGATGGATCGGTGTTCACTTATAGCGGCTCTTGGTGCGCGGAAGGTGTACCGACTTCGTGGGATTCTGCATGGCGAATTAATGGGGAGATTGGAACTATAATTTGGGATGGTGCTAGCGAACCTTATTCTGAGATCGTCTCTCCTATCGATCAGACCGGTAAATTTATTCGAGAGTACGAGAAATTAGTTATATCTTCGGATTACCTTGGACGTTGGGGACATCAGGGCTGCTTCGATGAGATGTTTGATGCAATTGAGGAAGGCCGATTAGCCGAAACGGACTGCAGAGATAATATTAAAAGTATGGCTATGGTGTACGGTGCGATAGATAGTGCCCGAACAAGTGAAAAAATTGATCTCCGAGACTATTATTAAGTGCTCATATATTGGAATGAAACAAGAAGCTGTCAGTCCAAGTGACTAGCAGCTTCTTAAGTTATGGCATAATGAAAGAAATCTACGTTTTAACAGGTAAATCATCAAGCCAAGACGACTGGAAAACATCGAGGTGTTAAACTGTTCTCGACGGTCGACTATGTTACGAGTAGCACAATGCCCGAATTCATCACGCCAAACTGCTAGAGCCATTTTTTGAAGAGCAACAGGGGCCACTCCCGGGTGACAACAAAACCGTAACTAAACTCGTAGAAGCTTTGTAAAAGTAACAAAGATTTCCATGGTATTTTTCCACTAATTCACGGGGTATTCTTCTTTTCTTGAATAAGGTAAATTTTATATACTTAAAAGCGCTTTCATTTTTCCTGTGACATAGGAGAGCAGCTGAAGATCAAAAAGGAGACGTGACAATGATCTGCAAAAAAGGAAGAAAAGTGTTCATCTCTTTAATTACGGCTTTGATTGCGGTGGCTCTGATGTTACCCGGCGTATCCATTGCAGCTGCAAGTGAAGGCAAAGGGGCGGGGAAGCCGAAAAGTGAAATCGAGAAATACGCGGCTGCTATGCAGCCAGGTTGGAACCTTGGCAACACGCTGGATGCGGTAGGAGATGAAACCTCCTGGGGCAATCCGAAGGTGACGAAAGAGCTGATCGAGGCGATTAAGGCGCAAGGCTTCAAAAGCATTCGTATTCCGATAACCTGGGATCATCGGATGGGCAGCGGACCGGAATACTTAATAGCCCCGGAATTTATGGATCGTGTTCAGGAGATCGTGGACTGGTCGCTCGAAGCGGGCCTGTATGTCATGATTAACCTCCACCACGATTCATGGCTTTGGGTGCATGAGATGCAAACTAATCCGGGAGAGGTGCCGGCACGTTTCAATGCAGCATGGACGCAGATTGCCGAACACTTTAAGGATTATCCCAAGAAGCTGATGTTCGAAAGCATCAATGAGCCGTTCTTCCAAGGCGGTGCCAAGTCAGAGGCCGAGGTCCTCGATGAGGTCAATACATCCTTCTTCCAGATCGTCAGAGCATCCGGTGGAAATAATGCGACTCGTCCGCTTGTGCTCCCTACGGTGCATACCAATGCAGGACAAGAGAGGCTGAATGACATTGCGAATACGATTGAAAAGCTCAATGACCCTTACCTGATCGCAACGGTTCACTACTATGGCTTTTGGCCGTTCAGCGTTAATATCGCCGGCTTCACACGCTTTGACCAGACGACCCAAAACGACATTATCGAGAGCTTCGATCGCACGTTCGATACTCTTTCTTCCAAAGGAATTCCTGTTGTGGTAGGCGAATTTGGTTTGCTTGGCTTCGATGTGAATACGAATGTACTTCAACAAGGGGAGAAGCTGAAATTTTTTGAATTCGTTATTCATTATTTTAATGAAAAGCAAGCCACGCATATGCTGTGGGATAACGGGCAGCATTTCAACCGCCACACGCTGCAGTGGAATGACCCTGAGCTATTCAATATTATGAAGGCAGCGTGGAACGGGCGTTCCTCTACCGCCCAAGCTGATTTCATTTACCTGGAGAAGGGTGCTCCGATCAATGATGAAGTCCTTCCATTGAATTTGCATGGTAATGAGCTAAAGAAAATTATAGTAGATGGAAAGAAGCTGAATGAAGGCACGGATTATGTATTAAGCGGCGAGGAATTGACCATAAAGGCGAACAAGCTCACTGCACTAACCTCCTCCGGTCAGATTGGCAAAAATGCGGAGTTAATTCTAGACTTTAATAAGGGCGCGGATTGGCGTGTAGATCTCATAACCTACGAAACGCCGAAACTGGAAAGCGTGACGGGCACAACGGAATCATTCGCTATTCCGACAGCCTTTGGCGGCGACCGCGTTGCTACGATGGAGGCGACCTACACATCAGGCGGCAATGCGGGACCGCATGGTTGGACCTCCTTCAAGGAATTTGGCCGAGCCTTTACGCCGAACTATGATGCAAATGAAATACAGCTGCATTCCAGCTTCTTCAATGAAGTAGAGGACGATAGGGAAGTTACGCTGAAGTTCCATTTCTGGAGCGGCGAAATGGTGACGTACACATTGACTAAGAGCGGAGCCTCCGTTGTTGGCACTGCTAATGACACAGAGGCGTAAGGTGCAACGGCTCATTTATTCTAACAATTAAATTGCCTCGTTTTGAATTGAAAGTACCCTCACATCGCCTAGCGACGTAGCAGGGTACTTTTTTCAACGTGAAAAAACATTAATTTATAGTGTTCAGTTCATTGTATCGCGGGAAGATTCAAATATGTATAGAGAAAGCTCAATTAGAGATTTCAAAAATTGCAGAGGTCGGGGTTTTGCCGTAATCGATTACAATAACCTTCCAGTTCTGCATATAAAGAAGATAATAAGGCAGTTGCGACCAGCCTTTTCTCTGAATTTTTAACAAAAAAGACGGTAATTTATATCGTTTTCTCGTGCCTGAAAAAACTATAATTTATATTGAAAGCGCATTCATTATTTTATTCAAAAAGAGGAGGATTTGTAATGAAAAGAGGATTACTGACTGCATTAACTCTCGTATTATGTTTGGGCTTTGTACTTGGCAGTTCCGTATCAGCATCAACACCGACCGTATACCGATTTAATTTTGGCGCAGGATCTGAAGTACCGGGATATATTGGGGTCAGCGCATCTGAAGCCTATACTCCCGGCAAAGGGTACGGTTTTAACACACCTCAAGACGTAATTAATGTCGCAGCATCCGGAACAGGCGTGGGAAGCACAGCCGTTCAGTTTGTAAAGTATGGGGTCAATAGCGCGAACACATTCAATGTTGATTTAGATAAGGGACTTTACCGGGTTCAGGTCATGTTAGGGGACGTATCGAGGTCGAGCGTAGCGGCCGAAGGTGTCTATCAACTTTTAAATTTAACAGGAGCCAATCCAGAAGATTCATTTCTGATTCCTATTACAGACGGACAATTAAATCTCATTGTAACTGCAGGCAGAGAGGGTACCGCCCACACAATGGCCGCCCTCGTAATAACCAAAGTGTCGAAATTTGCTGTTATGCCCAGAACGATATGGATCGGCGGCGATTCGACGGTTAGCAACTACTACCCGAAGGACGCCGATGAACTCGTCGGTTGGGGACAAATCATACCGGAGCTTGTGAATCCGGAAACCTTTCAGGTTAGAAATATGGCTTCCGCCGGACAAATTGCGAAAGGCTTCTTGGAAGGCGGATCGTTGGATACACTACTGAAATACATTAAAAAGGGCGATTATTTCCTGTTTGAAATGGGTATCAATGATGAGAAAGCGTATTCTGAAGGTCAATTCAAAATATACATGCGGCATATTGTCGAGGCGGTGAAAGCAAAAGGGGCGACCGTCGTCTTAGTGACCCCTCAAGGGCGGGCCATAAGCTGGACTACGGACGGGGTGAACCCGGTGCACTATGCCGAAGATGATTTCTATAGGCACGCAACCATTGCTTTATCGCAAGAACAAAATGTCGGACTTGTGGATCTCAACGTTCTAAGCTCGGCTTACTTTACTTCCATAGGGCCCGCAGAGACGGATCTTCTTTATAAGACTGGTGATTGGTTGCACTTTAATCGCAAAGGCGCCACAGTCCTTGCCAAGCTTGTGGTACAGGATTTGCAAAAACAAGGTATGGATGGTTTTGACTATTTGATAAGCTTTTAAGTTTCCATAACGGAAATGCGACATGAAACTGCCCTCACGCAGCTCATGTCGCATTTTTCTTTTCGTGTAAAGTGGTGCAAGGCGGGATTCAGATGCTATGTTATGATTGCAAAAGATCGATACAATCGAACGAGTATCCGGCGCTCAAATATCCGCTGCTGCCGGAGCCGCTGACAGCGTAAATGATCAGGGTATTCTCACCCGCAACCAGTGCTGATGACGGAATGGGATAGGGAAACATAGAGTTGTTTCCGCGATAGGAACCGGTTGTGAGGCTGCGCGTGCCAGGCTGATCGGAAACCGCCGGTATAGAAGACCACCAGCCGCTGCTTGTGTCATTGACCGTACCATTCAACTGAATTCGGGGGCGTGCATTGGCATAGGCAATTGTAATGCCGATGCGTAAAGTGCAATTCACGGGCTGGGCCAGGTTGAATTTGACGATGATCGGGCCGCTGACGGCTTCATCCTTCCATTGATAGGCCGGGAATTGTGAGGCTGTGGACGAACCAATCACGAAATTGGTCTGCTTCCAGCCGCTCATCCTTGAATCCGAAGGATGCATGATTGTGACCTTGTCGCCATTCATGAATTCGGCAGGCGTGCCGTCCCAATTGCCAATACGCCACGCTGCCGTTGCACTGCTGGGATCATTGTTAATCGTAATGGTGTTGAGAATGGTTGTATTTCCTGCTGTCACCTCGACAGAGCGCGTATCAACCGCAAGCTCGTTTTTGTAAATTGTCATCGTATAGGTGCCCGGCAACATGACAAAGCCAGTATCATAGAACCCATTGGAGGCTGCAGCGTCAGTCCAGTATTGCGCCTGGCCGTTGGCGAAACCTACTGTATAGCCGTAACTGGAATCCCGCCCGTTAATGCCGACACCTGTAACGCGGCCGCGGCCCGAAATGCCGACATAACCCAGCAAGTCCATCTGGTCGAACCAGGATTTGTCAATATTGGTGCTGGGGGTTGCGCCGTTATTAAAGACCAGCGTATAGCTGTTCAAAACATTAAGGCGCATGTCTTCCGTTTGAACTTGGCCATAATTGACAATATAGGTGATTTCCTGACTCGTATCTGTCGTCTGCATCAGCAAAGACCGATAGAACGGACCGCCTGATCCGCCTTCCTGATTGTCACGCACCATCCAGATGCCAACATTGCTGCCGGTGGCCCCAATAAACGACCAGTCTTTCAGGCGCATGTTTGAATAATGCTTGGATCGTGTCGTCCCATCCGATTTGCCAAATATATCGCCGGACTCAATCGCCCCGGTATTGTTGCGAATATCATAGGGCACAGGACTGGTCGAAGAATAACCGTTTGGCAGAGTATTGACCGGAATGCGAACAATATAACGCACTAAACCGAGATTGTCTGGTTCCGCCGTGAAATAGGTGGCCATATAAATACGGGCCTCGCCATTCTTGGCCATGTAATAATGAGTCAATGTCCCGATTGAACTGGTCGCGGTCACCGTGATCTTGATATAATCCGTTCCGACAGTTGTCGCGGATACGCTAGCCTGAGAGTTTTGGGTACTGTACAGCCAATCAAAACCCGAATTGATTTGCGATCCACGCGTTTGATCCTGATACTCCACCCCATTATAAACGATGCTCATAATGTCGCCATACGATGTGGTGTTGGTATCCGTGCCTGCCCGGCGCACACGAAAAATCAGACCGGCATTGGTATCGACCTCGTAATAATTGCTTGCTGTTATTAATGAAAACGCCATTTTACATCTTCCTCCTCATGATCAAAATTTTTGGAAAGGGCAATCGCCGCTTTGGCCTTGTCTGATTCCCGACCGTCTTTGCCTTACGTGGAGCGCCAAAGTAAGCATCGTCTGTCTCTACAACACCAGAGAGGCTAAAGGGGGACCCCTTTCCTTCATTCCGCCGCGAATTTTGCGAAGCAGTCGAAGTGCTGTTCGATAATTTAGACCCGCACATTTTTCTTCTGTTCCGAATGTCTCTGTGAATTGAATTAAAGTGATAGATAGTGCTTTCGGCATTTTCTTTACCTCCGAACATATGTTTGGTAAACTTATCTTATCAAACATATGTTCGTATTTCAATCTATATTTCCAACTATACCCTATGGTAAACGTGTGTTTGATATAAGCCGCTTCGTCAAACGGCCTGAGCATCACGGCGGAGAATTGTGGCTTTGCCATACCACGCATCGCCTCCACCACTACCATAGCAATCATTTCCAAGCTTTCCCGAGCAGGCGAAACAAGCCCCACTGCCGCTTGATTGCTATGCGAGCAATCCGCTATTTCATCTAATATAGCCGTCACATGTTGCCGCGATTGATTGCAAAAGGTGCAGAAATGTTTCGATCTATCGTCTACCTTCCCTTCCGGGACTTTTCTACAATAGGCCTTATAAAGATAGAAAGTGGAGGCTACCGTACGATCGTGTTCATCGCTGCGCTGGCGAACATCAATCCTTCCCTGTACGAAGCCGCCGAGGTGGACGGGGCGAGCCGCTGGAAACAGACGCGGTTTATCACAATCCCTTCGCTCGTTCCGATGGCGATCGTCGTCGGCACGTTGTCGCTCGGCAACATTCTGAACGCGGGCTTCGACCAGATCTTTAACCTGTACAACGGCCTCGTCATGGACAAGGGCGATATTATCGATACGTTCGTCTACCGTACGGCCATTCTGGAAGGGAATTTCAGTTTTGCGACTGCAGTAGGTCTCTTCAAGTCGGTCATCAGCATGATTCTGATCGTCATATCATACCGGCTGGCCTACAAGCTGGTGAACTACCGGGTGTTCTAGGGAGGGAGGGGAGAACGATGTACCATAAAACGATACCCTACCGGGTTTTCAGCGTATTCAACAATGTATTTTTGCTGCTGCTCGCCGTGGCCTGCATTATTCCGCTTGTCCATGTGTTCGCCGTTTCCTTTAGCGCCAAGGCGGCGGCGGACGCGAATCTGGTCGGATTATGGCCGGTCGATTTCTCGGTCGAGGCCTACAAGAAGACGATCAACAACCCGGTGTTTCTCAGTTCGCTCTGGATCGCGGTGAAACGGACGGTGATCGGCACATTTGTCATTCTGCTCATCGCTTGTCTCGCGGCATACCCGCTGTCGAAGGAGAACGACAAATTCAAAGGGCGTTCCGTATATGCCTGGCTGTTCGTGTACACGATGATTTTCAACGGCGGGCTCGTTCCTTTCTATATCGTCATTCAGAAGCTGGGTCTGGACAGCTTCTGGGTCCTGATCATTCCCGGGGCGGTCTATGTGTGGCTGCTCATTCTCCTGATGAACTTTTTCCGGGGTATCCCCAAGGAGCTGGAGGAGGCGGCTTTGATCGACGGGGCCGGGCACATGGGCATTCTGTTCCGAATCTATTTGCCGGTATCGCTGCCGGCTTTGGCGACGCTCGGGCTGTTCGCTATGGTGTGGCATTGGAATTCGTGGTTCGACGGCCTGCTCTATTTGAGCAGCAAGGAACAATACCCGCTCGCGACTTATTTACAGACGGTCATCATATCGCGGGATCTGAGCTCGATGAGCTACAGCAAACAGGAGTTTGAACTGCTGTCGCAAAAGACGATCAACGCGGCGCAAATCTTCATCGGCGCGCTGCCGGTGCTGATGGTATATCCGTTTTTGCAGAAATTTTTCGTAAAAGGGCTTGTGCTCGGTTCGGTGAAGGAGTAAGAATAGGAAGAACAGTCTTTATGAAAGCGGAGAGACTTTGGGAAGCAGAGAGACTTTGAGCTCCGCTCAAAGATCCCTATGTCATGCTCAAAGATCCCTATGAAAGAGGAGAGACTTTGGGACGCAGAGAGACTTTGAGCTCCGCTCAAAGATCCTGATGTCATGCTCAAAGATCCCTATGAAAGCGGAGAGACTTTGAGCTTCGCTCAAAGATCCCTATGTCAGGAGGAAAAAAATGAAACTGCGTTACCCGCCGATCAGCGCGAAACTGCCCGTGTATATGCACGGCGCCGATTACAATCCGGACCAATGGCTGCACGATCCGCAGGTGCTCGAGGAAGATATCCGGCTCATGAAGCTGGCCGGCTGCAACGTTATGGCAGTCGGCATCTTCGCCTGGGCGGCGCTCGAGCCGGAAGAAGGAAGATTCGAGTTCGGTTGGCTTGACGACACGCTTGATAGGCTTCACGCGAACGGGATTTACGCATGGCTGGCGACGCCGAGCGGCGCGCGTCCGGCATGGATGTCGCAGCAATATCCGGAGGTGCTGCGCGTAGAAGCGAATCGCGTGCGCAACCTGCACGGAGGGCGGCACAATCACTGCTGGACGTCGCCTGTATACCGGGAGAAAGTTACAATCATCAACGCCAAGCTGGCGCAGCGCTACGCGAACCATCCTGCGCTCGTCGGTTGGCACGTCTCCAATGAATACGGCGGCGACTGTCATTGTCCGTATTGCCAGGAAGCGTTCCGGGAGTGGCTGAAAGAGAAGTACGGCTCGCTGGACGAGCTCAACCGAGCCTGGTGGACGTCGTTCTGGGCGCATACGTACACGGATTGGTCGCAGATCGAGTCGCCGGCGCGACACGGGGAGAACATGGTGCACGGGCACAATGTCGACTGGCGCCGGTTCATCACGGACCGGACGATCGATTTTTTCCTGCATGAGATTGAACCGCTCCGGGCGGCGTCTCCCGAAGTGCCGGTGACGACGAATTTCCATATGATCGAAGGCGTGGATTACCGAAAGTTCGCACAGGTGCTTGACGTCGTGTCATGGGACGCGTATCCGACGTGGCATGACGCAGGTGCCGCCGGCGACGGTCACGTCGCTTCCTGGAGCGCGATGCACCACGACCTGTTCCGCTCGCTCAAGGGCGGGCAGCCGTTTATGCTGATGGAGAGCACGCCGAGCCTGACGAACTGGCAGCCGGTCAGCAAGCTGAAGCGGCCGGGGATGCATAGGTTGTCGTCGCTGCAGGCAGTTGCGCACGGCTCGGATACGGTGCAATATTTTCAATGGCGCAAAGGCCGCGGCTCGAGCGAGAAGTTTCACGGTGCAGTCGTCGACCACGTTGGACACGAGCATACGCGCGTATTTCGCGATGTGGCGGAGCTGGGCGGAACGCTGGCGGGACTTACCGAAGTGATTGGCTGTACGGTTCCGGCGGAAGCGGCGATTGTGTTCGATTGGGATAACCGGTGGGCGGTCAAGGACGCTCAAGGGCCGCGCAACATGGGACTGAAGTACGAGGGGACGGTTCATCAGCATTACCGGGCGCTGTGGGAGCTTGGCGTTCCGATGGATATCGTCGGATCCGAGGACCCGTTCGACCGGTACAAGCTGCTGATCGCGCCGATGATGTACATGGTGAAGCCGGGGGTAGGAGAGCGAATCGAGCGGTTCGTCGAAAACGGCGGCACGTTCGTGGCGACTTATTGGTCGGGCATCGTCGATGAGAACGACTTATGCTTCCTCGGCGGGTTCCCCGGTCCGCTGGGGCGGACGCTCGGCATATGGGCCGAGGAAATCGAGGGGCTGCACGACCACGACCGGAACGCGCTGCGCGTTGTGGATGCGGGCGCCGCGGCGCTCGGTTTGCCGGCCGGGCGCGAGTACGAGGTTCGCGAGCTGTGCGAGCTCGTCCATGCGGAGGAAGCCGAGGTGTTGGCGGTGTACGCGGACGATTTTTATGCCGGCCGGCCGGCCCTGACCGTTCGGCGTCTGGGCGCAGGCTGCGCGTATTACTTGGCAGCACGGGCGCAGGAGCCGTTCTGCGGCGATTTCTACGGGCGCCTGGTTGCGGACCTCGGCGTGCGGCGTGCGCTTGCAGCCGAGCTGCCGGCCGGCGTGACCGCTAGCGTGCGGACGGACGGTGAACACGATTACGTGTTCGTGCAAAACTTCTGCGGCGCAGAGGCGATTGTAACCTTGGACGGCAGTGATTACACCGACGTCGAGAGCGGCTTGCCGGAGGCGAGCGGCAGCCGGTTGAAGCTGGATGTGAACGGCGTGCGCGTGCTGAAGCGCAGCGCGATTCGTTGATGGGACCCGGGCAGCGTTGCTGCCCGGGTTTTTAAACATATAAGAAAGTATAAGTTCCACTCCAGTGCGGGCTGGTACATAACTGCGAAACGATTCGTCGCCGGTCAGGTCGGAAAACGGGGGATGGATTACTGAACTGTAAAATGTACAGCTTATTTGGCGGAACAGGTTCAATAATGATGCCTGGAATGCAAAACATACATCTTATCTCTCCATTCTCTACGGAATTGGTAATATTGTTAAAATTATGATGTAGGAAATGCAGGTTGAATGCTCAAAAATCAGCTTTTCTGTGTTTTTAGCTGCAGGAAATGCATCTTGAGTGATAATAATACCGGTATATTCACAATATAATCGGGTTACATAGCAAAAGCATCCGGAATACTACAAAGGTGTACACGGTTACGAGTACCGTTTAACGGATCGAGTAGGAGAAAAAACTGTGACAGGAAGCACTGAAGTAGAATAGGGAGGGGATGGGGAATGGTCGGAAAGTTTACGTGCCGCCTTTGAACTCGTGTTGTTCCATAAAATACAATCCAAAAGAACACGAGTTGGGCAGCGGCTGGAGGCCATCCCCATTTGCTCCCCAACGCGCAATAGTTTGAGTTTGCACTTCAAAGGAGGCCGTCAGGCGTTTTTCTTAATTCTAGGCTATATTAATTCTCAATGTTGATTTTCAACAAAACAAAAACCGCCCTTACTTAGGGCGGACGATTAAACTAACGTCTTCGTTTTTACCAATCGCTTTAAAAAATTAAGCGGAGAAATCATCGATAATTTTAATCACTTCAATCTTCCCGTTAATCAAAAGTTCAGGAAGTTCGGTTTTTACATTACCCTTCCAATATTGTCTAGCTTGTTCAATTTTATGGGAGAAAGGAACCCCATCTTCCTTTGGTAAAAGGTTTCCATCACTCTCAAAGAAATTCCCATTAACCTGAAGTTTAACTATCTGCAAAGCATTCCGATTGTAAGAATCAAATATTTGTTTCCATTTCAAAGCGTCTTCATAGCTTTTCGCAGCGTATAAGCAAGACAATCTTGAAGGATATTCAGGATATTCTTCTAGTCTAACCATTTCAACTATCACTTCTCTAATAGCTCTGATGGTTTGCCCGACATACTTAATAGCTACTTCGGCATTTTCTTTACCCATCTTCAAGCCTTCATTGGTGTAATGACCATGTAAAATCTGAATAAAGTCTTCACCTTTAGAATTCAGTTGTTCCCTCTCAAAAAAGAAGTTATATAAGGTGTTTTTTTGATTTTTGTCAAAGTAAATTATTTGTCCTAGATTCATTCTTTTCTTAGTAACAATGTGATAAACATACAATTCGTTCTCTTTGATGGTCAACCTCCTCCCCCGAAAGATATGCTTCCCTATTTTACCATAAGTTCCCGTTGGTTCGAGATTTAAAAACAAGATGAGTTCCTGTTTGCCCTTATCGTCCAAACCAGCGGCAAGATTCTTCAACCGCTTCAAGTCCATGGGTAATCTTATCCTAGCCATGATTACCCTAAATACAGAATAGAAGTTCGTAAAAATCAAATATCAACATTTGGGATAACATAGCCAAATTTTAAGAAAAAATATGATTTCATACTTATATATGCTTACAATTCTCCGCGAAACGAAGTTTAGCCGCCAAAGGACGGCGAAGCCGTTTACGCTTGACTTAACCACAGAGTAGAGGGGAGCGTTTTTCGTCAAATTTCAGGATTGGAAGAACAATACTCGTATCACCTGGTATGGTTGGTTAAATTTATGTAAACTTGTCGAATCGTATTGCCCGCCGTCAAACCTCTCTTTATACTAAAGTTGCTTCTATCGATGAGAGATTGGGAGATGGTGAGAGGATGAGGTTCGGGAAGATGATAGCTGCTAGTACAGCCGCCGTTTTGCTGGTTGCCGCACAAATTAGCGCCGCATCAGCCAGTAAACCGGATAGCGGGTATGTGAAAGGGAAACCGGGCCAAGAGCATGCGATCGGCAAGCTTACTTTTTTAGGCGAGCAAAGGATTCCGAATGACGAGATTTTTAAAGGAACGCTTGTCGGAGGGCTTTCCGGTATTGATTACAATCCCGTAACGGACCAGTGGATCATGATCAGCGACGATCGGTCGGACAAAAGCCCGGCCCGTTTTTATACGGCGAAACTGGAGATTGACACAAACCGCATTTCTAACGTCATGCTTACTGATATGATCGAATTGAAACAGCCGGATGGTACCACATTTCCAAACAAGTCAGAGTATACGGCAGCGCATAAAGGCATCGTCCCCGATTTGGAATCCATTCGTTTTGATCCAAACAACGGTTCGATCCGGTATACAAGCGAGGGCGATCGAAACCTGGGTCTGAACCCATTCATTTTTCAAGCCGCTATGACCGGAGATTACATGACATCCTTCGATATTCCGGAAGCTTTTCAAATCGACCCGATCGGCGATAACGGCATACAGAAAGGATTTCGTAACAATCTTGCCCTGGAAGGAAGCAGTTTCTCTCCGGACGGCAAATTCTATTTTACTTCCATGGAAGGTTCGCTCTATCAAGACGGAGCCATTTCCACGGTTGGCAACGGATCTTATTCACGTATTACGAAATACAACCGAAACGGAGAGATCGTAGCCGAATACGCCTACCCGGTCGATGCCATTCCGGCAATGCCGGGACCGGGGAAAAATGCCGACAACGGTGTAACCGAACTGCTCGCCTTGAACGGGCATCGGCTTCTTGTTCTGGAACGGGCGGGGGTGCAGGCCGCTGACGGCAGCTATTCCAACTACATCCGAATCTATGAAGCGGATACCCGACAAGCGACCAATGTGAAAAACCTCGACTCTTTGCAAGCAGGTCCATTCAAACCGGTATCGAAAAAGCTGGTTCTCAATTTGAACGCTCTGGGTTTACCGAGGCTTGACAATATCGAAGGGATGACTTGGGGACCCGAGCTCGATAACGGACACGGAAGTCTTGTTCTGCTTTCCGACAACAATTTCAACTCGTCGCAGGTAACGCAACTGCTGGCTTTTGACGTCGCACCTGAGGCAGATTAACATTTTTCGGGTCCAATAAGACCTGATGAATATCGAAAGGAGGCTTCCTGCTTTATGCCGATCGATTATGGTGTGTTGAAAGGGAAAGTCGTCGACAGCCGCTTCGGTACCAAAGAAAATGCGCATTACCAGATTCTCGTTGAGGCAGCTGGGGAGCATTACCGCATAGCGGTAAACGTGAAATCCAAGCTCAGTCCCTCCGAACTGCTTTATTTGACGGATGAAAACTTTCGGCACGTTTTGACGTCATCGCTTCCGGAGCTGCCGGAAGGGTTCGCGCGGCTGGAAAACAAGCCGGATGGCATCGCGCTGGATTTCATCCGGGGCAACCTGTTCAACCGCCGCGGGATGGTCCCGCTCGCTTTTGACATCCCCGGCAAAGATAACGATTTAAACGAGAAAATCGACCGCTACGTCAGGAGAGCCATGGAATCGGAAGACGGCGTCATTTACGCCTTTGGTGAAGTCTGGGGACCGGAGAGCAAACCGGATAAAATTTTCGGTTTTTCACCGGGGAGAGGCGTTCACGACATTCATATGAATCAAGGGAATGCAGGAGCGTTCCGTAAAGACGACGGCGTTTATCAGGACGGCGGCCTGCTGTTTCATTTCACGGATGAAGATAAATGGATCGCGGTATTCCTAGCTTTTCAGTCGCAGTCCTGGCATACGGATGACGTTACGGGCCATGCGATTCACGGCGGTGCAACCGGACCGGCCGACCCGCCGGTTCGCGAAGACGATCGGGTGGAGGGAGCTGTTGTCATCGCCGGGGCAGTCGTGAAGCCGGCAGCAGCCGAGACAGCCTCGGAAAATGTAACACTCCTAAACGTAACAGATCGGGTAATCGACCTGAACAACTGGGCAATCGCCAATAAGTCCAAAAGAAAGCTCCCGCTTCACGGGCAAATAAACCCGGGACAATTTTTGACGATAGCCATTCCGCAAGCTTCTACGGGTCAGGAGTTTTTCCGCAATAAAGGCGGCATCATTACTCTCTTGAATGCCGATGGATTGAAAGTTCACGGCGTATCCTATACCAGAGAACAGGTCAAAGCGGGCTGGACGATCAACTTCTGAGCATGCGGAAAGTATAATAATAACAAGCCGCATCTTTTGTGGAAGGCGGCTTTGTTTATGAAAGCAATAAGACACCGTGTGAGGTGTCTTTTTTGCTTTAGCCGTCACTCTCTACTTCGTACGAACATATCATATAACATGTCCAAACAGTGAGGAGGTGAACAGGATGAATACTGCTGCCAACTATAAAAAATGTAAGAAGTATATGAATCGGGTGGTTGAAATCAAGACGGTTCGTGGTGTTTATCGCGGTAAAATTGTAAAGGTTGATAAAAAGAGAGTGTATCTTATACCGCTTCATAAAAAAACAGGCAGTAAAGCATCCATTTCTTTTGTACCGTTCATTCTCCCGCTTGTTTTGTTCGATCTCCTTGTCATTGCTTTACTAGAGACAAAGCCGCGGTTTAAGCCTTTTTACTAAAAAATTCTTCTGAAGCTTGTGTAACGACTGCCTTTGCATTAGGGGGGGGCGACAATCTTATCGGAGTAGTGTGAAACGGGAGAACAGCTCGTGGAGGAATCCTCTGTATGGCTGTCCCCGTTATTTTTATGGATAAAACTGTTTATATACCGGCTTGGAAACGCTCTGAATTCAGGTGGAAACCGATTGACAAGGGAGGAATTAATTATGGGATTGAAAATACGATCCATCTGCAAGCTGTGCAGTCAGGAAGCGCTGCGGGACAGCGATGAAGGAGAGCTGTGTCAATCGTGTGCGGACATATTGGAATTCGGCTACGTTTCATTCCCTGCTTATGAGCTGACCGGGGGAGAGGAGAAGCACTACCTGTCGCGAAAAAATTAATGAATGAATTAGTTAACGGAGGATAATGAATCCGGTCGAGATGTGCGAAGCGAACGGGTTGAGTCGTGTACTCAATGTAAAATAAACTTGACATATTGTATACTTGACATTACATTAAGTATATATAACTTTACTCATTGGAAGGGGGATAATTACATGTCCTTTCAGGAAAAAAGAAACATAGTCTCATTATTGGTCACCCTGCTGCTTTTTCCGCTCTATTGCATGTATGTATATGATAAGTACCAGGAAGGCCGCTTTATCACGACAGATGAATTCGGCTTCTGGGCAGCCTTTATCTTAATCCTGATCCCGGTATCCATTGCGGCCAAAATCATCATTCATATTGTATTCAGTGTGATCAATACAATAGCTACGAAAGAAAAAGAACCTGCATTCGCAGATGAACTGGATAAGATCATTGTATTGAAAGCCACAAGGAATTCTCACTACGTTTTTATGATTGGTTTTGTCCTCTCTATGGTGCCGCTGGTCATGGGGATGCCGCATTATGTTATGTTCATCACCCTTATTGCTTCCGGGTTTGTGTCGGAGGTGGCCGGAGTCGTTACACAGCTTTATCATTACCGGAGAGGAGTTTAGGATGGGTAAGTGTCAGATTACAAATAACATTCGGAGCTTGCGCTTTCATCATCATGAAATGACCCAACAACAATTGGCCGATATAGTGGGTGTGACACGACAGACCATCGTAGCGCTCGAAAAAGGAAACTACTCTCCTTCTCTGGAATTGGCTTTTCGCATTGCACATGTCTTCAACCTGCCTTTGGAGGAAGTATTCACTTATGAAGGAAAAGATGAAGTAAAGCAATAGTGAAATAGGGAGGGTTATAAATGACAATCCGCAACGCCGAAGCATCGCCGATTCGGTACGCAAGAATTGCAGGGATCGGACTTCTCCTCATGGCTGTATTTGCGATGTTTGCAAATTTTTTCGTTTTCGAGAGTCTCGTTATTCCGGGTGACGCAGTCACAACTGCGAATAATATTGTGGCTAATGAGATGCTATTTCGAGGGGGAATTATCGGCTTTATAGCTGTGCTTGTTCTTGATGTGCTGGTGGCCTGGGCTCTTTATGGGTTATTCCTGCCGGTCCATAAAATGCTTGCTCTTCTAGGTGCCTGGTTAAGGCTGATTTACACTGCAATTTTTGCAGTAGCCTTGAACAATATTTTAAATGTCCTGTTGCTGTTAAACGGTGCTGAATACTTGACGGAGTTTGAAACCGGCCAGTTACAAGCACAAATCATGTTATCGTTGAATGCATTCAATTTCGGATGGCTGAACGGATTCGTGTTTTTCGGGCTGCATTTGCTTGTCATTGGCTATTTAATCTTAAAATCGGGCTGCGTGCCGAGAATCATCGGCATCGTCCTGATCATTGCGGCTTTTGCCTATGTGCTGGACAGTATTGCGCATTTTCTTCTGCCGAATTATTCCGACTACGAAGCCGTATTCGTGCTGATTGTCGCAGTGCCCGGGGCTCTTGGGGAAATTTCATTAGCCTTGTGGCTCCTGATTAAAGGAGTAAAGGTACGTCAGACGTAAATCCGGCCGAACCGGAAGAAGAACGAGGGACGAACTTCTGGCGAAAAAGGGCACCATAGCGTGCCCTTTTACTACTATAAAAATAAAACAGCCAACATGGCTAAAATAGCCGGAAGCCCTTGCGTAAAGAAAATCGACCTCTTCGCCGACAAGCTGCCGTAGACAGCGGCCACGATTACACATCCGAGAAAGAACAATTGAATCTGATGTCCGAACGAAGCATCGGGATGAAACAGTCCCCAAAGCAGGCCTGCAGCCAGAAATCCGTTATAAAGTCCCTGGTTAGCAGCCAGCGATTTTGTGCCTTCCGCAAATGCCTCGGTCGTGCCAAAAATTTTCCTCGCCCTTGACGTGTTCCACATAAACATCTCCAGCACCAGAATGTAGATATGCTCAATCGCAACTACGGCTGTCAATAAAATACCAATCCATGTCATATAAGTCCCTCCACTTCTCTCCAACCATTCTATCTCTATCGATATATAATATCCAGCTTTATCCTTACGGGTCTGAATGGACAGGGTTTTTCTTTACTTCCATGTATTATCTGATAAAATGTAAATACGTTATAAAGTTAATACAGTAATAAGGTATAACTTTATTGTTTGCGATCATACTATAAAAGAGGGAGATTACAATGAATGGTGTGGTCAGTATGAAAGAAGATAAAGCGAAAATGATTCGTTATTCGCGTAAAATAGGACGAATGGGCAACAGCTTAGGTGTTAGTCTGCCAAAACAACTTGCAAAGAAGTTGAATGTCGAGCAGGGAGATGAAATCGAGTTTATCGAGAATGAACAAGGTGATATTTTGTTAAAAAAGGTTCGTCATGCCAAGCTGCCGAAGAATGTTCGGCCTGAAGTATTAGAGGCTTTTTATGATGTTTTTCAAGAAGACGAAGGCATTCTGAATGATTTAAGGGACAGGTAAATGATCAAATATTTAACGAAAGAAGAAGTGATTGCAGGGCATTATTTTATTATGAAAAGGATGGGAGATTCAGACCAATCAGGTGTGAAAGACCATTCTCTTCTTGAGTCCGCTGTTTTTAGACCTCAGCAAAGTGTCTTCGGTGAAGATGCATATCCTACTCTATTTGACAAGGCGGCCGCACTGGTAGACTCCTTAGCGAAGAATCATTCCTTTCATAACGGAAACAAACGCACTGCTTATGCAGCTGTTAAGACTTTTTTGTTAATCAATGGATATCATTTGAAATTTGAACGGGTTTTTGCCGTCAATTTCATGGTTGATATAGTACAGGGAAAATATAATCTGGAGGAAATTGCCGAAATTCTGCAAATGTATAGCGTTAATCACTTCGAGTAGCAGGAGGAGCTATGAGCACATTATACGTTTCCGATTTGGACGGTACGTTGTTGAACGCCGAACGACGTGTGGGCGAGGATTCGATTCGGATTCTTAATGAACTTATTGAACAAGGCCTTCATTTCATGATTGCGACCGCAAGATCCATTGAGTCTGCACAACCGCTTTTAGCGGGGATCAATCTCATTCTTCCCGGGATTTTTATAACATCCTCTTGGCGGAGAAATTGTAGACAGCTACCTTCGTGTAGGGCTTAACCCGGTCATCTACACGATTGATCACGAAGATCAACCTCGCGTATATGATCGTGGCATTCATAATAGGAGCGAAGAAATATATATCGGAGACTTATGGCTTTGACAAGGTCGTTTGCTTCGGTGACAATCTGAACGATCTCAGTATGTTCGAAGCTGCCGACGAGGGTTACGCGGTGAGCAATGAACATGATCGGGTAAAGAAGGCCGCTACTCAAATTATCGGCAGCAACAACAACGATGGCGTGGCAAGGTTTCTTAAAAAACGTTGGGGACGCTAGCTTTTTTATAATGTTACAGAAATGCGCCTGAGCATGGAAGTAAAGTGTACCGTTTATTGTAACGACCACGTGCTGATTTGCGGAATGGGTGAGGGTGGGGAAGGGGATTTTTGCAGCAGTAATAGAGGTGAAAAGAGCATGAAAGAAATACGTGAAGTCATAACGGAACAATTAGAGCAGTTGGAGCGGGAGGAGCAAATTCGGGTTCTGTATGCCTGTGAATCGGGCAGCCGGGCTTGGGGATTTCCGTCGCGGGACAGCGACTACGATGTACGGTTCATCTATATCCGTCAGCCGGAGTGGTACTTGTCTATCTTCGATAAGCGGGATGTGATTGAGCGCCCGATCAGCGACAAACTCGATATCAGCGGCTGGGATTTTCGGAAAGCGCTGAATCTGTACCGCAAGTCGAATCCGCCGCTGCTCGAGTGGCTTCAATCTCCGATCCGGTATGCCGAAAAATATAGTGTGGCGGAGCAGCTCCGCAAGATCTCTCCGCTTGCATTTTCACCGAAATCCTGCATGTATCACTACCTGAATATGGCCAAGGGGAACTATCGGGAATATTTGCAGGGTGAGAAAGTGAGAATCAAGAAATACTTTTATGTACTTCGGCCTGTCCTTGCCTGTGAGTGGATTGAGCGGTACGGTGAAATGCCGCCGATGCAGTTCGATGTGCTTGCAGGGCAGCTTATTCCGAAATCCGGCGAGCTGTGGCGTGAAGTGCAGCAGCTGCTTGCCCGGAAAAAAGCGGGAGAGGAACTGGACTACGAACCGCGGCTAAGCCCGATTAACGAATATTTGGAGGAACGGTTATTAGCGCTGGAGAAGAGCGCAGCCGCTCAGCATTCAACGGGCGAGAAGCTGGACGATCGCCTGGACGCCTTGTTTCGGATAGCCTTACAGGAAGTGTGGGGTTTTTGAAATAGACATCTGTGTAAATGCAAGAAGGAGAAGGGATGCAGCAAGCGAAGACATATCAAACGATCGACGGCGTGCGTCGGATGAGTTCGATCCGTATAAAGATTAAGGCGGTGTCTCATGAACAGCGAATTGAATATAAAAACTGGCGACGCATTCCCCTTCCAAACCACGTATTGGTGGGGGTTAGTCGCCCTTTTCTTTGCCTTGTTCCTCGATATAGTTCTTAATAATTTCAATCGGAGCACCACCAGTACTCAAAACAAGGTAACTTCTCGTCCAAAACACAGGTTTCCAATCGAATTTTTTTAAATAACCAGCGAATTCTTTGCGAATGAGTCGAGAAGAAACGGTCTTAAAACTATTTATTATTTTAGAAAGTTGCACCTGTGGTGGCGCGTTAAAAAGAATATGTACATGGTCCTCTTCACCGTTCATCTCGATGATTTCGCATTCCCAACTAGTAAATAAGTTATTCGCAATCTCTTTAAGACGCTCCATCATCTTATCATTTATGCATTTGTGTCTGAATTTTGTAACGACAACTAAATGATAATTTAAGTTATAAATGGCGTGCCTATTTCTTTTATAATCAACCAAAATAATTCCTCGCTTCCGTTTACAACTAAATCTAGATTTTATATAATGGTAACATATAACATTACAATTTTGGAAGGGGTGAACCTTTGTGAATTTGGTCAAAACATTAAAATATAAAATTAAAAATCACAGTCAAATTTTCGAACAAACCATCGAAATTTACAACGCAGCACTTCGTTTTATTATCAATGTCATTGACCAAGAATTCGAATCCATCGGTCATTTATCAACGAAATCGTTGGTGTCTGCAGTGGAATCGTTAATTCACTACACAAAGACTAATACCAATCCAAAATACAAAGAGTTTGACCAACAATTCTACAAGTACCCATCTTACCTTCGAAGAAGTACAATTGCTGAAGCTTTTGGCATTGCCAAAAGCTATCGTTCCAATCTCGAAAATTGGGAGAACGAAAAACAAATTGCTCTTTCTCAAGGTTTAACTTTTAAGAAAAAACCACCAAAATTACAACTGAAACATAGTGCCTTTCCGGTCTTTTATAAAGATAACATGTTTGAAAGAACTTCCGATTCAACAGCCTTCATTAAGGTTTTTCACCAAAACGATTGGGTTTGGGTAGAAATCGAATTTAAGAAACAAGACCTTTATAAACGTGGGGTTTGGAGTTGGAAGGAAAATAACCCGACTCTTGTTAAGGTCGGGAAGAAGTATTTTCTCCATGTTTCTTACGAATCGAAAGTAAAGCTAAAAACTGAAAAAATACAAAATATGATAACTTGCAACGTAGACCTTGGACTCACCAATTCTGCGGTTTGTTCCATCATGAATGCGGACGGAACTGTCTTGGCTAGAACATTTATTAATCAACCCAAAGAAAAAGACCGTTTTGCAACCATGATTAACAAGCTCAAGAAAGCACAGCGTGAATCCGGCAAAGGTCCAAAACCTAATTTCTGGAGACGAATAAATGGTTTGCAAGACCAAATTGTAAATGATACGGCACATCAAATTGTAAATTTTGCTCACGTACATGGTGCTCATGTCATCGTATTCGAGTACCTTGGGAAAATGCGACTGCCCAAGGGTGTTTGGGGTGCAAAACGGTTACGACACAAATTTCAATTTTGGGCAAAGATGCGCATTCAGAAGAAAGTCGAACAAATGGCTCATTATCTTGGCATGCGCTTCTCCAGGGTGAATGCAAAAAACACCAGCGCACTTGCATTTGACGGCAGCGGAGAAGTGGTTCGAAGTGACCGAAAAGACCTTTGCACATTCACAACCGGCAAACAATTTCACGCGGACCTAAACGCCAGCTACAACATTGGTGCTCGATATTTCATTCGAGAAATACAAAAATCCACCTCTGAAAAGAAGTGGTTGTCTCTTCAGGCAAAAGTTCCTGAAATGGCAAAAAGAACTGGGCTGACATTGTCTTCATTATTTAGTCTACAACAAGCACTGAAACCTTCTACGAAGGTTCCGCAGCTCGTGTAGCACTGTATTTAAGATATTGGAAGCTCCATCTATAGCGTGTTAGCGTTTAGGTGGAGAGGTTCACATGGTCACAAATTGCTATTACTTTATAACTGTGATATAATAAAGTCAACAGAATTATGACTCGTATTCACATATTGCAGAAGGTTATCGTCTTGAGAGTAATAACCTTCTACAATATGTGAATTTTTATTCACGAGAGAAGAGGGTAACTCATGTACAATTCGCGGAGAAAGCCACAGGAAGACATTCCTGAGGAAATATCAACCATATGGTCTTGCTCAAACGAAAAGTGTAACGGATGGATGAGGGACAACTTTACTTTTTCAAACCTACCGAAATGCCCCAAATGCTTATCCGTCATGACGAAAGGCGAAAAAATGATTTCCGTGCTCGTTAATACTAGTCCTATACAGATCAAACAATAAGTGAGTTTCAACACAATTAACCCTGATCGATATGCGGTCAGGGTTTTATTATGCCTTGATAATGTAAAACAAATGCAGCGGGTATGGCGGTAGAAAGCAAAGAAATGTAATATATTGATTGTCATGGATTGCGGAGAAGGATTGATCGAGCTGATTAACCCCGAGATTACGGAAATGCAAGGAGAGCAGACGGGCCCGGAAGCTTGCTTGTCATTCCCTGGACATTACGGATATGTGAAGAGAGCCGATTATGTGAAGCTTATAAGCTTGAACAGGCAAGGGGAGCAATTCACACTTGAAGGTGAAGGACACCTTGCCCGCTGCATTCAACATGAAATGGATCATGTTATAGGGATCTTTGAGCGGAGCTCAAAGTCTCTCTTTATAAGGCGTTCTGTTTGTTGATCATGTTCAAGATGAGTGGCTGTATAATGAACAAGCGAATCAAAAAGCGGCTGTACTTGACATTATTCGACTAACTTATCAAGGCTCGTAAGGGCGGTGTTATTCTCCCGGCAATCGCAATGCGTTTCCGGCTTCCGACAGGTCCAGCTTAAGTAAATCCCTTTTGTCCTCGTCGCGAAAAACGGCGGATGGATGGTACGTAGGCATGATGCGGTACCCGTTCTTTTCCAGCCAATGCCCTCGGATCTCCGTTATTTTAGCCTTACGGTCGATTGCGGCTTGAGCGGCGATGCTGCCAAGACATACGATAATAGCCGGGCGGATCAGTTCGATTTGACGAAGAAGAACCGGCAGCGCTTCATTGACCTCCGATATGCGCGGTGTCCGATTGCCGGGAGGCCTCACTTTGATCACATTCGTCAAATAAGCGTCTTCCCTAAGGATGCCGGCCTCTTGTAAATATTTGTTCAGCAATCTTCCCGCATTGCCGACAAACGGCCTTCCGGTTTCCGCTTCCTTTTCTCCCGGGGCTTCTCCGATTAACAGCAGGCGCGCCTGTGCCGGCCCTTCGCCGAATACGAGCTGTTCTCCCGGTTCCGGGTGAAAAATTCGCAGACAGAGCGCCTTCAATTCCTCCAGATTGCCGGTCGCCTGCAATTCGTCAAGCACAGCATTTTCGACATTCATGAGGTTGGAACGGCCTCCTTTTCCAGCATCTCACGAAGCATCCTACCGTTGATAACGGCCTGCGCCCGGTAATGGTTGTTCATGCTCACGAACGTTTTTTCGGTTTTTCCGGCAAGCTTCACAATGTTAGGGACCCACTCCTGCAATTCCTGGTCGTTGTACAAATAATCATAACGCTCATGCGATTCTTTGTGATGCCACCATTTTTTGTAATTGCGGCCGTGGAACCGGACATAGCCGATCCGGCCGGTTGCCCTGACGACAGGCGGAACAAGCGTTTTGAATTGCGGTTCGTCGACACATACATATCCAAGGTGTTCTTCTTCAAGCAGCTCGAAGATCCGTTCATTGATCCATTCTTCATGGCGGAATTCGATCACGACCGGGATGTCGCCCATCAGCTCCTTAAATTCCTTTAAATAATCCCGGTTCTCGTCCCGGTTGCGGAAGCTGGTCGGAAACTGGGCGAGTACGCACCCGAGCTTTCCCACCTCGATTAGCGGCTTTAACGCTTCTTTAAAGTCATGAAAATGCTGCTCGTTATCGTCCCGTTTATGCGTCATCCCGCGATAAGCTTTCATGACGAATTGAAAGCCGTCAGGCGTTTTCTCCCGCATGTGATAAAGCATAAACCGGTTGGGCATGGCGTAAAACGAGGAATTCACCTCGGTAAACCGGAATTCCCGGGCATAAAACGAAAGCATCTCTTTCTTGTCCAATTCTTCAGGGTAAAAGTTGCCTCGCCAATCCTCATAGCTGTAACCCGCCGTTCCGATCAGAAGCATATTCATCCTCCAAAAGCCTTGATTTTTTTGGCAACCATATGCATCTTCGTTTCGTGCATCCGAATGATGCCTTCAATTAATATGCCCTGGGGATTCAGCTGGTATAAGAAGGATTTGTAAGTATCGGGGTATAACACCGTTTCGATCATATCGGTTTCATCCTGCACGACGAGCACCAATACGTACTCTCCGCCAGACGTCGGATGCCGCCTGCTGTGGATGATCGTTCCGAAGATGCGAACCCGAGCGTTATCATGGGAATGGGACAGCGTTTCAATCGGAACAATGCTGTATTGCCGCAAAAATGCTTTCCATTTCTCGGAGGAAAAAGAGTTTAATGAAAATCCGAGCAGCTCCTTTTCCATTTTTCTTTTTTCCGCTGTGGAGAAGTCTGGCGTTGCAGATAAGGGTAGAATGTTGCCGTCTCCTGATTTCAAATCGTCCAAGGCTGCAATCATCTGCCGTCTGTTGCCGCTCAGAAGGTCGCAGGCGCCTGAAGCTATCCATGCTTCAAGCACCGGCCGTTTGATCCGGTATGCTTTCATTCGCCGGGCCAGATCGGTAAATGAACGAAATTCCCCGCTGCTTTCTCTGGAGCGCAACAGAGACATCACCGACTCCGCCCCCGATCCACGGATCGAATCCATACCTACTCGGATCCCTTCGTCTTCGGCATGATATCCGAAACCGCTGCGGTTGATGTCGGGGCCGAGAAGGGAGAGGCCCAGTTTAGCAACCTCCCTTATATACACCGTTTTATCGTAGTACCCCCCCTCAGCGCTTAACAAAGCGGACATGTATTCCTTCGGATAATGTGTTTTTAGGTAGACCGTCCAATAGGATAAATGAGCATAGGATACGCTATGGGCTTTATTGAAGCTGTAACCGGCAAACCTCGCCAAAAAATCGAATACTTCAATCGCTTTTTGCTTGTTGACCGCCTTATCCGCCGCTCCCCGGACAAAACGTTTCCGGTGAACCGTCAACGCTTCTGCCGATTTTGCCGCAAGCGCCCGCCTGAGCATGTCGGCTTCACCCATCGAATATCCGGCCACAATATGAGCGATTGCCATCACTTGCTCCTGATACAGGATCAAACCGTAGGTCGGCGAAAGAACGGGCTCCAATACCGGCAATTCGATTTCGTAATTCTCCTCGCCTCTGCGTCGCCGCAAATACGTTTCAACGATACCCTCATTCCATGCCCCGGGCCGGTATAGGGCGAGCAGGTCGGCCAGCTCACCGATGCTGCTTGGCCGCATCCTGCGCATTAAATGACGGATGCCCATGCTTTCCAGCTGAAAGCATCCGAGTGTGTTTCCGCTGCCGATTGTCCGGAACGTATCCGGGTCTTCAACCGAGATTCGGCCCGCTTCGATCTTTTGCCCGGTCCGTTCGTGAATGGCAGCAAGTGTGTCGCTAATCATCGTCAGGTTTCGCAAACCGAGCAGATCTATTTTGATGAAGCCGAGCGCCCCGATATCTTCCTTGGTGAAAGAAGTCATCCGATCCCCGTTCGGCCTTGATTGCAGAGGGATTGTACGGGGTAACTGCTCATCACCCAGCAAGATGCCGGAGGGGTGAGAAGAGTGATAACGGGGGAGTCCTTCGATTCGTTCGGCCAGCCGGAACAACGAGCTGAACGGTTCTTGCCGAAGCGGGAGCTTTTGCAATTCCGGAAGCGTTTCGAGACAATGACGGATGCCGCCTTTGCCGGAAAAGGAGGTCATCAGCCCGGCAAGCAGATTGATGTGCTTCTTCGGCATGCCGAGCCAGGATCCGGCTTCCCGGACAGCGCCCCGCGTTCCGAATGTGCTGAGCACTCCGAGATGAGCAATTCGATCTTCTCCATACTTTTCTTTGATATATTGAATCATCTCATGCCGTCTTCGCTGGCAGACATCCAAATCGATATCCGGCAAAGCAGGACGGTCCGGGCTAAGGAAGCGTTCGAACGAGAGACCGAAGAGCAGCGGATTGTTTTCCGTTATGCCAAGCAGATAAGCCGTCAAACTGCCTGCGGCGGAACCTCTTCCCGGTCCGACGGGGATCCCGCGGCTTCGTGCAGCCCTTACGATATCCCATACGATCAGGAAATAATCGGAAAGCCCCCGCTGCGTAATGACCTCAAGCTCGCTGTTCATTCGATCTATGATTTGTTGCTTTTCCGAATCCTGGAGCGGGGGAGAATCAAAACGGCTGTACAAACCTTCCAGGCACAATTGCCGAAGCAGATCATCCGAACTGCGCGGCAAGCCCTCGGCAAGGAAGCGCGGCACCTTGAATTCCCCCATTCCCATTTGAAACCGGATTCGCCGGGCAATACGGACGGTATTGGTCAAAGCCTCGGGAAGATGTTTGAATTTCTCCTGCATTTCAAGCGGGGAAGGGAGGTAGTAAGGGGCTGCCGTCGAAGGCGAGACGGAATGCTGCCGGGGTTTACCTTGCTTCAATAGCGGAAGCAGCGAAGCGTCTCCGGGAGTAAGATAATGAACGTCGTGGGTTGCTGCAAGCGGAATTCCCGTACTTCGGGAAAGCTGAACCGTCCGTTCGGCGATAAGATCGTCCTCGGGAAACCCGTGATGCTGTACTTCCAAGTAGAAGTTTTCTTCCCCGAACCAGCGGGTATATTCAAGGGCCTGTTTTTCCGCCTGATCCATCCGGCCGCTCGCAATCATCCGGTGAATCACTCCCGTTCTGCCGCCGCTCAGGGCGATGATGTCCCCTTGGGCAGCCGGCGCATGGAACAACCCGCTGTTTAAATAGGTAATGATTTGTTCATAGCCTTTTCCCGTAGCGGCCAGTAAAATAAGAGAGTCTCCCGTGCTGCGGTCATTGATTTCACAGCCGATAATCGGGCGGATTCCGTACTGTTCGGCTAGCTTGGAGAAACGAACCGCACCGCCTAAGGAGTCCTTATCCGTAATGGCCAACGCGTTGATGCCCCACGATTTGGCCGTTTCCAGCAGGTCCTCAAGACGGCATACCGCTTCCGTCAAGCTATATTCCGTATGAATATGCAGATGTACAAAGTTAGTGTCGGGCACACTCATGACAGCACCTCTCACGGAGAACATTTGTTCCAATCATAACGGAACAAGGCGGAATTTGTCTAATGGAGGATATTTCCGATCGGGTAACATGGATCCGCCAAGCGCATACAATGGCATAAACATTTAGGCACTTGTTGATGCCCAGGCGCATATAGTGCCATAGTTCATAATTCTTTATTTACAAAAACATTAGTAATCCTTATAATGAAGAAAACATAGTGGATAACTTGGGATTAGGTGTGAGACGATAATGATGCTTACTATTGCCCTGTTTGCGGCGTTTTTCTTTGCAATGAATATCGGTGCAAGCGGTACGGCGGCATCCATGGGTGCCGCATACGGAGGAGGAGCGATCAAACGAAGGTGGATTGCTCTATTGCTGGCCGCTGTTTCCGTCATGCTCGGTGCATATTTTGGAGGCGGCGAAGTGGTGAAAACCATTTCGGAAGGAATCATTCCGTCCGATATACTTACTGTTGAACTGACGATTACAATCATTGCCGCGGCGTGTTTGACTTTATTTGTTTCAAATATGATGGCGATCCCGCTTTCCACCAGCGAAGTGACGGTCGGTTCGGTCATAGGTGTCGGCGTGGCATACAATCAGTTGTTTATGGGGAAAATCTTGATGATTATGTCGGTCTGGATTATCCTGCCCTTCCTTGCTTTTATTATTTCATACTTGCTGGGAAAAGGCGTAGAGCCGATCGAACGGATATTACAGAAAAGAAACAGCAAACGACTGACTTTTCTTCTCACGCTCCTTCTTATTCTAACGGGCTGTTACGAAGCCTTCTCGGCCGGAATGAATAATGTCGCAAACGCTGTCGGTCCTCTGGTAGGCGCCGATTTGATCAGCACATCCACCGCAATAATTTGGGGCGGGCTGTTTGTTGCATTGGGCGCGTTGTTCTTAGGCGGCAGGGTATTGGAAACGAATGCGAAGAAAATTACGAAACTGACGTTGTTAAAAAGCTCCGTGGTATCCTTTACGTCAGGTACACTGGTCGTTGTTGCATCCTTGTTCGGCATACCGGTTCCGTTAACGCAAGCGACGACAATGGCGATCCTGGGCATCGGCACCGTGAATGAAGGCAGAGCCGTTTGGAAGACCGATATTGTTAAGAAAGTGATCAAGGTTTGGATTATATCTCCTGTCTCATCCCTGGTCGTTTCCTATACAATGGTTGAAACCATTATTCGAGGAAATTATTATGCCCTATTCATCATCGTTTGCTGCGGCGTTATGTTCCTGGGCTATAAGAGCCTCAAGAGAAGTCCTGTCATTAAAGGGAATAACGAGTATAACTGATCTTCATGCAAATGAAAGAAACTTTAAGAGTCCTCCGTATACAAAACGATGAGGGCTCTTTTTTATTTGTATTGCCAGCAACGGCGGTTCGAGATATAATAAGGTCCAATTATTCATTGGGAAAATATGGGCAAGATTCCGGATTCACTTAGACGGATAACTGAAGGGGGAGAAAGCCGTTGTTATTTGAAACGAAACGCTTGATTATTAGAGAATTTTCACCTGAAGATGCTGCAGCCGTTCATGTTTATGCTTCGGACCCCGAGGTTACGAAGCATATGATTTGGGGGCCGAATACGGAAGAAGAGACGGGGGCATTTATAAATCGCGTGATCGGAATGCAAAAGCAGAAGCCGCGGCTTGATCATGAATTCGCCGTCGTACTCAAGCAAGACGGAACGCTGATCGGAGGCTGCGGCATTTATGTTTCCGAACCGCTGCAAGGAGAAATCGGTTATTGCATCAATCCCCGATATTGGCGAAAGGGGTATGCATCGGAAGCGGCGGCGGAGATGCTTCGGTTCGGCTTCAAGGAACTTGGACTGCATCGCATCTATGCAACTTGCCGTCCGGACAATACCGGTTCCGCTAAAGTTATGCAAAAGGCAGGAATGACGTATGAGGGCCGTTTGCGCGGTCATATTCGGGCCAAAGGACAATGGATCGATTCGTTGCAGTTTTCCATTCTGGAGGGTGAATATGAGAGCGAAGCTTCAGAAGGCTGATTCCGATAAACAAAAAACCGACCAGTGATGTCGGTTTTGCGGCTGTTATGCGAATGCCCCTCTATCTTTTACATATTTCTCAGTCAATATGGACAGCATTTGAACGCCGACCTCGTTATGTCCGCCTTCGGGGATGATCAGGTCGGCATATTTTTTGGACGGTTCAATGAAAGCCTCATGCATCGGTTTTACTGTGTTCAAATATTGATCGTGGATGGACTGGATGGTCCGGCCGCGTTCTTCGATATCCCGGAGCACCCGGCGGAGAATACGCACATCGGGGTCTGTATCAACGAATACTTTGATATTGAGCATTGCCCTTAATTTTTCGTCGGAGAGTACATGAAGCCCTTCGAGTATGACGATATGGTTTGGCCTCAGCTCAATCGTATCGACAGCGGAACGGGCATGAATCGTAAAGTCATACACCGGGGCAAGTACGGTTTGGCCTGCTTTCAGACGGCCCAGATGTTCGATTAACAGCTCGTTGTCAAAGACGAGCGGATGATCGTAATTGATCGATTCGCGTTCGGCAAGGCTGAGATGCAAATGATCCTTGTAGTAGTTATCCTGCGAGATGAACGTTACATTGTCCGATCCAAGACGGTCAATAACGGAGCGGGCCACCGTTGTTTTGCCGGAGCCGGTGCCGCCGGCGATTCCAATAATGAGCATAGTGACTAGATTACCTCCCATAATGTTTCCCGGTACAACTCTAGAATTGTATCACAACCGTCGTTTTATTTCATCGATAATATCATAACAACTTACAGGAAGGTGATTCCATTGAAAGCGTTGATTGTGATTGATTATACGGTTGATTTTGTGGCGGGCAAGCTCCCTTGCGGAGAACCGGCGATCCGAATAGAAGAGCGGATAGCGTCATTAACCGAATCGTTTGCAGCGGCGGGCGATGAGGTCGTCATGGCGGTAGATCTTCATGACCGGGAGGACCCTTACCATCCGGAGACCCAATTGTTTCCGGCGCACAATATCCGGGGGACCGAGGGGCGGTCGCTTTATGGGAAGCTGAACGCCATATATAGTCAGCACCGGGAGCGGATTTATTGGATGGACAAGACCCGCTACAGCGCTTTCTGCGGTACGGACCTGGAGCTGCGGCTAAGAGCAAGGGGGATCGCGGAGCTGCATTTGGCAGGCGTTTGCACGGATATTTGCGTTCTCCATACGGCTGTAGACGCGTATAATAAGGGCTTTTCGCTCTTCATTCATGCGGATGCCGTCGCCAGCTTCAATCCTGCGGGCCATGAGTGGGCTTTGGGGCATTTTCAACATACGCTTGGCGCTGTTTTATTAAAGAACGGCCAGCCTTTTAAATTGGAGTGAGGCACGATGACATCCGACAATTTAACCCTCCATACAGACAAATATCAGATTAATATGATGTATGCACACTGGGCACAAGGAACGCACAACGACCGGGCGGTGTTTGAAGTTTATTTTCGCAAGCTTCCTTTCGGCAATGGATTTGCCGTCTGCGCAGGTTTGGAGAGGGTCGTAGAGTACATTCAACAATTGCGGTTCGGAGAACGGGAAATTTCGTATTTAGCAGGTCAGGAGGAGGCGTACGAAGCGGGATTTCTCGAAGAACTCAAGCAATTGCGGTTTACAGGGGATTTGTTCGCGGTGCCGGAAGGAACGGTCGTATTTGCAAGTGAGCCGCTGATCCGGGTCGAGGCCAGAATTATGGAAGCCCAATTAATTGAAACGGCGATTCTGAACGTGGTCAATTATCAGACGCTTGTAGCGACCAAAGCGGCGCGCATCAAGCAGATTGCTTCCGCTGACGGACTTCTTGAATTCGGCACGAGACGCGCCCAAGAGACTGAGGCGGCTGTGTGGGGGGCGCGTGCCGCTTACCTGGCAGGGTTCGATGCGACCTCCAATCTTCGGGCGGGCATGCTCTTTGGCATTCCGGCCAAAGGAACGCATGCGCATTCCTGGGTCCAGATGTTTGACTCGGAAGAGGATGCATTCGAAGCTTATGCGGCTGCACTCCCGGAGCAGGTGACTCTGCTTGTCGATACTTACGACACCCTGAAGAGCGGACTCCCGAACGCGATACGTACGGCCCATTCATTGAAGGCCCGCGGAAAAAGGATGAAGGCGATCCGGTTGGACAGCGGCGACTTGGCCTATTTGTCCAAGGAGGCAAGGCGGATCCTGGACGAGGCCGGATTGCCTGGTGTAAAAATTGTTGCTTCCAACGATATTGATGAACATATTATGGCCGAATTGAAAGCGCAAGGGGCAAAAATCGATATATGGGGCATCGGAACCCGGCTAATCACAGCTGCCGACAATCCGGCTTTAGGCGGGGTTTATAAACTGGTTGCAAGAGAAAAGGACGGGACGTATATCCCGGTAATTAAAATTTCCGGCAACCCCGAGAAGGTGACCACTCCCGGAATAAAGGACGCGTACCGGATCCTGAATAAGGCGACCGGGAAGGCCGAAGCGGATTATATAATGCTAACGGGAGAGACGGATATCGAAGAAGGAAAACCGCTTAAGCTGTTTGATCCCGTTCATCCGTACTTACACAAGGTGGTAAAAGATTATGTAGCGCTGCCGCTGCTTCGGCCTGTTTTCCGCGGCGGGCGGTTAGTCTGCACGCTTCCGGATCTGGAGCAGATTCGAACCCGTCACCGCAGTCAGCTGGAACTGTTCTGGCCTGAATATCTTCGCAAGCTGAATCCGGAGAAATATCCCGTTGATCTAAGCCCTGCGGTGTGGGAATTGAAGAAAAAGCTGATTGAAAAGCATCGGACTTAGAGATCTAAAAATTAAAAAATACTTGAACAGCAACATTGAGCTGCAAATGAGGTTGGAAGATCGACCGCAAAATTATAACCATTTTTTCCCGAATGCCGCGGATTGGATCTGATATGATCAATATGAAGACCGGTAAACGAGAGGAAGTGTGCCAATGCGCATGTACGGCTGGAACGATTGCCCGGAGCAATACAGGAATCAATTGGATGTGTTAAAGGAAAGGCTTGTTGAGCATTTGGGAAGAAATTTGGCGGGAATATATATTCACGGATCGCTTGCATTAGACAGCTTTCGTCCGAATGTCAGCGATTTGGACGTTATTGCGCTTCTTAATGAAGACATCGAAGTGGATTTAAGATTTGAACTCGTTAAGGTTCTGCTTGCGATTTCGAATCAACCGGCGCCGCTGGAAATCAGCCTGGTCACAAAGAATGCAATTTGGCCTTGGAAATACCCGACGCCTTTTCAACTGCACAGCAGTGAATATTGGCGAACAAGATATGAAGAGCAGGTCCAAAAGGGAAATAAAAGCTTCTGGTCGGAAACGCCGACAGACAGTGACCTTGCATGTCATATCAGGCTTATCAATCGGAAGGGAATCTGTCTATACGGTACTCCGATAAAGGAGGCGTTTCCGGACGTACCCGAGCGGGATTTCCGGTCATCCATTCTAGGGGATGTCCAATATGCGGCCAATGCATTGAGCACACAGCCGGTATATGGAATATTGACGCTCTGCAGAATTCTATCCTATCTGGAGACAGGGGATATTTTTTCGAAGGCTCAAGCAGGAGAATGGGCTCTTCCGTTGCTGCCGGAACAACTGAGAACGATTGTAGTGAATGCCGTGCATGCTTACGCCGGAGACGGCGAGCGAAACGTTCAATTCGTTGATAAGGATTTGGAGCGGTTCAAGAATCTGATGTTGTCGGCTATACACGGTGATCAATAAGCCGAACGATATTGGCATAGCTGCATATGATGAATTTAGGCGTCTAGCCCTCTGCCATCTACGGTTCGTACGGTAATACGGCTTCCTGTACAGGCGAATGGAGATGCGGCAAGCTGTCGAAGCGCCGCTGCCCGCAGTTCCCGGCAGAGAATACGCTCATCCGCCGATTTGCTCCCGGCAGCGGCCTCGGTATAGAACAGGATGCGCCGCAGGAGCCGGAGACACTGCCGGGCCTCTGCAAGTTCCCGAAGATCGGCAAAGGACGCCTTTTTGAAACGGTAATCGGAGATTTGATAGTCAAGTAAGCTTTGAATCCGATCAAAGGAAGTTTTCATGAAACCTGTTTCACCCCGATCGATCCGCATCTCCGGTTCATGGCGGGCGGCGGCAAGCATGCGTTCGCAAGCTGCGGTCAGCGAGCCGCGTAATTCGGCGGCATAGTCGGGACGGAAAATAAAGTAATTCACGAGTACGGATACGAGGATACCGGTCATAGTAGTACCGAGACGAATGAGGAAATTGATCAGAAAATGAGCTTCCGTCAGCGGGATCATATTGACCGCAGTCAGGGTGGCGACCACGATGGTATCGTTCCAACGGAGCAGCTGGCACACATAGATTGTCGCGAGCGCCGATAGCGCGAAGGTTACAGGCTGAGGGCCGAGCAAATAATCGAAGATCATGGCAAAGGCTGCACCGATTGCCGCCGAGGGCAGACGAACCTTCCCCTTGTGAATCGAAGCGCTGACAGTAGGCTCGATCGATACGATTGCAGCGATAACCGCGAAGATCATCGGCCAGTTCAGCAGGTAGCAGATTTGGGCGGTTACAAATACGGCAACCGCGGTTTTAAGCAGTCGTTTTCCGAAGCGTAACTGGGTCATTGAAGTCCTCCGGTTGTAATTGGCATGGGCTGCACCTTAATTTTGTCAGCTAGATTTTATAGTACCCGGGATCCCGGGATTTCTCAACAATCGATGGCTGATTTGAACAAGTTCCCTTTCAAACGGGACGCAGATGATATCTTTTGGTACAATGGGATTGATCATTTACTACTGGGAGGTCGAAAATGGAACGGTTGCCAAAGTATATTCATGGCTCACAAGGTAAACTGTGGTTGACCGAGGACGAAAGGGATAATCTGAAAATCAGTTATCGCATTAAAGATGTTTTGTATGAAGAAACGAGTCCTTTTCAGCATGTTATGATTTTAGATTCGTGTGATTTCGGTCCCATGCTTGTGTTGGACGGGGTCGTACAGACGACCTCAATGGACGGACATATCTACAATGAGATGATTTCCCATGTCCCGTTGTCGCTCCACCCGCAACCCCGCAAGGTGCTTATTATTGGAGGAGGCGACTGCGGCGTAGCCCGGGAAGCCGTTAAATATGACAATGTCGAACGGATCGATCTGGTGGAGATCGATGAGGCTGTCGTCCGGGCGAGCAAACGTTATTTGCCGGAGGTTTCGGGCAACTTGTCCGATCCGCGGGTAAAGTACCATTACGCTGATGGTGTCGAGTTTGCGAAACAGGTCAAGAATGAATACGACGTCATCATTGTCGATTCTTCCGATCCGGTCGGACCAGCACAGCAGCTTTTCGAGACGAGCTTTTACAGAAGCTTGGAAAACGCATTGAACGAAGGCGGAATGATGGTTTGTCAAAGCCAGTCTCCGATTTTTCATGCAGACGTCATGGTTCAATCGTATGATCGAATCGGGCAGTTATTCCCCTATCACAAACTATATACGGCTGTCGTTCCGACATACCCGGGAGGGCTGTGGAGCTTTACGATCGGCTCCAAGCGGCCGCTGCCGGATCCGGAGCACATCCGTTTCGATAAAGAAGCGCGCTATGCCAACAAGGAATTGCTGCGCAGATGCTTCAACTTACCTGCTTTCTTAAATGAATTATTGGAGCGCAAAGAGCCCGTATCTTCAGCGGAAAAGCTATAGGGCACGCCATGTACTTTTCCCGTTGAAGCGGTTGATAATATAGTTGATGCTGGTATTGTCGAACTTATCCACCACGGAAGAACCGTGCGGACAGAATGCGATGATTTCTGTTTGCGCGGTTCTTATATTACACTTGGAATGTAGTAACATTGGTTGCACAAGGAGGAAATCTTATGGTCCATCCGTTCTCGAAATCTTATGATTGTGAAGACGAAATCCCTTACCACCGCGTCCGGGCCAATCAAATCGGGATTTTATTATGCATCCTTATCGCAGCGGCTACCCAGTTTCTATGGATCATGGCGCTTGCGCTCGCCGTTCAGCTGGTCACCCGCTGGTTCGGTATGAAGTATAACCCGTTTGTCCGGCTCATCGCCCCGATGCTGCCGGCAAGCTCGAAGACGGAGAGCCGGGTATTGCTTCGCTTCAACAATTTGCTCGCGATTTTGTTTATGATCGGGACTTTAACCGCCTTTGCTTTTGGTGCAGCGATTGCAGCCTATATCATACTGGCCATGCTCTCGGCTGCCGTCATCCTGGCATTGTCAGGATTTTGCGTCGGGTGCTTTGTGTATTATCAGTGGAAGCAATTCCGGGCGCGACGTTCAAACGGTTGAAACAATTCTCTTCTTATCAATTGAGGCTTGATTTTCCACGACTGTTCGATTATTATCGAATTATGAAAACAATCGATTTGTCTAAAATTTTCAAAGCCTTGTCCAGCGAGCAAAGGTTAAATTTGTTTCTCATGCTGTATGAATGGCGAGGGACGGATTGTTCATTCACGGAAGGCATGGAGAAATGCTTTACGAAAGCATGCTGCTCCATGGATTTGTCCCGTTCCACCATCTCCCATCACTTTAAGGAGCTTCAGAATGCGGGTTTAATTCAATGCACGCGCAGCGGTCAGAGCTCTGTCTGTCAAATTAACATGGAAGCCGTTCAAGCCATCAGAGATTTTTTAAAGTAAACGAGGCGGCCGAAACACATTCTCTTTTTTTTGCTCTATTAGTTCGATAATTATAGAACAGTAGAACAATGATAGAAAACAATCATTAGCAGAGAGACTTGAAGAGGAGAGACTTTGAGAAAGCTCAAAGATCCCTGTGTCATGCTCAAAGATCTCTATGTCAGGAGGAGCCTTCGTGTGGAAGTTCGAAGAGATGGCCGGTTTATTTGCGGATATGGAGAGGAGTCGGCTGCTGCGCAAAGGGACTTGGGGGCTGGAAAAAGAGTCGCAAAGGGTAACCGTCACCGGCGACCTGGCCATGACCGATCATCCGTTTGGCGACAAAATGTCGAATCCGGACATTACGACCGATTTTGCCGAAAGCCAGCTTGAAATGATTACACCTGCCTTGCCATCTATAGAGGAAGCGTATGCGTATCTGCACCGGATTCACGATGAAATCGAATCGGGCATCGGCGATGAACTGTTATGGCCGCTGAGCATGCCGCCCCGCCTGCCGGCGGAAGAGCAAATTCGGATCGCCGAATTTAACGGAACACCTGAAGGGAGGGCGAAGGAAAGCTACCGGCAACGCCTTGCGGAGCGGTACGGCAAGAAAATGCAGATGATTTCCGGGCTGCATTACAACTTCTCGTTCCACGAAGACCTGTTTCATTTCTTGGCCGGGCGATTAGGATATGAGGCGGATAAGCGGGCGTTGACAGACAACCTGTATTTTGCCATGGCCAGAAACCTGCTCCGGTACCGATGGCTGCTTATATATCTGTTCGGGGCATCCCCTTCGGCCGATTCCACCTACGACTCCGTCATTGCAAGGGAGCTCGCTATTATCGACCGATGCTGTCCCGCCTGCTGCGGTAAGGTCGGCGACTATGAACGGTATGCAACCTCCTTAAGAGTGAGCCGTTTCGGCTATTCCAGCGCAACGCAGCGGAAGCATACCGTTTCGTTCAACGGCTTGAACGAATACATCGGCGATTTCAAACGGTTGCTTACGCAGGGCGTATTGCAGAAGGAAAGCGAGTTCTATTCATCGGTTCGTATCAAACAGCTTGTGCGGCGGGACCAGTCCCAATTAGACGCTCTTGAACGGAAGGGAGTCGGCTACGTCGAGCTCCGGATTATGGATTTAAACCCTTATGAACGGGCGGGGATCAGTTTGCAGCAGCTCCGTTTTCTCCATGTATTTATGCTGTATTGCCTGTTCGAGCAAAGTCCTCCCATTACGAAGCGGGAATGGCGTTTAATACAGGATAATCATCACATTGTCTCGCTGTTCGGCCGAAAGCCCAATCTGCACCTTCATTTGTACCAGGGGGGCAAGGTGATGCTGAGCGAATGGATTGAAGAGATGATGGGGAAAATGAGCCGCATTGCCGAACTATTGGACCAACATGGCGGGGGAGCAGTCTTTCAAGCAGCGGTCAATCAGGAACGCGCCAAAGGCAGAAACGTTCGGCTCCTTCTCTCTTCGCTGATAAGACAGGAAATGCAAGTAAACGATGAAACGCTGCTTGATTTTGGGATTCGCCAAGCCCTTCGGCACAAGCAGCGGTATTTGGCGGTCCGGGTCTAGCCGGGTGTACTAATTACTGTTAGGAGGTCATGGTCATGCTTTCAGATCCATATGCCGGGTTAGAGCTTTCAACGCAGATTCTTATCAGGGAGGCCTTGAACAGAGGCATCGAAGCAGAGGTGTTGGACCGGGAAGATCAGTTCATCCGATTAAAGAAGGACGGCAGGATCGAATATGTGAAACAGGCGACACGCACTTCTGCGGATACGTATATCTCCCCGTTAATTATGGAGAATAAGGAAGTTACGAAGCTCATCTTAAGGGAGCACGGCATCCGGGTCCCGGAAGGAATCACGGTCCGCTCCCTAACGGAAGCCGAAAGCAAAGCGGAGC
The DNA here is from genome assembly GCA_041281825.1 of Paenibacillus tarimensis. Classification (GTDB taxonomy): domain Bacteria; phylum Bacillota; class Bacilli; order Paenibacillales; family Paenibacillaceae; genus Paenibacillus_D; species Paenibacillus_D tarimensis_A. Next base: position 5,786,382 of record CP166298.1, on the reverse strand, counting down.
GGTTTCATGGGGAGCCCATCGTTGTGAAGCCGAAATCGACCAATTTCGGCAAAGGGGTGAGCGTATTAACAAACGGTCAACAAACGGATGCGGATTCGTTTGCGAACGCCGTTCAGTATGCTTTGAACTATGATGAGACCGTTATGATCGAGAAGTTCCTGCCGGGGAGAGAGTACCGGTTTCTCATCATCGGCGATGAAACGGCCGCCGTGCTGTACAGGGTGCCAGCCAATGTGCGCGGTGACGGCGTGCGGACGATCGAGCAGCTGGTGCAGCAGAAAAACAAGGATCCGCTGCGGGGCGAAGGGTATGTGACTCCACTGGAAAGAATAAAACTGGGGCAAGTGGAGCGGGATTATTTGAAATCCCAAGGAAAACACGTGTTATCGGTTCCGGAGAAAGACGAAATCGTTTATTTGCGGGAGAACTCAAATATCAGCACCGGCGGGGACAGTATCGATTGTACGGATATCATGCCGGAGGCCTACAAAGAGATCGCAGTCCGCGCGGCGAAAGCGGTGGGAGCGGTCATATGCGGGGCGGACATGATTATTTGGGATATTCAGGCGGCCCCGGGGCCGGACAATTACGGCATCATTGAACTGAATTTCAATCCGGCGCTGCATATCCATAACTTCCCCTATCAAGGGACGAACCGGCGCGTGGAAACGAAAGTCTTGGATTTGTTGGGCTACTAGCACTAGCCTACGGCGGAGAGGCTGACGGTCGGTCAACCACATGCGCCTTTTCGTGCGTATTGATCCGGGGTCATGCCGACGATCGCTTTGAAATCACGAATAAAATGCGACTGGTCGTAATATCCGAGGTCCATTGACAGCTTTAAGGTATCGTGCTGTTGGTCTTGATCGAGAGCTTCCGCCGCATTTTGCAGCCGGTAGAGCTGGATGACCCATTTCGGACTGACCCCGACATATTGGTCGAACATCCGCTGCAGCTTTCTCTTATTGATGCCGAAAGACAGGCAAAGCTGATCAACCCGCGTTATATTCCGTTCTTCAATAATCCGGCCGATGATGCTCTCAATGAGAGCAATCGTTTCGTCTCTTGCCGGAAGATGAGGCCGGATGAAGTCTTCAGCCAGAGCGACCATGCTGATCTCATCCTGTTGCGATAAGATGATGTTCTCGATCGATCGGGGATCCGCGGCGAACACGGTCTGAAAGTGTATCGATTGACCGGTTAATTCGGAGACAGGGCGTCCCGTGAACGGGTAAAACCCTCCCGGCTTGAATTTGATGCCGAAAACTAGGCCGTTCCCTTGAAGCAACTGTGAATATTTCGTTCTTGCAACGCCATAGACGGCCGTTTTGTTCTTCTCAATCACCGCATTCACGCATGGATTCGGAACGACATCCTGCATGTAAGGATCTTGCCCTGTTAAATCCCAACTGACAACCCAGAAATGTTTGACGAAATAACCGATATCCTCGGAGGGGGCGTACCGGGAAAGCCGGAATTTCCGCGCGCCTTCTTTTAAATTCAACACGCCCATGCTGGGCTTGGGGAAATTCGCATTCACATTCCAACACTCCAATCTTTTGTCGCGTTTTTACAATACTTTGCAGAACAGCGGCGTTACTATAATAGTATCATACGGAGGAGAGACTTTGAGAAGCGCAGAGAGACTTTGTGAAGCAGAGAGACTTTGAGCTCCACTCAAAGATCCCGATGTCATGCTCAAAGATCCCTATGTCAGGAGTGGAAATATGGAATTGAAATACGAGTTTTATATCGGCGCAACCGCTGAAGAGGTTTGGAAAGTATTGCTGTCGCCGGAAGGCACGCGCCACACGTTCTTCGGAAGCGTGATCAAATCATCGTTTGCGGTGGGCGATACCATTGCGTACATCGGTCCGGGCAATGAGGGGGAGGAGACCGTTCATGTTTATGGCAAGATTTTGGCTTATGAGCCCCATAAAACGTTCAGCTTCCTTGAACATCCCGGTCCGTCCTATCATGCCAATCATGAAGAGCTCGAGTCGAGAGTGACTTTTACGCTGGAGACGGTCGGCAAATGCACGAAGCTGATGCTGGTTAATGACGGGTGGACGGAGAATCATCCTTCATTAGCCAATGCGGAAGGGCATTGGTGGATGATTAGCAACATCAAGACGTATACCGAAACCGGCAAGACATTGGACTTCGGATATTAGTAGGTCGATCCATAAATAAAGAGACAATATTGGTTACGGTAGTAAATGAAAAGCGGAGGGGCAGTAGATCGACTTAAAGAAAGCCCTGATTGGAGTGTGGTATAACGGACAGCATGGACCTTTATAAGGGAATATAGACGTTTCTTAGTCTGTAACGGACATTCGAGCCGCTAACTCGGAGTAAATGGCTTCGATCCGCGTCTATTCGACCTTTAAACGTTTCACCTGTCCGTTAGAACTTAAGAAGACAGGAAAGTGCCGTTTAAACGGCATCTATGTCCTTTAGCGGTGGCGATTTGTTATTCCACGGGCTGATAACGCGTTCTGCTGTTTAACCAATGTGCCAGTAAATAGATGATGAAATAGCAAATCGCGGACAAAAACGAATTCCAACGAATCTCCTCGTAGAAATCGAAATATTCCATCACGGGTTCCGCGATAAAAGCGGTGCCTGCCGCAAAAGCCAGAGCCTTCCAATAAGGGGAAACACGGGGCTTGAATTGGAGCAGGATCATAATCAAAACCGGGAATATACAAAAATCGTATGGGATATACGAGGGGAAGAAAGGAATGATATCGACCGGATAATACCATAAGCCGAGGGGCACTCCGATTGAATCAAGCCATGCCGTCAAAAACATGGTAAAAAAACCGACCCCGATTAAACGTGCCACGCTGTCTTTCTTGCAATAAACAGCCCATACGATCCACGGTAAGAGGGTGAGAAACAGGCTGACCCACCATCTCCAGGAAAAGACGATCTCTTCCATCCAGAGCGCGGCATATTGCGTCTGCGTATGGGCATCCTGCAAGTAAAGATTTTTGACCTTCTCCATCAACTCTTTTTCGTCCATTAGAATCCCCTATTATCCCGAAATAATTTCCATTTATAGTATGGTGTCGTTTTCGCTTCGCCATACACCGAATGATGTCACTTTATTGCTCCTGATAGCCACCCTGGCAGAAAGAAATGATCTTCGCCGCTAACGCATACATATAAGTGCGTGTTTAAAAAGCCCGGTTCTCAGAATTGCTTCGTGTTTAGAACAGGCTTTTTAAACAACCTCTATAAACAGTGATTTTATTTGTGCGGGGGTGGGCAGTGTGGGCGAAGAGAAGAACCGGTATACTCCGGTACACCGGATCCGTATGGTGACGGCTTCGGCATTATTCGACGGCCATGATGCGGCGATAAATATCATCAGGCGGATGCTGCAAGCAAGCGGGGCGGAAGTGATCCATATCGGTCACAACCGGTCTGCGGAAGAGATTGTAAGGGCGGCGGTCCAGGAGGATGTCCAGGGTATCGCCGTTTCCTCTTACCAGGGCGGACATGTAGCTTTTTATAAATATATGTTCGATCTGCTCCATGACAAAGGAGCCGGACATATTCGCATTTTCGGAGGAGGCGGGGGAGTCATTATTCCTTCTGAAATCGATGAGCTTCAGCAATATGGCGTTGCGCGCATTTTCTCCCCGGAGGACGGCAGGAGACTGGGGCTTCAGGGAATGATCGATATCATGCTGCAGGCATGCGATTATTCCACGATTTCCGGTAGTTCGACATCGGCGGAAGCGTTAGCCGGCAGGGACGATTTAGCCGTAGCCAGATGGATGACAACGGCGGAAAGTATAGCGGAAGCGTCGGGGGAAGAAGCAGACAGGCTGGCCCGGCTTATGTCCGGGATAAAGAGCGTTCAGCATACGGCTCCCGTTATTGGCATAACAGGGACAGGGGGGGCCGGCAAGAGCTCGCTCACCGATGAATTGGTCCGCCGCTTTCTGCGTTTGCATCCGGATATGACGATCGCAGTCCTGTCCGTCGATCCGACGAAACGGAGGACAGGAGGCGCTTTGCTGGGTGACCGGATTCGTATGAATGCCGTCCATTCGGAACGGGTCTACATGCGCAGTTTTGCTACGCGGGGCTCCGGTTCCGAGCTTGCTCCGGCACTTAAGGATGCGGTAATTGTGGCTAAAGCTGCCGGATTCGATCTGATCGTTGCCGAAACAAGCGGAATCGGACAGGCGGACAGCCGGATAACCGGTATCGCCGATCTGTCGGTATACGTGATGACGAGCGAATTCGGAGCGCCAAGCCAGCTGGAAAAGATCGAAATGATCGATGACGCCGACCTGATCGTGATTAATAAATTTGACCGCAGAGGCTCCGAGGATGCATTGAGGGAAGTGAAGAAACAGGTCCAGCGCAGCCGTCGGCTGTTCGACGCCGATTGGAAGGAAATGCCCGTATACGGCACGAACGCCAGCCGATTTAATGATGAGGGCGTTAATGCTTTCTTCCGCGCATTGACCGGGCGGCTTTATGATGTATGCGGCTTCACCCTGCCGGCCGGAGAGACGGTAACAGCGCAGGCGGTTTCAAGCCATACTATTATTCCGGACAACAGGAGCGGATACCTGAATGAAATTGTGGAAACGGTCCGCAGCTATAAATGTTTTGCCGACAGGGAAGCGGAGACGGCCGGCACATTATACAGAATTGCGGGAGCGGCCGATGTGATCCGGCAGGCAGGGAATGAAGCGGTTCTTCAAGCCCTTGAACAAGCCATGGCAGAAGTTGAAGGGCGGTTAAGCGAAACCTCCCGAATCGTTTTGCAGCAGTGGGAAAGCACTGTGAGCATGTATAAGGCGAATACGCTCACCTTGAACTTGCGTGGACAGCCGGCCGAATTCGAATTGGCGACAGAGAGCTTGTCCGGACTGCGTATTCCCAAAGTGGTTCTTCCGAATAGTAAGGACTGGGGACAACTGTTAAGTTGGGTGTATAAAGAGAACGTGCCCGGGAAATTTCCTTACACTGCCGGCGTCTTCCCGTTGAAGCGGAAAGAAGAGGAGCCAAAGCGGCAGTTTGCAGGGGAAGGAAGTCCGGAACGGACTAACAGGAGATTCCACTATTTATCGGAAGGCGAAAAGGCGAAGCGGCTTAGCACCGCTTTCGATTCCGTCACATTATACGGGGAAGATCCGGACTTACGGCCGGACATTTACGGCAAAATCGGTGAAAGCGGCGTAAGCGTCTGCACGCTGGATGACATGAAAAAGCTGTACGCCGGTTTCGACCTGTGCCATCCGTTGACATCGGTTTCGATGACGATTAACGGTCCCGCCCCGATTTTGCTCGCGATGTTCCTCAATACCGCGATCGATCAGGAGCTTGACCGCTTCACCTGCGAGCAGGGGAGGGAGCCGACTCCGGAAGAGCGGCAGTCCATCCGTAAGTTGACGCTTCGTACAGTACGCGGGACCGTTCAGGCGGATATTTTGAAGGAGGATCAAGGACAGAACACTTGTATATTTTCGATCCCGTTCGCCTTAAAGATGATGGGGGACATCCAGCAATATTTTATCGACAACGAGGTGCGGAACTACTATTCGGTATCCATCTCCGGTTATCATATTGCCGAAGCGGGCGCCAACCCGGTTACGCAGCTCGCTTTTACACTGGCCAACGGGTTTACTTACGTGGAATATTATTTAAGCCGGGGAATGCATATCGACGAGGTTGCGCCGAATCTGTCGTTCTTCTTCAGCAACGGTCTGGATCCGGAATATTCGGTGATCGGCAGAGTTGCGAGGAGAATATGGGCAGTGGTCATGCGAGACAAATACGGTGCCAACGAAAGAAGCCAAAAGCTGAAATATCACATTCAAACCTCGGGTCGTTCGCTGCATGCGCAGGAGGTTGATTTCAACGATATCCGCACCACGCTGCAGGCATTGATGGCAATGGCCGATCATTGCAATTCTCTTCACACCAACGCCTATGACGAGGCGATCACGACGCCTTCGGAGCAGTCCGTCCGCCGGGCGATGGCGATTCAATTGATCCTAAACAGGGAACTCGGGTTGATGAAGAACGAAAATGTATTGCAGGGGTCGTTCTTCATTGAATATTTGACGGACTTGGTGGAGGATGCGGTGTTGGAGGAATTTGAAAGGCTTCATACCCGCGGGGGCGTACTGGGAGCGATGGAGTCCCAATATCAGCGGGGCAAAATCCAGGATGAATCGATGAATTATGAGATGAAAAAGCACAGCGGGGAATTTCCCATTGTTGGCGTGAACACCTTTCTGAACCCGGACCCGCACGAGCCGTCCGGGCAATTGCAATTGGCCCGGGCGACGAAGCAGGAGAAGGACGGGCAAATTGCCGGTTTGCGCTTATTTCAGGAGAAGCACCGTCCTCACGCGGATGAAGCGTTGAATCGGCTCAAGGAGACGGCCTTCCGCGGCGGGAATGTGTTCGCCGAGCTGATGAACACCGTCAGAACGGCGAGTCTCGGCCAGATCACCCGAGCGCTCTATGAAGCAGGGGGCAAATACCGCCGCAATATGTAAGGTCTGTGTCAGGGTTTATTCCAAGGTATAATGGTAACAATGGTACTAACTAGCCGATAAAGGATGATACACCATGGGATTTGTCATAATTTTCTTTGCGACCTGGCTGGCGGTATTTGGTTTCGCTGCGATGACCAAAAGCTTGTCGGTTATTGAGAATACGTTCATTTATCTCGTTGTTTTTATTGTTACCGTCCATTTCTCGTGGATCGTTATCGAAGAGCTGAAGTGGATCAAGCTTGCCGGCGACCCTATGAGTTATGCGGCTTATATCATCTACCGTACCTTTCTGCTGCCGATGCTGTATGTTATGTTGTTTAACATGGTCTATAATGCCAGCTCGAGAGGAGTCGCGCTGGTCATAGCCTTTGCCATTCTGGCGGTTACGCTTGCGGTTAACGGCGTGCTGTTATTTTACGATGTGTATCGGTATGTACAGTGGAATATTAATCTGACCGCAATAACCTATATCCTTCTGCAAGTTTTAATCTACTATACGCTCAAGCTCTTCCGCAAATCAACGCGTGCAGGGGAGGGAACGGTATGATCTTGTGGGAACGGTTTGATCAGAATGAATGGTTTGTGCTTGCCATGCTGGTCCTTTCCTATGCGGCTGTCATTGCGCTGCCGAAGCGGCTGCCTCGAAGCATCCTGATTTTAGGATTGATTTGGGGGTTTGCAAGTTCGACGCTGCTCGACTTTACGATTGGCGGCGGGCTGATGGACTTCTATCGGGTGAACGATTCGAATCGGTATGAACTCACCGACCTCTTTGTATACCTTATCTTTGCTTCGTTTGGATACTTGTTTGTTTATTTTTATGAATGGTTTCAAATCGACAGGCGAACGTTTGTGTTTTACGTCCTAGTCTGGTCCGCACTGGGGATGGGTGTGGAGTGGATTGCGGAATGGACGGGGATGACCGTCTATCAGCATGGATACAAGTTCGAATATAACTTCGTCGTCTTTTTGGTCGTTCAAACAATTACCGGATTATATTACGCTTATCTCAGGAGGAGCAGTCTGTTTATCACCGATCCTTAAATTCTCAAACTGGACTTAGGTCCAGGTTTTTTTCTGCCTGCGGGATGAGGCTTTTCTTTTCAGGTATGTGATAAAATGCAAATTATAGAAAAGGAGAAACGTTGGGGAGGCAGTTAGATGAATATTCGTACGATTATTGGAGCGGTATTGGTACTTCTCGGGGCCGGGTTGTTTCTGAACGGCGGGGACGCGATCGGGCCGGGCAGGCTGCTCGGCTATTTTTGGCCGACCCTGTTTGTCATCCCGCTTGGCTTATTTCTTCACTGGTTGTATTTTTACTTGACCGGGCGCAAAGGCGCAGGACTCCTGATTCCGGGAGGCATTCTCATCACATCGGGGATCGTATGTCAGATAGCAATGCTTATGGACAATTGGGTATACATGTGGCCGGGCTTCATATTCGCCGTTGCAGTCGGGCTTTTTGAGTTTTACTGGTTCGGCGGGCGCAACAAGTGGCTGATGATTCCGATATCCATTCTGTCTGTGCTTTCGCTGTTATTTTTCTCGGTGTTTTCGATCGGTGCGCTCTTCGCCGGCATCGGGGGCCAACCGATCGTTGCCGTCATCATCATTCTGGCAGGCGCATGGCTGCTGGTCGGCCGCGGAAAGCGGAAGATCGACTTTTAATTGCTGCAATGACCAAAACCATTCCGATCCATCTGCGAGATGGAAGAGGAATGGTTTTTTGTCGTAATCTTGTACATAAATTGGCTTTAAGGGCAGACTGCTCAAGGCAAATTCAGCTGAGCCAGCGCTTTGGCAATGATGGCGGATATCCGCTGCTCATAGGAAAGGATGTTCGATTTATGTCCTATGATTAGACGCATGGAGCGGAGGAGTCTGGAGAAGGAATTCATCGATGCGGTAACTTCCCCTTTTCTAACCGCCTGATTTAAGAGCTTCGTCTCGGCGGTAAACTGTTTTTTGATCCGGCTGACGTTGCTCTTTTCCGCTTTGATTTTCACTTTAACCGGATTAATATCGGCGAGTATACTCCTGATCCTCTTCTTGGTTTGAGCCCGTGCGGACTTGGCTGCTTTCAGCGCAGCTTCTTTCGCGCGAATGTCCTGCTTGGCAAGGTGTACAGCGGCTTTCACATTGTCGACCTGAGTGCGCAGCACCGATGTCATCTCTTTATTTTTCATCGCTTTTACGGTCTTCAACTGCTGCTTCAGTGACTCATACAAGGCGAATAACGGCTTGTAACGGTCCTTTGTCCGCACTAGCTCCGCCTCCAGCCGGGCGATTTTTGCAGAATCGATTTCATTAATCCGTTTACGGACCAGAAGGGCGTTTTCTTCATTGCGGTAATGAATCTCGCTAATTTTCTTGTCCCAGTTCAGATCCTCTTTCTGAATCGTCTGCAGGTCGGCATAAAGTTTGTTCAGCTTGGCTGCCGTCGTCTGATTGGTGCCCGCCGTCATTTTGTCGAACGCCTTCTTGACCGTGATGGTAAATTCGAATGGCGCGGCAGCTGCGGCAGCCGGACCGGCTAGAACGAGCAGAACGGCGAGGAAATAGATGATGAGCTTTCGGGTGAATGGCATGTGACTCCTCCTTAAATAGAGATCTTTGAGCATGACATCGGGATCTTTGAGCAGAGCTCAAAGTCTCTCTGCTTCTCAAAGTCTCTCCGCTTTATTACCAGTTTCAATGCAAAAAAAGCACCTGCAAGAGAGGCGCTATTCGCCTTCTTGCAGGTGCTTCCTGCATAAAAACCGTACACTTGTTTGTATTTACTATACAGAAAATCCAGCGGCAAGTCAAGAGCCGTAAATGCTCATCCCCAGGTTTATTCCAAGCAAAAAGCCGCCTATGGAACCGCATATGCTAAGGATCAAATAGACAGCGAATGATTTCCATTTCCGATTTCTGAGCAGCTGCATAGCTTCTACACTGAAGGTCGAAAAAGTTGTAAATGCGCCAAAAAAGCCTATGCCGAGTAAAAGATACGCCGGCTCTGCATATGCTCCTATCGGAATTTTGCCGTATTTTAACCCGAAAAATACCCCTAATCCCAAGGAGCCGAGTAAATTAACAGTCAGCATTGCAATTGGTAAGGGCGGGGACGGGTAACGTCTCATCATAACGATGCCAAGTAAATAACGAAGCACCGCCCCTGCAGAGCCGCCGATTGTAAGGAACAGGATGCTCAACCCGGCTTCACCTCTTTTCGCTTCCGTTTCGTTTTCGCTTGATTCGCAATATAAGTTCCAAGGAAGTAACCGATACACGCGGCCAATATTCCTCCTACAGTCGTTCCAGCCACATAGAAGACTGCATCCAATGAGGTGTGGATCTGATATAAGAAGGCTGCATCCGCCGCAAGAGTGGACATCGTTGTAAAACCTCCGCATAACCCCACACCGAGACCGAGCTTTAACCATTCCTTCGGTATAAAGACGAGAAACCAGGCTGTAAGAAAGCCCAAAATGAGGCTTCCTGCAATATTCTCGATAAGCGTACCGAACGGATATCCTGTGTGTATCGTCAGAAGGTTTAAATAATAACGGGCAATGCTGCCGATGGAGGCTCCTGCACCAATAGCCGTCAAATTCATAAATTGTGTTTTCAACACTAATGCCCTCCTCACTCCGGTAACAATTACAATTATATACTCACGGATCGATGTTTTTCACCTCCAAGTATCTAAAGGCAGTACTCCGATAAAAAAATGACGCCGACCGGGCGGGTCAGCGTCATTGATCAAATACCTACTGCAGCGTTGTGTTCGGATAAGGGAATTGGGTGGCGTAGTTGTTGAATTGCTGATAGGTCTGGTCGAGCTTTTGCTGCTCTTCCGCTTCCAAATTGTAATGACCTTTTCTGAACATTAATTCGTACATTTGATACTGGCATTGATGCGTTTCATTCAGCACGGTCAGAATATCCTGATGAAGCATGGCATGACTGGCCTCTCTGGCGGAAACGTTGAAGCTGTCGGTCAAATATTTTTCCAGTGCCAGCACATCGTTGATTCGATCGCGGTCGTTCATTTCCGGACCTTTCACCTGCGGTTCGCCCGCCGGCTTCGGATTTTTGATCGCCTGCGGGTTTTGATTCTGATTTTGTTGGTTCATGACGGCCCCTTCCTTTTTACTGTTGTAGTTGCTGGATCTTCTGCATTTCCGCAGTATTATTGTTTTGCAGATGCTTAAGCAGCAATCCGTAATGCCGCTGATGCATTTGACCGGCCCGGTCGATCGCCTGGGCAATTTCCTGGTCGGTGCATTCTTGGGCGAAATGTCGGCATTTCTTCATCGCAATCAGTTCCCATGACAGCTGATCCTTTAAATAGAGATAGTCTTTCGTTGTAATGACTTGCGGCGGCGCCGGTATGACGGGCTGCTGCTGTTGCTGCCCGGCTTGCGCTTGATTTTGCTGCATATGGCAAACTCCTTCCTATGATCGATTACACTGTTAACTTTCCACATTTTTAGAAAAACATCCGCACCGGAAAGAATATAATTTCCCATTATGCGGAAAATAGGGGTTAATTGCGATTAGCTGTTTAAAGGGGAGATTTAGGACGGATATGGAGTATGTGACGATTTTATTGAGAGCCACTGCATTGTTCGCGGTCGGACTGGCGGCATTTCGGATCATGGGCAGTCAATCGGTCGGTCGGTTGACGGATTTTGATCTGGTCGTGGTCATCGCCATCGGGGCGATCATCGGCGACGGGCTGGCCGATCCCGAGCTGAATGTGTACATTCTGATTACATCGATTGCCGGCCTTGTCGTGCTGCAGCTCATAGCAAGCCTGCTTGCCTTGAAGAGTAAACGGATTGAAAAGCTCGTCATGGGCAGCCCGATCAAGCTGGTTGAAAACGGCAGGGTTCTGCTGCACGGCTTGCGACGGGCGAGAATTACAAAAAACAATTTGGAACAGGAGCTGCGGGTGAAAGGATTAACGGACACTGCACAGATCGAGCAGGCATACATGGAACCGAACGGAAAGCTGAGCGTTATCGAGAAAAATCCGAAGCAACCGAAATGAAAGGCCGCAAAGAGCAGCAAGATTACGGGAACAGCAGGCGGGGCATCTCCGTCAAAGCTGTTCTTTTTCGTGGTTTAGGAAGATACCCTTAAACTTTCTTTCATTTTCGTTTAAACTATTAATAATTAGATATATTAACAGTTCATTAGGAATCGTGGGGGAAAAGGGATGCCGTCTCATTTATGCAGATTGTCACTTGTATTCATTATTATAGTAACTATCGTTCTTTCAGGCTGTTCATCCGTGAAAAGGGGGCCGTCCGGCGATAACCCCGACGAAACCGGGGAAAGCGGCCCCGGCCGGCATGAACTGATTTTGGCGGTCGGGTCCGAACCGGAGAGCGGCTTCGATCCGACGACGGGATGGGGACGCTACGGTTCCCCGCTTTTTCAAAGCACACTCCTTAAGCGGGACAGCGATCTGCAGTTAGTTGGCGACCTTGCCGAGGGATACTCGGTTAGTCCGGATGGGCTCTTGTGGACGGTCACGCTTCGCAAAGATGTGAAATTCAGCGATGGAATGCCATTGACGGCGGCGGATGTGCAGTATACGTTCCAAACCGCCGCCGCAAGCAATTCCGTCGTTGACTTGCAAAATTTGGTCTCTGTCGAGGTGCCGGATGAGTATACGGCCGTTTTCAAGCTGAAGAAGGCGCAGTCCACGTTCGTTACGCTTCTGGCGACACTCGGCATCGTCCCGAAGCATACGCATAATGAAGTCTATGCGGAGCATCCGATCGGTTCGGGTCCGTATAAGCTCGTGCAATGGGATAAAGGGCAGCAGCTCATCGTTGAATTGAACCGGGATTATTACGGCGTTAAGCCGTATTTCGAGAAGCTGACATTCCTGTTTCTTGAAGAAGACGCGGCATTCGCTGCGGCTAAGTCGGGAGCAGTCGATGTCGCGGCGGTACCTGCCGCGTTCAGCAGGCAACAGGTGGCAGGGATGCGCCTTGAAAGTCTGCAATCGGTCGATAACCGCGGTATAATGTTTCCGTATGTGAAATCGGGCCGGACCACCGTAGAAGGCTACGCGGTCGGCAATGACGTAACGGCGGACGCGGCGATTCGTAAGGCGGTCAATACCGCCATGAATCGGCAGGCGCTTGTGGAAGGGATTCTGGAGGGGCATGGAACGCCGGCATATACGGTAAGCGACGGTCTGCCATGGTGGAATCCGGATACCGTTATTAAGGATTCGGATATGGAGCGGGCCAAAACGATATTATCGGAAGGCGGCTGGGAGGATACGGACGGCGACGGCATTGTGGAGAAGGACGGATTGAAAGCGGAGTTCACCCTCCTCTACCCGTCCGGAGACGTGAGCAGGCAATCGCTCGCCATTGCGGCGGCCGATATGATTGTTCCTGCCGGCATCAACATCCGCGTAGAAGGCAAGAGCTGGGACGAGCTGGAGAAGCTGATGCATTCGAACGCGGTATTGTTCGGATGGGGAAGCCACGACCCGCTCGAAATGTATAACCTGTATCACAGCGAGCTAGGCGGGGTGGAATGGTTTAATACGGGTTATTACGGTAATCCGAAGGTGGACCGTTACTTGGAAGAAGCGCTTGCTGCTACGGATGAGGACAAGGCAATGGAGCTCTGGAAGAAAGCGCAATGGGACGGCTCCACCGGCTTAAGCGCCAAAGGGGATGCGCCCTGGGCATGGCTGGTCAACATCAACCACCTGTATTTCGTGAAAGACAAGCTGGACATCGGCAAGCAAAAAATACATCCTCATGCGCACGGCTGGCCGGTGACCGATAATATTGAGGAATGGGAATGGATGGAATAACCGCATGGTTCTTAAGCTTTCCAAGTTTCTTGGGCTGCAGCTTCTAAAATTAATATTGCTGCTGGCCGCGGTGTGCGTCATCACATTTGCGCTCGTCAGCTCGTCGCCGATTGATCCGGTTCAAGCCTATGTCGGCGCAGACCTGCTTAGGGTCGGTCCGGAGCAGCGGGCCGCTATAGCGGAGCAATGGGGGCTCGGCGAGCCGCCTTTGCAGCGCTTCCTGGTCTGGAGCGGTTCCTTGCTGCGCGGGGATCTCGGCACTTCGATGATCTACCGTGTTCCTGTGGCGGAGGTGATCGGCGAACGGTTTATCGGTTCGCTCGCGCTGATGAGCGCCGCCTGGCTGCTCTCCGGTATGATCGGCTTTGCAGCGGGGGCATTGGCCGCGATGAACAAAGATTCCTGGATCGACCGGGCGATTAAATGGTATTGCCTGACGCTTGCGGCGACGCCGACCTTTTGGGCGGGTCTGCTGCTGTTGATTGTGTTTACGGTATGGATCCCGCTGTTTCCTGTCGGTCTAGGAGCCCCCGCCGGGGTGATGGCGGAAGACGTCACGCTGTGGGACCGGATTCGCCATATGATTCTCCCGGTGCTTACACTCAGCGTAACCGGAATATCGGGCATCGCGCTTCATACCCGGGCGAAGCTGGCGGACGTGCTGGGCAGTGAATATATCCTGTTTGCAAGAGCGCGGGGCGAGACGGGGTTTGCCTTGTTCCGGCGCCATGGACTGCGCAACATCGCGCTGCCTGCCGTTACGCTGCAGTTTGCTTCCTTCGGGGAGCTGTTCGGCGGAGCGGTACTGGTGGAGCAGGTGTTTTCCTATCCGGGACTCGGCAAAGCAGCGGTCGAAGCGGGCATTCGCGGCGATGTGCCACTCCTGCTGGGCATTGTGCTGTTCAGCGCTGTATTTGTCTTTACAGGCAATCTGATCGCAGAGCTGATGTACCGTCTGATTGACCCGAGAATACGAGAGGGGCGGCCCGTATGAACAGGCGCTCGCGAACGCTTCTGTATACCGCCGTCTCTCTGGTTCTACTGCTTATCCCGCTTATCGGGGGATGGCTCCTTGGCGACTATAATCTGGCAACGCGTCTCGAAGCGCGCAATCTCGCCCCATCGCCGGAGCATCCGTTCGGAACCGACTGGCTTGGGAGGGACATGCTGACCCGAACTCTCAAAGGGCTTGTCCTGAGTCTTGGCGTCGGTCTTACGGCCGCATTGGCCAGCGCGGTCATCGCGGGTGCGCTCGGATTAACGGCCGCTGCGCTCGGCGGGTTCGTCGACCGGGTCGTCACTTGGCTTGTTGATTTGTTTTTGAGCATTCCCCATATCGTCATCCTCATTCTGCTTGCATTTGTTTTCGGCGGAGGGGTAAAAGGCGTCATCCTTGCGGTTGCTCTCACACATTGGCCGAGCCTTACCCGCGTCATTCGGGCGGAAGTGCTGCACTTAAAAACGTCCGAATTCGTCATGGTTTCCAGACATATCGGCAAGTCACGCTGGTGGGTGGCGTCGCGGCATTATATTCCGCATCTGCTGCCGCAGTTTATTGTCGGTACGCTGCTGTTGTTTCCGCACGCGATCCTGCACGAAGCAGCCATTACGTTTCTTGGGATGGGCTTATCTCCGCATCAGCCGGCAATCGGCATTATATTATCGGAATCGATGCGTTATTTATCGACCGGCATGTGGTGGCTGGCTTTTTTCCCCGGCCTGTGCCTGCTTGTGATTGTAAGGGCGTTTGACGTGGTGTCGGAAAATGTGTATTCGCTGATCCATCCGCATCGGTCGAACGAGTAACAGTGAAGAAGGTGGTATTTACATGCACAGCCAAACCCAGGTGTCGCCGCTTCTTGAGGTGCGGAATTTATCAGTTTCTTTTACCCGGTATGGCGGGGGCTTCAAGCGGAAGAAAATGTGCGTCATCCGTGATCTTCACGTCGAGATTCATCCGGGTGAAATCGTTGCGGTCGTCGGGGCTAGCGGATCGGGAAAAAGCTTGCTCGCGCATGCTTTGTTAGGCATCCTGCCCGGCAACGCGTCGGCCTCGGGTCAAATGGTCTATGACGGTAAGCCGCTTACTCCTCATTTAATCCGCAAATTAAGGGGCCGGGAAATCGCTCTAGTACCGCAGTCGGTGCAGTTTCTCGATCCGCTCATGCGGGTCGGCGAGCAGGTGAGGTCGGCTGTGCGGCAGGGAGACGCGGCAGAGGAGCAGCGGAAGGCGTTTCAGCGATACAGGCTGGAAGCGAAGACGGCGCGCAAATATCCGTTTCAGCTGTCGGGCGGCATGGCGCGGCGCGTGCTGGTTTCTATTGCCGCCGTCAGCGGCGCGCGATTGCTGATCGCGGATGAGCCGACGCCGGGACTCGACCCCGCCGTTGTTCACGAGACGCTGCGGTTCTTTCGCGAGCAGGCGGATCGAGGCTGCGCGGTGATGCTTATTACGCATGATATTGAAGCTGCGCTCAAAGTAGCCGATACGGTTGCGGTGTTCTACGAGGGATCTACCGTTGAGATCGCTGCGGCGGACGATTTCAACGGGAAGGGCGAGCAGCTCCGGCATCCGTATACGAAAGCGTTATGGCGTGCGCTGCCGCAGAATGATTTTGTGCCGGCTGAAGAACAATCGGGACAATTTGAAGCGGCCGAAGGCAGGTGTGCGTTTATAAATTATTGCAGAAATGCCACGGCGACATGCGGCGGACCGTTACCGGAGCTGCGCGCCCTGCGCGGCGGATGGGTGAGATGCGTGCATGCGACTTGACGGAAAGAATATCGGCAAAAGTTATGGAAGCGGACAATGGTTGTTCCGGCATATCGACTTTCATCTGGAGAGCGGTGAAACGGCGGGGCTGATCGGGCCGAGCGGCTGCGGCAAATCGACATTAAGCCGGATACTCGCGGGATATGAGCGGCCTGACGAAGGTGAAGTGCTGCTGGATGGCCGACCGGTCCCGGAGCGAGGGTTTCGGCCTGTGCAGCTAGTGTTTCAGCATCCGGAGCGTGCGGTCAACCCGCGCTGGACAGTGGGCCGAACATTGAGTGAGGCGGTAGAGCCGCTGCCTGAGCTGCTTGACGCTCTTGGTATTAAGTCTTCCTGGCTGTCCCGCTGGCCGGGCGAGCTGTCGGGAGGAGAGCTGCAAAGGATCTGTATCGCCCGCGCGCTGGCTCCGCAAACGAAGCTTCTTATAGCGGATGAGATGACGACGATGCTGGATCCCGTCTCGCAGGCGCAGATCTGGCACACGGTTCTCGGCCTTGCCGCCGAGCGCGGCATGGGGCTGCTCGTGGTCAGTCATGACCGGAGCCTGGTGAACCGAATCTGTGACAGGGTCATTGATATGACTGAGCTTTAATAAGGCTGGATTCGGGTATTTGTGCCTTGCACTTTGTCACAGATAACGGATCCGGTCTCCTCTTAATCGATGCAGAGGGGCCTTCTCAAAGTGTGACGGGTGATTTGCGGATTTCGTTCGGTAACCGGGCGGTGCGATTAAACGATCGCACCGCCTTTCCGGCAGGCTTGTCATGGGCGGGTGTTCGGATTCCTTCGCCATACAAAGGCTGCCTTTTGGATCCAATTGTAGCCGGTCTTAGTAAATTCCAATAGCCATGCTGGAATCTTGACGCCTTCAATCAAGGGATAAATGTGATTGTAAGCCCACAGGAGATGCTCCCACCGCCTGTCGTTACCCTCCATTACATATTCGGAAACATCGATAACCTTGCCCCTGCCGTTTTGCAGGAGCACGTTTTTTAAGTGAATATCCCGCGGATTTAACCCTTGTAAACGTGCATATTCCCGCGCTTCCTCAACGTCAAGGATCGCTTTGCGGGGTATGGCAATTCCCCGGATCAGGCAATCATACAAGGTTACTCCCTGCTCCAGACTAAGAACAATATAGTTGTCTCCTTTCCCGTAGTAGCGGGGAAAGTAGCCGACGCCATTCAAGCGGCGATAGACGTTCTCCTCGATCTCCTTCTTGACTGCCGCTTCATGAGAGTAAACTTTATATGCATAGTCCGGTGTCCGGTCATAGCGAAATACGGCCGCATCCGTTCCGATGCCGATACATTGAAGCCCATCTGCAGAAGCCATAATCTCTACAAGTTCATTCTTATTATTCCCTCGCACCTCGATTTGCTTGAGCGCATCTTCCGCCAGCTTCCAATCCGTTATCATTGACGCACCTCCATATCGCAGCGAAAAAGAGCTGTTATCGGCAACGGATACTCCAATTAGAACTCCTCTTTCATTAAATCATATGAACATTAAAAATGACTTAAATTATGTATTATGATTTAGTGTTGCAGCTTTTCTGATAAAAAGACCTTTACCTCAGCGGGTAAAGGTCCCATTACGTCTTATTAATAATTTTGAACATCTTGATGTCCGTAAAACACTACCTTCTCTTTGCTTTTCGAAGCGCAATTGTAATCGTCAGCGCAAGCCCGCCCCACAGCAGAACCGCACCGAATACCATCATTCCGATTGCTCCTCCGCTCATGTACGACGCACCTCCGTTTCGTTATTCGCCTTCCATTTGATTGCATACGCAAGGGTGAAGGCGATGACTACGGTCAAGATGACCATAATCCATCCGAAGTATAATAACGCTTCGGTCGTGTAGTCCTCGTAGTTCCGGGAAAGCTCGGTTTCGAAGTTTTTGTAGGTCATGTACAGCAAGACAAGAGGGGTGACACCCATAATCATTATATTCCACCACATACCGACCCGATAATCCGAGACGAGGTTGTTCTCCTCGCGGATCCGCATCAGGTTTGCAAACCAGCCGACTAGGATGACTTCGGCCAGACCGGCAATAACGATCCCAAAGCTGTTAATAAAGTTGTCGACGATATCGAGCAAAATAATTCCTGCTCCGGTCGTATAGACGACACTGACCAGCGTACATACCCCGACAACCCAGTTCACGGCACTTTTGCGGGATAAACGGAACTTATCCATCAGGGAAGCGATCAGCACTTCAACGATGGAAATGAGCGACGTAAAGCCGGCAAGAACAAGCGACAGGAAGAAGAGCGCCCCGAACGTTCCGTTCATGAACGGGAAATTATTGATGATTTGCGGGAAAACGACGAAAGCGAGGCCTGGACCTCCAGTCGCTACTTTCTCTACGCCGGTTCCGGTGGAAACCGCCATGAAGCCGATCGCCGCAAATACGCCGATCGCCGCCAGAAACTCAAACCCGCTGTTGCTGAACGCCATAATGAAGCCGCTGTTGTTGACATCCTGCTTTTTGTTCAGATAGCTGCTGTAAGTGATCATTATGGCGAAAGCGATCGACAGGCTGAAGAAAATCTGCCCGTAGGCGGCAAGCCAAACTTTATGCCATAGGGGGTCCGTCCCCCCCAGGAATGGCGGTAATATTTTACCGAAGTCGGGCGTAAACAAGTGATTCAGGCCGACCGCAGCTCCAGGAAGAGTAACTGCGCGGATGACGAACAGAATCATAATGATCAGCAGAAGCGGCATAAAGATTTTGCTGACTTTCTCGATGCCCCGCTTAACGCCGCGGTACAAGATAAAATAGGTGCCTGCCCAAACCGCCAACAGCGGCAGCAGAATATGCCATTGAACGCCGCCGAGCGTCCCTCCGGTCTTCACAGCGCCATAGGGCGCATCGGGAAGGTTCAAATAGGTATTGGAAAAAAAGCCTCCTGTATCTTCGCCCCAACTTAAATTAAACGAATAAAAAAAGTAACTCAGTGCCCACGCGATAACGGCAACATAATACGTGGTAATGATAAAACAAATCATCACCTGCCACCATCCGAGCCACTCGAATCGGCGCGACAGCTTGCTAAGCGATAACGGAGCCGATCCGCCGCCCAGCCTTCCGACGCCGAACTCCAGAAGCAAAATCGGAATGCCGGCCGTCAGCAGCGCAAAAAAGTACGGAATGAGAAATGCGCCGCCCCCATTCTCATAAGCAACATATGGAAACCGCCAAATGTTTCCCAAACCGATTGCCGATCCGGCGGCAGCAAGGATGAAGCCTGCTCTGCTGCCCCATTGCTCACGATGTTCCATTCATTGAACTCCTCCTTCATTGTAACGGGCTTTAAGTAATATGTAAGCGCTTCAGAAGTGATTATGCGATTAAAATATATATACTGACAATAGATTAACCCATTTTTCCTTACAGTATTTATCGAAAAAGAAAAGGCGGAAAAAAAGTGCAGTTCAAACTTAACATGGCATTGACCTTCTTTAAGAGGAAGTCTAACATATCTTGGTGAAATTGCAATGGAAATTTGTTGGAACAAGCCCCCTTTTGCGATGCACGATTTGATTGTTTCGCCCGGCACTTTTGACGGCATCTTCCCGTAAAATGGTGAGGAGGTGATTTGTTTTGCCGGTAAAGAACGGTTCGGAATATATCCGCAGACTGGATGCGCACGTTCCGAGGTTTGGATGAACGGCAGGAGAGTGGAAGGAGCCATCTCCGTTCACCCGTCGTTCCGTGGAATTATTAGCACGCAGGCGTCTCTGTATAATCTTCAATGCCGGGAGGACAAACAAGATCGGATGACTTATCCGTCTCCTTCGACCGGACAAAGGGCAGGCATATCGTTTATGCAGCCCAAATCCGCGGCCGATCTGGTCAAACGCCGTACGGCGTTTTATGAATGGGCGAATATCCATCAAGGTTTTATGGGCAGATCGCCTGATTATATGAATACCTTCTTAATGATAATGGCCGCGGCTTCCGAGCTGTTCGCAGAGGGGGATCCGCGCTTCGGCGATAACGTCAAAAACTATTACGGGTACTGCAGAGAAAACGACGTCACGCTCACGCATACTTTTTTGCGTCCGCAGTATGACCGTTCAAGTCAATATGATCCGTCCGAAGGCGGAAGCGCCGCTCGGATTACGGGAAGAAGCAGTGAGGGATTGATCGTAAGCGGTTCTTTCATTATCGCTACTCAAGGAGGAATAACGGACGAAATCGTTGTATTTCCGACCCCCTGTCCGCAGATGGATCGGGAGGACAATCCGTTTGCCTTTGCGTTTGCCGTTCCGGCGAATACGAACGGGTTGAAGTTCATATGCCGTGATGCGTACGATAGGGGAGAGGAAAGCGGCGACAACCCGCTTGCTTCGCGGTTCGATGAGCCGGATGCGCTCGTTGTCATGGAGGAAGTCGTGGTTCCGTGGAATCGCGTTTTTGTGGACGGGAATGCGGCACTCATGAACCGTCTTTTTGCAGAGAGCAATTTTTACACGCATGCCGGCCATCAGATCGTCATGAGACAAATCGTCAAGGCCGAATTTTGTTTAGGATTGACTCAGCTTCTGGTCGACACGTTAAATATTGATGAATATTTGCATGTTCAGGATAAGCTGTCGGAGCTGATCGTCGCCTTGGAAACGATGAAGGCGTTATTGGCTGCCTCGGAGGCAGAAGCGGAGCCTGACAGGTGGGGAACGATGATGCCGGACCCGGCATTCATTTCAACAGCTGTCACTTATTTTCCCCGGGTATTTCCCAGAATTACGGAGATTGTCCAGTTGATCGGTGCCAGCGGCTTAATAATGATTCCAACCCGGAAGGACTTCGAATCCACGCTCAGTCACGATCTGGAACGCCATCTCTGCACTTCTACAGTAACGGCAGAACGCCGTTCGAGCTATTTTCGCCTTGCCTGGGATATGACAATGAGCGCGTTCGGGACGAGGCAGACGTTATATGAACGGTTTTTCTTTGGCGATCCGGCAAGGACGGGAGCGAGATTGTACTGCAGCTATGATTCATCGAAATGCGTTGACCGGGTGGTTGATTTTATGAATCGGATCAATACCCGAATATCGTCGTAACTGAACGACTACCGACTAAAGTCGGTAGGTTCCTTTTGGGACTGAAAGTCGTTGTTCAGGCTAAAGCCTGCTGAAAAGCAACCTGTGGCTAAAGCCGCCTAAAGCTTCCGACTGAAACTCGGTCTGCTAGTGGGCTAGTCTTTGATTTCAAACACAAATACCAGCTCTTCTCTGGGTAGACCGATTGGATGCCGGCGATTTCTAGCGGTTATCATCGATGTTATTTGCCGGTTTGTCCCATTATTCCAAGGCTAACGGTTGCCGGTGCGCCTATTAGTCCATTTTCACGGTTTTTGGGAACGGATTCAGCAAATAACGGCACCTGCAACCGTTAGAACTTTTAAATGGCGTTTCTTCGCCAAATAGCAGCAAGTACAACCGTTAGCGGAATCAACATTACAATGACAAGCGTTTTTTTTGATATTAACCTTCTACTTTTTCAACGTGCTGGAAGCTGACCGCCTAAAGGGCGGTGGGTTTAGACCTGGCACATGGAAACTAAAAAGCTCCGCTGCGTCTCGGGTTCATGCTGACGCTCATCCGGCACGAACCCGGTTCTCCCGATCGGAGTCTTTTGACTTTATTATATGTCATTGATACTGCTTGTAGACGCTTGCCGCCACAATACCCGGCAGTTCTGTGATCTGGGCTTTATATTCAGCCCAATTCAGGCTGCCTTTCGCGAAACGCTTGTCCAGCTGTTCCGTTAGCTGAGCAACCTGTAAATCGATCATCCGCTGGACGTCCGCTTGATGATCTGCGGCGATATCCGCCAATGATTGACCGCTATAAAGAGCGTCATATACTTCCTCATCCGACCGGACCCCCAGCGTTTCGAGAAACTTGTCCTCGACCGGGTCGTTCTTGTCCGGCCGGGCTGTTTTGTATGAGTCCGGAAAGTACGAGCCTGCTTCCGCACTTGCATTATCGTTCCATGTGTTTCCGCTTACACTGATGACAAACGCTAATGTACCGGCAATGATAAGCTTTTTTGGATTCATTCCTTTACACCTCAATTCTTTTTTCATCGATAACGAATGAACTAATAGAGC
This sequence comes from Paenibacillus tarimensis, assembly GCA_041281825.1. Lineage (GTDB taxonomy): Bacteria > Bacillota > Bacilli > Paenibacillales > Paenibacillaceae > Paenibacillus_D > Paenibacillus_D tarimensis_A. The sequence goes on along the minus strand of CP166298.1, from coordinate 5,764,101 downwards.
GATCCCAAAATAATGAATTAATAGTGGTTAAGTTGAATGAGAACCGGACCCGCAGCGGGTCCAACGGGTCAAACTTATTACTAACGATACTTATGGATCAGTCTACTAGGTATAGTATAAACAACAAATCTTAACGTTATCTTAAATCAGCATTACAATTATTTGGACAAAACGTGAACCTTTTTTCAATTCAGGACCAATATCATGTGAACAACCCGTTAGGAGGCGCCCCTATGAAGGATCAGGATATCCATCCATGGCTCAGAAGAATGATCCAGGGTGATTCAGATGCATTTACGCAGATTTATCGAATGACCAGGGACCACGTGTACCGGACAGTACGGTTTTTAATCGGCCATAAGGAAGATGCTGCGGACGTGGTAAGCGAGATCTACATACAGCTATACCGCTCCTTGCCCGCTTACAACTTTGAACAGCCCTTCCGGTTCTGGCTGAACGGGCTCATCATCCGTCAATCGAATAACTGGAAACGAAAGCTGTGGCGGAGCCTTCGTCTGTTTGACCGAAGCAAGCTTGCCGTGGAGACGCCGGCCCCCAATCTGTCGGAAGAGCGGTACGTTGCTAACGAGCAGCGTAATGAACTGCTGGACTTGGTCAATCAACTGCCGTACCGGTTGAGAGAGGTGATTGTTCTTCGGCATTACCAGGAGTGCTCTTTCGAAGAAATCGCTTCGACGCTGAATATTCCGATAGGAACCGTCAAGTCGAGGCATCACAATGCAATCCGCAAGCTCCGGCAGCTGTCCGGGCATCAATTGATTCCTAAGGAGGCTTCCTTGCATGTCGATTGAACGCCAGTTAACAGAAACCTATAAAGTAAAGGCACAGGAGTCGACCCCTTCGGCCGAGTTTGATGCCCGGGTTTGGCGGCGTGTCGCCGGGCACATGAATGAAAGGGGAATATCCATGCGAGGTAAAAAAAATATATGGCTCAGAAATGCTTTAATAGCCTTAGTATTACTTGTTGTTGTAGGGTTCTCCAGCCAGATGTTGTTCCAGGCCGGCGATGACCGGTTCAGCATGAGGTTTGCGATCCAAGAAAGCAGCCGCTACGACGCCGAGCTCGCCCGACAGGTTCGCGAACAACTGCAACAGGTGAAAAGCGGGCTTCAGACCGGGGAGACAGCCGTTGTCTATTCACCGGAATGGGCGGCATTATTTCCGCCGCTTAAGGAAATGAAAATACCGGTCACTACGGTGTCCAATCTCCGCGAAATTACGGATTTAAACGAATGGATAAAAATATTGGAACAGAACGAACCGGAGTATAGGCTGCCGACGGAGACATCTTTAACGTTTGCCGGCGGAATTGCGGATTATCCGTTCGGAGGATTTGTTTCCATGGATCAATTAGCTTACGGGAAGCAGCTTCTTGAGGAGTATAAGAGAACCGGGCAGAAGCCGGCATGGATTGTCGCGGAACGCGGCGACGCGCCATCGCTGCATGTATTTACCTCTTTCTATGTCAATGAAAGGCAGGAAGAGATCAGCGTAACGATGGAATTGGTCCTTGAGAAGATCGTGATGGAAGGAATCGTGCAATCCGGAGTGGAAGAGATTCGGCTTAACAACGGAACAACGGCTTATTACATTAGTACCGATCGGTTTGTTTACAGTGAGACAGACAAGTACCAAGAACTGTTTTGGCTTGAGACGCTGGAGGACACAACTGTTGTATACAAGATCGGCACTGTGTCGGAGAGTGTGACGAAGGAAGAGCTGGTTAAGCTCGCGGAAACGATGGAGTGATGGAGCCGAGGGGGCATTCCGTACAAAGGTTCTGCTCGGAGGCCCTTAACCTCGCAAATCTGTTTGAAAAAAGCCTCGAAGAGCAAGGATCTGCCGCGGCGGGTCCTTGCATTGAGTATCAACTACTGTCTTCTAATCTGATGCCGGAACAGGTTTCCAATGAGCAATAGTAATGGTATCAAAAAACAAAATGTAGTAAAGATGTACTTCAGAGCAAACTTGCCTTCTGCAAAATGTTCACTGGTATTGTCTGCTATTAATATCGACGTAATAAGAATGACAATACCAACTGGAATAACAAGTTTGTTTTTGGATACTTTAAACAGGTCCGCTGCTCCAATCAGTGCTGCATAAAAGAAAATAGCGATCTTAAAGAAATCGTTAACAATTAAACTTACCATTACGAAAGAGTCTGGCCGCTGTATAATATCTCCTACATTAATTTTTTGCATCACCTTTAAAAATGGAAATATTGAGTTTGATGTTATATCTACCCCCAGAACGGATATTTCGAGGGCAATAATGAACGCCAACGTAATTCCGCTAAAGCTTACGGCCGTCAGCCCTAACTTCAATCCTGTTGTCCGGTTGTTTAAATAGGGAAGGAGCATCGTAAAACAAATCATTTCACCAAACGGAAACATGATCGTTTGCCCAATGACAGTGGTGAGCACCGGTTTCCATCCGTTTTCAAGTATAGGTAATAATTTGTTCATCTCTGCTATGCCTGATAAAAACACCAATAAGATGCCAAGCGCTGTCATGAATAGTAAAAACATCAGAAGGATCTCGGCCGCTCTACCCAAAACTTCTATACCCAAAAATACTCCATACACGAGAATAGCCATAAGAAGTAACCCAAGCACTGACATTGGCGTTTCGGTATACGAGATCATTAGTAATTCCATTCCGTCCCTTAGATCCCTCGCCGCACCGTAAATAAAAAAAAGAATGTAAAGGAGTGCTAAGATTGACCCGAGATAATTTCCAAGTATTTTTTTTATATAACTTGTTAGGAGCAAATCCGGGTATTGAAGGTAAAGGGAATAATATATCCAATATAACAACAGACCTCCAACCAACCCGACGAGGATTGCCACCCACGCATCCTGTTTGGCATCCAGCCCCAGCGGAAGCATAAGCGCAGTGCCGATTTCAAAAAGGACAATAAGGGAAAATAATTGAAAAGGCCCCAATTTGGCATTTTCCACGTTTTAACCTCCATAAGAAATCCAATGGCAAACCTTGGGAATATCCATCCAGCAAGAATATGGTATCCCCTGAAAAAAGGGAGGCAAAGAGCGTCCCAAAAATCGGGATTTCTCGGATGATGGTAGCTTCGTATTCACATGTATTTTTTTACAGTATCGACTCGTCAAAATCTTTTTAAACGGAAGCATCAATATTCCCGGCCTTCGACAATGATCGCATGGCTGTTCCGGTTTCTTCGAAAAATCCGGAGCGCGCGTTCATGCTGCTTGACAAGATGAAAAATGAGAAGGAATTTTGAACTTCTACTTTACGGCATTGAAGGGAAGCATTGGGGGCCTGCCGGCGACAAGATGTGGAGTGCGGGTCCGGATAATGATCAGTATACCGGCGGCACATGGGGCTTTGCCAACCAAAACCTGCGGCGGATGAAGGATGGAGCCTATCCGGTCCCGAGTTTCTTATCTTTCCTTATGTACATTAAAAAAAAGCACTGGCCGTAATCCGGTCAATGCTTTTTTTATGTTAAAAATACAAGAACAAATGTTTGCATTATTTTAGGTAATCCTGTATACAACATCATACCAAAAAGTATAATATAAGTCTATTGTTTTTTTGAGAAATATGCAAAAATAGGTAAGGCATCGAACAATTCATAAGGCGGAGAGACTTTGAGCTCCACTCAAAGATCCCTATGTAAGGAGGAAACGAATGGACGTTCAAAATGCCTATCAGGAAGAGCGGGCAAGATTAGAGGAGACGCTCGGCGAAATTGAGTCCCAGCTGAATAATATTCCCGGCCGTTACTACGGGGACGATTATGTGGAGCAGTTGCTTGACGCCAAGCGGCAGGAGAAACGGCAGCGCCTCGAGCTGCTGAATGCGGAGCCCTATTTCGGAAGGCTGGATTTCCGGGAAGCCGGTAAACATACGCCTCTGCCGTTATATATCGGCAAGCGAGGCATGGATCGCTCAGACACGGGAGATCCCTACATTATCGATTGGCGGGCTCCGGTGGCGAGCTTGTTCTATTCGTTTACCGGCGGTGATGTGCCCGTTCAATTTGAAGCGCCGGAAGGGACCGTTGAAGGCGAGGTGTTCCGCAAACGTAATTTGTCGATTCGGGAGCAATCGCTGGAGCGTGTTGTGGACAGTTACGTCCGAGGCGGAGATAATCTCGGGTTAAGCGACGAATTTCTGCTGTACCGTCTGGGAGAGAAGAAAGACAACCGACTTCGGGATATCGTCTCCACCATCCAGGCGGAGCAGGACAAGATTATTCGGGCGCAGCGCAACACGGCGCTTATCATCCAAGGTGCCGCAGGCTCCGGGAAAACGACGGTCGCGCTTCACCGGCTCGCCTTCCTGCTCTACCAATACCAAGAGCAGGTCCGTGCGGAACGGATGATTATTTTCGCGCCCAATGCGATGTTTCTCGACTACATTTCAGGCGTGCTGCCGGAGCTGGGAGTCGGACATGTGCGGCAGACAACGTTCGCCGAATGGGCATGGGAGATTCTGAAAGAACAAGCGAAGCCGGCGGCGGATGCAACCGATGGCCGTTGGTTTACGCTAGAAGGAATGCGGCCGAAGATCGATACATTTACACCGGGTCGTTATAAAGGCTCGATTGCGTTCAAGACTTGGATCGATGAACGTCTGCAAGATCTGGAGAAGACATATTTGCCTGAGCTCGATTTTGAGCCGTGGGGGGGACACCGTCTTCCCTATGCGGCGATCAGGGAATGGTTCGAAACGGAATACCGCCATTACCCGCTCGCTGCCCGGAGAGAGAGGCTGCTGGCCAGAATGAACCGCTGGATGGAGATGGCGCAGAATGCCGTAGCCGACCCGAAGAAGCGTAAAGAACTGGGTAAAACGGGGAAGCAGCGGCTTCGGGCGTACGGTAAGAAGCTTCCGGAGCTGGGCGCCATGGCCGTATATAAATTGCTGTTCGGCAGCGGGAGAGGCGGTAAGGAGCAAAGCTCGAAAATTCCGGCCGGGCTTCCGGCGGCAATCGCGGAACAAACGAGGCGAGATCTGGATAAAGGGGTTGTCCGCCCTGAGGATTTACCGCCGCTGTTATGGATTCACTTCACGCTGAACGGGCTGCCCGGTCCGAAATTTGACCATGTCGTCATCGACGAAGCGCAGGACGTTTCCCCGTTCCAGGTGGAGCTTCTGAAAGCATGCATGAATGAACCGTCTTTCACCATTCTCGGCGATTTGGCGCAAGGCATTCATGCTTACCGGGGCATTCACAAGTGGGAAGAAGTCACCATGCTGTTCGGAGCTCATCAGTGCGCGTACCATGAACTTCGGCAAAGCTATCGTTCGACGCTGGAAATTATTGAATTTGCAAACACGCTGCTCCCTTTCACCGGTACTTCGCTCCCGCCTGCCCAGCCGGTGTTCCGAAGCGGCGAGCCCGTTGAAGTCATCCCGTTTGATCGTTCCGAAGAGGTGACGGATTGGGTCATTACGTTTCTGGCTGATAACCGGGAACGAGGCATGCGGACAACAGCCGTTATCGGGCGAACCGAAAAGGATTGCGGGGAGATCCATGAGCAATTGAAGGGGCATGGCGTCGAATCTGCGCTCATAACGGAGGGCCAGCAAAGCTACTCGGGCGGTGTGTCGGTCGTGCCGGTCCACTTGGCCAAAGGATTGGAATTCGATGCGGTGGTACTGCTTCATGTAGATCCTGTGCGGTATACGGATACGCCGCAAGACGCCAAGCTGCTGTATGTCGGGTGTACCCGTGCCTTGCATCGGCTGGCGCTGTCCTACTTGAAAGCACCGTCCCCTTTGATTGAGGATGTCAAAGTCGTACGATAAATTGCGGAGCAAGCGGCTCACCCTCTGTCCGATACCGGAATAAACTGTTATATATGAGGTTTCCGGTCAGGGGGGTGAGGGGGATGATGAAAAGCATCGATTGGTACCTGGTATGGTTTGTCGGGGCCAGTCTGTATCAAGAGTATTTGCTGCACGTTCAAATCCCGAAAAAGACACAAGAAGCGGATTTGAAGCGATAACCAAACAGCCTTATTGACCATTAACGGGAAAAGCAAGGATATCATTTTCTTGAAGCAAAGCGGGGCCCCTGTAGGGTTATTCCGCTTTTTTGTTTCTTTAAAAATTAAACTTGTTGTTAATTGCAGGGTGTGTAACAGATAAGTATTATCGGACCTATTCCCGGTATCCCTTACATAAACTGAGATAGACATAGGTTTCAGATGTAAAGGAGTGGGGAGTCATGGCATTAAAAATTTGGGTTGCTCGGAACAACGATACACTCCGGATCATTGCGGATCAAAAGCGGATATCGATTGATGATCTTATTACACTTAATCCAGTCATCGAAAACCCTGATCAGAACATCGGCGGTAAACCGGTAAATCTTCCTTTCTCCACCGAATCGGACAGGAAGCAAGTCGCTATTCCTCCGATTTGCCACATACCGCCGGAATATATCGATAATTGGATTCCTTTGACTTCATTGGAAACGATGGCGGAAGACGAATACGATGTTCTGATTGTAGGTACAGGTGCCGGAGGAGGAACCATGCTCTGGAGACTGTGCGAACAGTGGCGGGACAGCAATAAGCGGATTGGCATTATTGAAAGAGGCAGCATTGTAATGCCTTCGCATGGCCGCAACCTTCCAATGATGAATCGCACACGTCTAGAACAATATTACCGGTACATATCAAAACCATTGCAAGGCTCCTATCCGGAATTTATAGGGGCAAGAGAGGTGATTTGCCTTGGGGGAAGGACCGTATTCTGGGATGTAGTTGCTTCTCGCTTGATTTTGTCTCTGCTTCCGGATTGGCCGGTCCCGATTCATGAAATGGATACCTATTATAACATTGCCGAGAGGGTCATGAATGTTACCGACGAATATGTCAAGGGGTCTACGGTAACGGAGATATTGCTGAATCGTCTGCAGCAAGGCGGTTTTCCCGAATCGAGATATATGCCGATAGCCGCCGATACTCATCCGACCAAGTTCGGGGAAGTACATGCAGATGTTTTTTTCAGTTCTTTCTCTCTCCTTGCTAAAGCTTCATTTCTCAAACCGTTCGATTTGGCTGTAAACGCCCGTGCCGTCCAGGTGCTGGTCGAACAGGGGAAAGCAGCCGGCGTTAAGGTCATGTCTCCGGATATGAGTTCTTATATACTTAAAGCAAAAACAATCGTATTGTCAGCGAGTACGTATGAAACTCCGCGTTTGCTGCTTCATTCAGGCATCACGAGAGGAGCGGTCGGCCATTATATGACAAATCAAGTTTTTATGCTGGCTCCCGGAAAAGTGAGCCGCAGCGATTTCACGGATATTCCGGGAACTCTCGGGATTTTAATAACTGCAACGCCGGATAAGCCCTATCAGATCCGTCTGACAGGACCGAAAGGTTATGACTGGTATCCATCTGCGCAAGAAAAACCATTTTTGGAGGAGCTGGATATTCTACTCCAATGTTTTGGTAAGATTGAGCCGCGGTATGAAAACAGGGTCATACTAAACCCTGACAGAAAAGATGAATTCGGAGTACCGGAAATAGAAGTACACTTTTCATTTAGTGAAACGGAACTAGCCGAAATTCAAAAGATGGTAGAGTCCGTAAAGCGGATTTCTTCCGTTGGCGATATCACCTTGGGTGAAATATGCCTTGTACCCACCGGAGATTTGCATCACACTTCGGGTACGTGCCGAATGGGGGATGATCCTTCGACTTCGGTCACGGATCGGTACGGTCAAGTTCATGGTATTTCAGGGCTGTATGTTGCCGACAACAGTGTTTTGCCATACATCGGGTCCGGAAATCCAACGTTGACAACAGTTGCGCTTGCCATTCGAACGGCCGATCATATCGTCGCACTGAAGTGATTAATTCATTGCCCGATTTGATCTTCGTCCGAAATCATGAGAGACTGAAATTGAGAAAAGATTGAACAGGATGGAGGTCTGATAAATGATCGTCGCAACGAATACGATTCGAATTAAATCCGGTCATGTGGCAGCCGTTGCGGAGCGGTTCAAAAATCCGAAAGGCGTTCAGCATGCGCCTGGATTTATCCGGATGGAGCTGCTGCAAAGCGAAGGTGAAGAGTTTGATGAACTGAGAGTTTGTACCACATGGGAGAACCGGGAAGCGTTCGATGCCTGGGTGAACAGCGATGCCTTCAAGCAGGCGCATGCCCATGCACGCTCTTCGGGAGGTGAAGGGAAGCCTTCGGGAGACGGAGGTCCCCAGAACCATGGCGGACAAGCCGGACCGCAGCAAAGCGGAACCGGCATCATGCTCGGTGCGAAGCTGACCGTTCATGAAGTTGTATTCTCAACATTGTCTTAACTTTTGCCGGGCGGAGCATAGTTTTCATGTCGGTTGCGCATAGTATGTGAAGCTGAAACAGCGACAATCGATGTGGAAAGGATGAGCGAGGGTGGCGTCATCAAGGCAGCATCAGGAAGCGCATGGAATCGGGCAAATCGAGCAGCAGCTGAAGCAGCAGGCGGAAGCGGCCGAAGAGATTCAAGGCGAAAGCGAGCTTGACCGGGAAATCTCGGATGCCCACGAAAGGTTCAAGGCAGAGGATCCGCTCGAAAATGAATAATGTATAATAAATAATGAATAAGCCGGGGGCGGGAACAAAGCAGCGATGCTTTATCCCGCCCCCGTTTTCATTAGCGGTCGGAAAGAATCGGCTCGAGAATAGATGCGCTGAAACGTTCGACGATCTGGTCCACGGTATATTTGTATTCGCGTTTTAGATGCAGATAAAAAGTTGGAGCCAGCGAGGCGATAAGAGAATGGGCTGTGAGCACCGGATCTGCCGAGCCGGCGACTCCATCCCGCTTGGCCTCCTCCAGCAGTCCGGATATCGTCGTAAATAAGTAATTATATGGCGCCGAGCTGAAAAAGTCCGGCTTCGGTTCATCTGGTCTCAAGCATACGTGGGCATGAATCACTTGAAGCCATTCCGACTTCAGGTCCAAAAAGGCAATATGCTGCCGGAAAAAATAGAGCAGACGTTCTTTAGCCGGCAAATGAGACATTTGCTGCAAGCTCGTTGCCGTCTCTTTCATATAGGCATTGAAATGATCCTTCATCAAGTCCATGCACAATTCACTCTTGTTCGAGTACCGCCGGTATAAGGTACCTTGCCCGATGCCGGCGGCTTTTGCAATTTGATTTTGTTCGGCACCATTTTTATGCTTCCGCTCTTTCTGCAGCAGGCTAAAAATTATTCTCCCTTTGAAACCGGGCTGATTCTGCTGCCTCAAGCGATTGCAGCAGGCATATTTATGCCGATCGGAGGCAAGCTGTATGACAAGATCGGCGCGCGGCCGGTCGTCATTGCCGGGATGGCCGTTGTGACTGGAGCAGCCTTCATGCTTACGCAGATAACGGCGGCAACCGACCTGATGATGATCATGATTCCGCTCGCCATGCTTGGGGCGGGGATGGGACTGTCGATGATGCCGCTGAATACGCATATCATCCAGTCCGCGCCGGCGCATCTGGTCAGCCGTGTCACATCGTTAACGAATGCGGCGCAGCAGGTTATGGTTTCCTTTGCGGTAGCCGGACTGGCGACGATTCTGGGGAACCGGATCGAGTACCACATGGCGGAAGCCGAGCCGCTCACTGCGATGTACGCTTCCTATTCGGATACGTATTACGTAGTTGCGGGAATCGGTATTGCAGGCATATTGCTGGGCTTCTTGCTTACGCGTCCGAAACGCGCGCCTGAAGCGGACAGCGCAGAGCCGAAGGAAGTCGGCATGATGATGGGTCATTAAATACGTCCGAAGCTTAAGGGACCGCCAGGGGAGTCTTTCCTCCGGCGGTTTTCCTTTTGGGGAGATGTGATTATGCGAAATGTAACGGAAATCATGGGCCGATAAAGAGGGGGGAATTTACCGAATTTCCAGTATTTAATGGATAAATAAAGCTCGTGAAATACACTCTAGGCTAATGTGATTTTAAATGTTAAGATATTGTAAAAAGTCTATAGACTTAAAAATGGTTCAAATCGTTTATACTAATCGCATTGAACTTAAACTGGCATGGAGATCGGGGAGGAAAAACAGCAATGGATTGGCAGGAACTCATTTTTAAATTTGTAGGCGGGCTCGGCATCTTTTTGTTCGGTATCAAATATATGTCGGACGGTCTGCAAAAAACCGCAGGAGACAAGATGAGGGGGTTGCTTGCGAAGTACACTTCTAATCCGGTATTAGGCGTACTGGTCGGGATCGTCGTCACGGTTCTGCTTCAGACCTCGACCGGAACGACGGTAATGGCTATCGGACTTGTCAATGCCGGCCTTATGACGTTAAGGCAAGCGATCGGAGTAATTATGGGCGCGAATATCGGCACCACGATGACCGCGTTTATCGTTGGGATCAAGATTGAGGACTACGCACTGCCGATCATTGCAGTAGGCGCATTTTTCCTGTTTTTCATTTCAAAGAAAAGCTACCAATACTTGGGACAAATTATCTTTGGCTTTGGTACGCTCTTCCTTGGACTGAAGACAATGAGCGGCGGTTTGAAGCCGCTGCGCGAGCTGCCCGTTTTTACCGATTTTATGGTTGATCTTTCACACAGCCCGGTGCTCGGCGTCTTGGTCGGCACGATCTTTACGATGATTGTCCAGAGCTCCAGTGCGACGATCGGGATTTTACAGACGATCGCCGATGAAGGCATGATCAGTTTGAAGGCGGCGCTGCCGGTATTGTTCGGAGATAATATCGGTACAACGATTACTGCTGTACTGGCATCGATCGGGGCTTCCATCGCGGCCAAGCGGGCGGCACTCGTTCATGTAATATTTAATGTGATCGGAACGATCATTTTTGTCATCGCATTAACTCCTGTGTACAAATTTATTACCTGGTTGGGCGAAGGCGTTAATATCCGGATGCAGATCGCCTATGCTCACGGGATGTTCAATACGACGAATACGCTGATTTTTCTGCCGTTAATCCCTGTGTTGGCCTGGGTTGTAACAAAAATCATTCCCGGTCTCATGCAGGAGCTGGAATTCAGGCCGAAATTTCTCGACGCCCGCCTGCTGGCAACGCCTTCGGTTGCGCTCGGACAGGCCCAGCACGAAATATTGCGGATGGGCGGCTATGCCCGGGAGACGCTGAACGACGCCACGGCTTACTTTTTCAAAAAGGATGAGAAAATCGCCAATCTGGCGCTGCAAAAAGAACAGCTTGTCAACGAACTGGACCGTAAAATTACGGATTACATGGTAAAAATTCAGCAAAGCGGATTGCCGGAAGGGGAATCGGAGAAAGCCTCGATTCTGCTGCAAACCATCAACGATATCGAACGAATCGGCGATCACGCGGAGAATATTGTTGAACTTGCGGAGTTCAGAATTACCAATAAAGTGGATTTCTCGGGGGATGCGGAACAAAACCTGCGGGACATGCTTGAGCTCGCCGACAAGACGGTCGAAAAAGCGCTTTACGCGCTTGAGCATGACGACAAGCAGACCGCCGAGCAAGTGCTTGCGCAGGAAGAGGAGCTGGACCGGATGGAGGTCGTTTTCCGCAAGGCGCATATAAACCGCTTAAACCAGAACTTGTGTACCGGAAGCTCGGGAGCGGTATTTCTGGATATATTAAGTAACCTTGAGCGGATTGGAGATCATTGCAAAAATATTGCCGAATATATTCTGTACGGTGACAAAGAGAAGGATCAGGAATAGCATTTAAACACATATTCACAGGCAACAATGGCGTGCAAACGGAGATAATCCGTTCGTACGCCATTTTTATTAGCCCAACCTTCACGAACGCCTAAATCTCGCTTGGCATACGATATAACACGTCACATTTGGATTGCCGAGAGGGTGGATGGCGGTGGAGGTTCAGTTAAGCTCGATACACTGGGTATACCTTGCATTCATTGCATTTATTATGGCTTTGCTGATTAAACGGCGTGACACAAGCCTGATCTGTATTGTCGGCATTTTTGTTCTGGGCTGGATCGCGACGGAGAGTATAGGCAACTCGGTTTCCGGTATTTTTACAAGTTTTATCTATGCAACGAAGGAATTGCTCGGTACGATCTTTATTATTTCGATCATTGTTGCGATGAGCCGGGTGCTGATTCGGACCGGGATCAATGAAATGATGGTGGCGCCTTTCACTCGGTTTCTGAGGACCCCGGCGCTTGCATATTGGGGAATCGGTTTGATCATGATGGTCACGTCATGGTTCTTCTGGCCGTCTCCTGCGGTTGCGCTGGTCGGTGCTGTGCTGCTGCCGGCGGCGGTGCGCGTAGGGCTGCCCGCACTCGGGGCTGCGATGGCAATGAACCTGTTCGGACACGGAATTGCATTGTCCGGGGATTACATCATTCAAGGAGCGCCCAAATTAACGGCGGACGCCGCGGGACTTCCGGTTTCCGAAGTGATGGCGGCAAGCGTGCCACTGGTCGTTGTCATGGGTGCAGTCACAACCGCAAGCGCTTTCTTGTTTATGCGCCGGGATATAAGGAACGGAACTTGGAAGAACGGCCTGGTACAGTCATCGTCCTCATTGGCGGGCGACGGCGGAGCAGCGGATCAAGTCCTTCTTCCCCGGCGGGTGAAAAAGTGGCTTGCCATTGCGATACCGGTCCTGTTCGCAGCGGACGTGGCGGCGATGTTTGCGTTTGATCTGCAGGGCGGGGACGCTACGGCGCTGATCGGCGGAACCGCAGTGCTTATCATGATTGCTGTAACGATGATCGCCCACCGTTATCAAGGTCTGGAACAGACGACCGCTTATTTAATCGAGGGCTTTCAATTCGGCTTTAAGGTATTCGGGCCGGTCATTCCGATTGCCGCCTTCTTCTATTTGGGCGACTCCGCTTTCGCGGAGCTGTTCGGCAATCGCCTTCCGGACGGCTCGCACGGCATTGTGAACGACCTGGGGGTGGCGCTGGCGGAGGAGGTGCCGGTTAACGGCGTAGTCGGTGCGGTGACGCTGGCAGTTACCGGCGCGATAACCGGACTGGACGGATCGGGTTTTTCGGGCATCTCGCTGGTCGGTTCAATCGCAAGCATGTTTGCATCGGCGATCGGTTCGGGGGCGGCGACATTAACCGCATTGGGGCAAGTGGCTGCAATATGGGTTGGCGGCGGCACCTTGATACCATGGGCGCTTATTCCGGCGGCGGCCATCTGCGGCGTCAGTCCGTTTGAGCTTGCGCGGCGGAATTTGAAGCCGGTATTGATCGGACTGACCGTCACAACCATTGTGGCGATGTTTCTTATATAGCGGCTATAGCCTTAAGGTCGCTCCCTCAGCGGTTTACCGCTTATCTGCAACCGATAGGACATTGTTTACGGGAGACGGTCAATATAGTAGCGGACCATAGATGCCTTATTTGTGAACGGATGAGCCAAAAAGCATGATGAGCGGACACAGGAGCCCTTATTATCAGAAAAATCAGCTGATCGATGCAGGTTTCGAGCACATAAGGAACCGTATGTCCGGAAGTCTGCAAAAATCAAGGAAAAATGAACAAATAGCGTACTCTGTGTCCGCTCACACATGCAGTTGCCCCCAGCTGCTGTAACATTAAACCGTGTATAAAATGCCCGCACGCTGCATTACAAGGCAGCGTGCGGGCATCAATGGTTAACGGGATGAATTGTTGGATGCGGCTAACTATTTCAATCCTGCAGCATTCGCTTGATCAGCAGGATTCCGTTGTCCCGGTTCACGGCATCGAAACGGATGCCGACGATCACTTCTTTATGAAGAATCGGGAGCCGTTTCAGGAATGGGCTGTCCGTTACATTGATGCCGTAAATATGCTCTTCGGTATCCTCTTCCGTCTTCGAAGTGAGCGCTGCCCCCTCGGGAATGATCCCGGCCAGCTGATCTTGAACCGCATCGTCAATCGGCTGCAGCACGCCTTGCTTCGAGAGCGATTCGAAAGAGCTGCGGTCGAGCAAATAAACATCGCGTTTCTCGGTCATGAGGTTAAGTATACTCTTCTGCAGCGATGCGATGTCGTGCTCGCTGCGCGTTTCCGTCGGCACGTACGTAATGGAAGCGATGACGCGCTGCCATTCCGGGAACTCGCCGAGCAGCGCCTCTTCCAGCCTTTCATAGTCCTGCCCGCCGTCGTCCATGTAAAATTCGCCGTGCAGCATGACAGTGACGTCCGGGGGCGGGAGCTGCGCGAGCCGGGCTTTTTCGGCCTGGTTATCCAGAAAGCCTTTAATTCCAAATCCGATCAGAACGATCACGGCGAGTCCGATAATGAGATGATACCTGTAATAATGGAAGAAATGATCGGTTTTCTCGGCGACGCCGGCGTATTTTTTATACTTTCCGTATTTTTCCTGCGTCAACTCCTCAAGCTTCTGGTGATCTTCATATTTCAAGATTTGCTTATAAGCACGGTTGACCGCATTGAAATCGATTCTCTCCGCTTCCGGCACGTCCTCGCTGCGCTCCTGGACGCGCGCTTGGCGCATCAGTATCATGTAACGTTTTTCCACATCCTCCTTGGATGCGTTTTCGGGAAGGCCAAGAATCTCATACGCCTGTTTCAGGTTGTCCACAACAGTCACCTCGGTCAAAATATAAATCTCTCTAAAAATATTCTACTTTATCGAGCGCGAATGAGCAAACGCGGCAAAGGAAGACCGGCGTGGAGAAGGGTTTCGCGTGCGGGTGTGGAATAATTATTAAGGGACAAAAAGAAAATGCGGCAACGGGGTCGTTAAAGCAGAGAGACTTTGAGAAGCAGGGAGACTTTGAGCTTGAGCTTCGCTCTAAGATCCCTATGTCATGCTCAAAGATCCCTATGCAAGCGGAGAGATTTTGAGCTCCACTCAAAGATCCCTATGCAAGCAGAGAGACTTTGAGCTCCGCTCAAAGGCCCCTATGTAAGGAGGAAGAGAAATGAAGTCGATAACGGTACAAGAGCTGGCGAACCGGTTTTCGCTCGAGGTGCTTGCCGGAGATACGCAGCTGGACAGAATCATAACCAAATCAAGGGCGTACCGTCCGGGGCTGGAATTTGTCGGTTATTTCGATTTTTTTCCTCAGGAGCACGTTCAGGTGTTAGGGAAGAAAGAAATCAATTATTTGCATAAGCTGACGGAGGAGGAGCGGAAGCTCCGGATCGGTAATATTGTAAAGTACCATCCGCCTTGTTTTGTAGTAACGGCCAATCAGGACGGCTTGAAATATTTGACCAAATATTGCGATGAGGAAGGCATACCGCTGTTGCGTACGAATGTGGCGACGACGGAATTTTTGGGGCGGCTTGACGCTTACTTGACGAAGACGCTTGCTCCGGAGATGGTCGTTCACGGTGTTTGTCTCAATGTATCCGGAATCGGGGTACTTGTTCGCGGTAAATCGGGGGTAGGTAAAAGCGAGACCGCACATACTCTGATCCAAAGAGGCCATCGTCTCGTAGCCGACGATATTGTGGTATTGAAGAAGCTCAGTCCGCAAACGCTGTTAGGCACGCATGATGAGAAAACAAAAGAGTTCTTGGCGCTGCGGAGCGTCGGCCTGGTTAATGTTTCCCGTTTGTACGGGCGAAAAGCGTTCCAGGAAGAGACGCGTATTGTACTTGATATCGAACTCACGAAATGGCAGGACAACGCGCTTAATAACGAGCTGGAGCTTGAACCGAAGTTTACCGAATATATGGGCGTAAAAATACCGAATATCGAAATTCAGCTGCAGCCGGGCCGTGATGTCGCAGGGCTGATTGAAGCCGCGGCCAACAACTGGTATTTGCGTCAGCAAGGCTATAGTGCTGCGGAGGAATTTATGAAGCGTTTGGAATCGGAAATGTGCTGAAGACGGAATTCTCCGCGAAACGAAGCTTCGCCGCCAGTGGACGGCAAAGTCGTTTACGCTAGACTAGAACAAATAAGGGGATGTCGGTTCCACATGCTCGTGATCCAGCCGCTCCAGTACAACCGGCTGCTCGCTTTCCACCCGGAGCGTGCCGTCCCCCCGAATGACTTCAATACATTCATAGCGGCCGGCGCCCAATCTGTCCTTCAAAAAAGACATTGAAACGTGGGGATTCATGCCGCCGCAGGTATAGACATCCAGACTGACATAGCGATGCTCCGGAAACGAATGCACCGACAGGTGGGATTCCGATATAACAACGACGCCGCTGACGCCAACCGGCTCGAATTGGTGAAAGATCACCTCGCGAATATCGGCTCCGGAATGCAGCGCCGCTTCAACCATCAATTGCTTTAAAGTTTCGCTGGTGGAGATCAGGTCGGGGTTGCATTCCCATAGATCCACGATCAAGTGACGGCCGAGGGTATCCATAATAGGCCTCCTTTCAAAGCAATTACATCTGTTACCATGTCGACTTGTCGGTAATAGATTACCCAATGCCGGAAGGAACATGTATCCATATCCGATGATGTGATGTTCGCCAAATTTGTACTATTCTCCGTAAACTTGGATACAATAAATTGAGGACATCGGCAGCCTCCTGCAAAATAGACCGGACAGGTACTCTGGCTGAAGGATTGCATGCGGTGAACAAGTGCTCGGGTGCAGACATCCTTCTTAAATCGAATTAGGAGGGGATTGTTATTTACTATTCCAAAAAACAGGTTGAACCGATACCTGAAGAGCAGACCGCGATTTGGACATGCAGCAAGGACGGATGCGGCTGTTGGATGAGAAGCGACTTTTCGTTCCAAGCGGAGCCCGTATGCCCGATTTGCAACTCGGCAATGAGTGAAGATATGAAATTGCTGCCCGTACTTAAGCCGTGACGGCTGAATTACTAATGCAATAATGAAGGGAAGAGGCTCTTCCGCGGTTAAGACTGACTGCGGGGGAGCCTCTTTATGTTCCAAAAGAAGAAAGTTAAGTTCCACTCTTATAGAGGCTTATCTTTCATGGCGAAACGACGCTGTCCTGCCAAGGACGGCGAAGCCGTTTACGCTTGGGCAGTCCGCCGGAAGGAACGCGAAGCGGCTTTACGTCCGCATCAGACCGATGGTAGTATGGTTACAATCAAGACTTCAATGGGGGCTGTTAACGTATGATCATGAATGAAAAAATCCGCGCTTCCGAAGTGGCGCTGACAGGGCTGAACGGGGAAGATCTGGGCATTATCGGGAGAGAAGAGGCGCTTGCGATCGCGAAGCGGGCGAAAGCGGATATGGTGTGCATTTCGCTGACGAGCAGTCCGCCTCCCTGCAGGTTAATGGCCAGAGGAGCGGCGAAGAACGAGGTGCAGCAGATGAAGCGTACCGAACGGAGGCAGGAAAAGCCCGCGAAGGCGAAAGAGATCCGGCTGACGGCGTTTATTGAGGAGCACGATTACGATACGAAATGCCGGCAAGCGGAGAAACTGCTGGAATCAGGACATACGATCGAACTGGTCATCCGGCTGCAGGGGAAAGAAGGGGAGAAGGCAAGAAGCCTTCTCGAGAAAATCTGCAAGGATCTCTCGCATGCCGGAACGAAGGCAACCGGCATTCAGATGAGCGGCAAACAGGCTAAAGTGGAGCTAAATCCGTCCAATTAATCGAACAGCCGCAGAAGAATCAGACCGGCCATGGCGGTCACGATTCCCGTAAGCTCGACAGGCTTGAATTTTTCGCGCAAAAAGATCCGGCTGTACAATAATATAATAAGTACATTTAATGCAACCACGGCGGAAACCAGACCGGTGATGCCGAGATCGAACGCGGTGGCAATCGTGATCATGCCGATAACGTTCGTCGTCCCGACCAGCATGCCGGTCAGGAAGGTACGCGGCACGGACCATAGCGAAGGTTTGGCGCCGCTCAGACGCGCTCTTCTCCGGTCGAACAGCCAGCCGATACAGAACAGCACGGAACCGACAATGAACATATTCGTCAACGTCGGAAATAAATCCGCTTCGAGCCGCGTCGATTGTTTGACTGCCATATCGTTCAGGCCGAAGAATAGCATGGCGAGAAGTCCCCACTGCGCTCCTTGCAGGTTGCCTAACCTAAGATCGTTCGAATACCGAACAAGCAATATACCGGCCACAATAACGATAAATGCGGCTAATTGCAGCAGTGTAGGCGCTTCTTCCCACAGCAGATAGGCGAGAACGACGACGACAACGGGCGGGAGGCCGGTCAGAATTGCGACGAGCGACGCTTTGCCGACCGCAAATCCTTTAAAGATGGAGGCATTGGCCCCGAAGGAAAACAGCCCCATAAAAATCCCGGTCAGCGTGGCATAACTCCACTGCTGCCGCAGGATGAAAGAAATTGCCGAACAGACGACGGCACCGGTGAAAAATACGCCGAACAGCATTAAATTCCGTTCCAGTCCCTTCTTGGAGGTCCAGTGGTACAACACGCCGCGCAATCCGAAGAAAACGGCGGATAATAGTGCATACATAAGCCACATTGTGCAGTCAAACTCCTCTTGGCGTTAGTTCACCTATTGATACATGGAGTTCAGTATAACATCAATAAAGAGTCATTGACTACCTCATATTATGGGGCAATTGTATCAATGAAAGTGCAGCCGGGCGGAGTTTTCCACGCAAACGAAAATTCCATAAAAATACTCGGGTTTGTCGCTATACACAATGTTCCGAATATGGTATATTACGAAATGACGAAAGCTAGAATTGCATATCGAAGTCCGGTTCCCTGCGTTATCGCTGCGGACCGGGAGAGGTTGTTAGCTACCCTCTATAAAAAACTAAGGATGAACGGTATCTCCTTGGGTACCGTTCTTTTCATTGAGGTGAAGAGAGTATGATCAGGGAACAACAAAATAAAGCCGTTGTCGTGTTCAGCGGCGGCCAGGACAGCACGACATGCTTGTTCTGGGCGATCAAGCAGTACGATGAAGTCGAAGCGGTGACGTTTAATTACGGACAGCGGCATAAGCTGGAGCTGGAATGCGCGGCAAACATTGCGGGAGAGCTCGGCATCAGACACCATATTCTGGACATGTCGCTGCTGAACCAGCTGGCGCCGAGCGCGTTGACAAGGGAGAATGTAGCGATCGAAGCGAAGGAAGGTCAGCTTCCTTCCACATTTGTCGATGGGCGTAACTTGCTCTTCCTGTCCTTCGCCGCCGTGCTTGCGAAACAAATCGGCGCAAAGAGCATCGTTACCGGCGTATGCGAAACGGATTTCAGCGGTTACCCGGATTGCCGCGACGTGTTCATTAAATCGCTTAACGTAACGCTGAACCTCGCCATGGATTATTCATTCGTGATTGAGACGCCGCTCATGTGGCTGGATAAGGCGCAGACCTGGGAGCTGGCCGACCGGCTCGGCGCGTTTGAATTCGTGAGGCAGCGGACGCTTACCTGTTACAACGGGATCATTGCGGACGGCTGCGGCGAATGCCCGGCCTGCAAGCTGAGAAATAACGGATTGGAGCTCTATCTGGCGTCGAAGGAAAAAGGAGGGGTGCGGTGATGTTGCAGCAAATTTATCCGGCCCCGGTCCATCCATATGCTTACGAATTGAATAAGGATTTTCATTTTGCGGCGGCCCATTATATTCCGAGCGGGGAGGCAGGTCAATGCAGACATATGCATGGCCATACGTATTTCGCTAATGTGACGGTTGCCGGCGATGATCTGGATTCCTCCGGATTTTTGCTTAATTTTGCAACGATTAAGGAGCTTATTCACAATCGGTTTGATCATAAAGTTCTGAATGAAGACAGTCGTTTCTCCGATCAAGAGCCGCACCGCTTTCCGACGACCGAGGTAGTGGCAAGAGAGATCGCCGATATCGTGCAGGCCCATCTGGACACTCTTCCGCACCGTCCGGTCTGCGTGCAGGTGTTTCTCCGCGAAACGCCGACCAGCTATGTCGTTTACCGGCCGAAAGCGAGGAGACAGCATGGGTGAAATGGAACAAGGGGACCGTCAAACGATGAAGGAACGCCGAATCCCGGTGCTGGAGCTGTTTGGTCCGACCGTCCAGGGTGAAGGTATGGTCATCGGCCGGAAGACGCTGTTTGTACGGACGGCAGGCTGCGATTATTCCTGTGCCTGGTGCGATTCGGCCTTCACCTGGGACGGCAGCGCCAAGGACGAGGTGCAGTGGATGGACGCTTTCGAAATTGTGGACCGGTTAGCAGAGCTGGGCGGATCGTCTTTCGGCCACGTCACCTTGTCCGGCGGCAATCCCGCACTTATTGAAGCGCTTGGCGGCTTGATTGGCCTGCTTCATGACCGCGGTGTCGAGGTGGCGGTCGAAACGCAAGGAAGCAAATTCCAGGAGTGGCTTCTCCAGGTCGACCAGCTGACCCTGTCGCCCAAGCCTCCCAGCTCCGGAATGAAGACGGACTGGGCGGTACTGGACAAGGTCGCTGCCGAAGTGACCGGGCAGCGTTCTTCGGGCATCAGCTTGAAGGTCGTCGTGTTTGATGAGAAGGATCTCGACTATGCGCTAGCGGTTCACCGGCGTTATCCCTCGATCCCGTTTTATGTGCAAGCGGGTAATGATGAATTAAGCGAACAGGATCCTGCGGTTCTGAGGGACAGGCTGGTCAGCCGTTATGAATGGCTGGTGGAGCAGGTTATGAGCAATGACGAGCTTCGTCAAGTCCACGTACTGCCGCAGCTTCACGCATGGCTGTGGGGTAATAAACGAGGCGTATAAAAGCACAACTGATCAAAGTATCAATAGAGCAAGGAGAATCAATCATGGCAGGAAGAAAACCGGAAGAACTTGAAGGATTAACCCACCTGGGCGATCAAGGGACATCGTATTTGTTCGACTATAACCCGAAAATACTCGAGGCGTTTGATAACAAGCATCCGAACCGCGATTATTTCGTTAAATTTAACTGTCCGGAATTTACGAGCTTGTGTCCGATTACGGGACAGCCGGATTTCGCGACGATATATATCTCTTATATCCCGGACCGCAAGATGGTGGAGAGCAAGTCGCTTAAGCTGTATCTGTTCAGCTTCCGCAATCACGGCGACTTTCACGAGGATTGCATGAATATTATTATGAACGATCTGATAACGCTTATGGCGCCGAGATATATCGAGGTGTGGGGGAAATTTACGCCGCGGGGCGGCATTTCGATCGATCCGTACTGCAACTGGGGTCAGCACGGAACCAAATACGAGAAGATGGCGGAACACCGGTTAATGAATCACGATCTGTATCCGGAGAAGGTGGATAACAGGTAATAGGATGCAGACAAAGCCCTCCTGAAGATATCCATCGGGAGGGCTTCCAGCTTTCCTTCCATAATCAGTGGGTATGCGAGACCGGGGCATATATGGAAAAGGGCCGCCCCTGGGGAGCAGCCCTTGCATCAACGTTTCATTTAAAAGGACGGTCAGCGCTTTTTGGCGATCGAGAAGACGGCTGTTTTGTCTGTGGCATTCACTCGCAAATCAACCGCGTAAGTGCCGATTGTAAAGGTCTCGGATTCTACCGGCTCGCCTTTTTCCAGCCTGGCGCATATATCGCTGAATTTTTGGTGAAATGCATACGCGTTCACATCGAATAGATAATTAGCGAACAGTTCAATCGACTCCGAATTGCGTGCAAGCGAGCCTTCGCGCAGCCGGATTGTTATGCCGTAAGTATTATACGCCGGTTCAAGCCAAAGAGCGGCTTCTTCCGTCTGGCCGGAGAGACCTAAAGCGACATTATCCCTCTCTGTCCCGTCCTTGTACAGTCGCAGCGTCGTTCCGAACAAATCATAATTGGCGCCGCGCAGAAGGCCGGCTTTTTCCAACACCTCGTATGCGTCCCACATCTGCTTATCCGGGAAGACGACGGCTTTGGTTCCTCCACCGCTCACAGGAACGTTCCGGTATAATGTATCCACATCCGCATCGATGCTGATTCGTTTTGTTTTGTCCGTAAGACGCTCCAGAATCGTTAACGATTCGGCCCGGGTGACTGTCCTTCCTACGCCGAAGCTGCCGTTCGGATACCCTTGCATGAGCCCCTTGACCAGAATTTCCGCGATGAAACGCTGTTCGCGCTCGGCAGCGCTGCGCAAGTCGCCGAATTGTTCCGCGACTTTAATCGTAAATTGCTCATCCTCTAAAAATTCGGTTTCCTTGAGTGTGTAATACAGGATTTCGGCGACGTTCTCCCGGGTCATCTCTTTCTGATAGTCGGGAAAGCGGTTTTTATTGATGAAATTCAAATCACTGGCCAGATCGATATACGGCTTGGCCCAGTAGCCGACCGTACCCGGTTTAAAATCGAAATAGCGGTAATCCTGCTTCAAAATCGTTTGATTCTCGGGAGTAAGCGACTGAATAAAGGAGGTCGTCCAGCTTCGTTCCCCATTTTGATGCAGCTGGGTGTACGATAGCAGCAGCATTTTGATGAACTGATCGACTTTCACAGGCTCGTTCGGCCGAAAGGTGCCGTTAGGATACCCGTCCAAAATCCCCCGCTTCATGAGGTCGGAAATGGTTTGTTCGGCCCAGTGCCCCCGAATATCGGAAAAATGCGACACATTTTGCGCTTGTGCGGCGGGACTACAGGCTGCGGCGAAGATGGTAATTACCGTGATGAAAACGACTATAAAACGCATGATTAGCCTCCTAGATGATCTGATATACGCAACATATTCAAGCTAATCATAAACGGAGGCAAAAGAGAACGGTCTTGAATCCTAATGTCGAATTAGTCTTTAGGCGCGGATAACACAAAGCGGGAAGGGGGCTGAGGACTTAGTTTTTACAATGTAACATGACCGGAATCGAGGATAAACTAAGGTTAAAACGGGATAAAAGAATCATAGGGCAGGACTTTCCTTCCAGACTTTATCAAAAATATAAAATCCGCCCGGCAGGGCGGAATAATGGTAAAGGAGCATCTCACTTACCGGTCTGTTTGCGATACTGTTCCGGGGGAATGCCGATATGCCGTTTGAACATTCGGCTGAAGTGAGCCAGATGCTTGAATCCGACCCGGAAGCAAACATCCGTTACCGACAGCTCGGGATGAAGCAGAAACAGCATCCGCGCCTGATTGATGCGCCACTGGTAGATGAACTCAAAGATGGTAACCCCCGTTACTTCCTTAAAAATTTTGGCCAGGTACGATTTGCTGATATGCATATGCTCCTGCACCTGGTCCAGGTTAAGGTCTTCCGCATAATGCCGTTCAAGAAAGGAAATGATCTCCTGCACGGTTTTCTCTTTTTCGGATGGAAGATCGGGCCTGCTGCTGAGCGGCTGCAAGCATTGTTCATAGATGAAATGCAACAGATCGACGAAGGCGAGCCGCATCCGGTTATCGCCGATCCGGTTCTGCAGCTGCTGCTGCTTGTGCATGAATGCGAGAATCCGCTCCGCTTCTTCCTTCTTCTCGCCGCGCAGGCGTATCCGGTGGTTTCTCAGCTCCTGAAACGGCTGCAAGACGTTAATCATGTGCGGCTGCTCGATAAACGGGCGGATCGCCTCCGGTTCAAAATGGATAATCGACCGTATATAATCCGCCGAAGGATCGACTTTCGCGCAATGCAGCGTCATGCCGTACATAATGATCAGGTCGCCGGGGGCCAGGACGAAAATTTTGTCTCCGATCAGGTAGTTGCATTTTCCCTCATGGAAGTAATAGACCTCGTAAACGGGATGGGAGTGCAGACCGGTAACGAACGGCGCTGCCGACCGGTAGGTGAAATCGATCATGCCTTTGCGGTCGAAGTCGGTGGACAGCATGGCGGATTCCTCCAGCATTCAGGTTCAGACCAGCTACTGGTCCTCGTTAATCAATCCGTTCATAATGCGGGCAAAATCGTTCAGTATGGCTACCGAATCAAGCTCGCCGCTGAAATCTTCCAGGCCGAGCCATCCGTCATATCCGACCGAACGCAGGTCGTCGATCATTTGCCTCCAGGACACGATTCCCTTCTCCAAGCCGGCCCAATCGGACCGCCATTGCACCGGCTGACCCGCTTCCGTATCCTGCGGAAACCATCCGGCATTTTTAATATGGACATGCGCCAGGTACGGGCCGAGAAGCTGCATGCCCATCCGGTGATTTTCGTAGCCTTCGTGCACCATATTGCCCGGATCGAACAGTACGCCGATCCACTCGGGATCGAGCCCTTCGACCAGCCGGTAAGCGGCGGAAGCGCTCGGTACGATCGTGTTATGATGAGTTTCGACAAGCCCTTTCACACCGTACTGCTTGCACAATGCTTCCGCTTCGCGCAAATAGCTACGGCCTTTCTCGAGCAGGTCGTTATAATTTTTATCCCGGCTGTAACCCGGAACGCCTAACCGGATCATCTTAGCGTTCATGTAACGCGCTGCCCGGAGCACATGCTCCGTTGCCTCGAGATCGCCGACGGCCAAATAAGGGGTAACGCCGGTCGTCTGGAGTCCAGCCGCTTCCGTAGCGCGTTTGAAACGGTCCCATTCGGATTCGTCGCCCAGATGCGAGATCGAGCAGAGGTTATTGCCCCAATAGGAAGGCTTCTCGGCTTTCCTTTCCTCCGGAGTCGCCTTGAAACGCCATTCGATGCCTTGCAGGCCCGCCGCCTTGGCGGCCGCAGTCAGCTCTTCCGGCGTCAAATCGGGCGTGGATACGGTAAATATGGATAGTTTCATTATACATCAACCTCCAAGAAAATTTAATTATTCCACGCGGACCGCTTTTTGCTGAGCGAGAAGACACAGCTCCGCCGCTTTAAACGCATGAGCCTGCGTCATGGCATGCTCGGTACGGTTAAGGCAATCGAGGATCAGCTCACCGAAATAAGGGTATCCGACTTTGCCGCTAATCTCGATTCGCTGCTCGCCGTCGCCGTTGACGAGGTACAGATTGTCGCCGCTTTTCTCGCGGGCGATATCAACATATTTGCGCAGCTCGATATAACCGTCCGTTCCGAGCAGCAGCGTCCGTCCGTCTCCCCATGTGGACAGGCCCGAAGGCGTCAGCCAATCGACCCGGAAATAGTGGGTTGCGCCGTTGTTGCCCACTAATGTCGCATCGCCGAAATCCTCCAGCTCGGGGTATTGCTTGTTGTTGTAATTGCCTACTTTGCTATGTAGCACGTCTGCATCCGTACAACCGGTATAATGGAGAAATTGCTCGATCTGGTGGCTGCCGATGTCACACAGAATGCCGCCGTATTTTTCTTTTTCAAAAAACCAGCCCGGCCGTGAAGGGGCGTTCAGCCGGTGCGGCCCGAGTCCGAGTACCTGCACGACCCGCCCGATTGCGCCTTCCCGGACAAGCTGGCCGGCAAAGACGGCGCTTTCGACATGCAGGCGTTCGCTGTAATAGACCGCATATTTGCGCCCGGTCGCTTCTGCTGCGGCCCTGGCCTCGGCCAGCTGCTCAAGCGACGTGAACGGCGTTTTATCGGTAAAATAATCTTTTCCGTGCTTCATCACCTGAACGCCAAGCGGGCCGCGGTCGCACGGAATGGCGGCAGCGGCGACAAGCCGCACCTCCGGATCCTGCAAAATTTGCTGCTCCGATGACGCGACGGCCACACCCGGATATTTGTCGCAGAATCTCTTTACTTTCTCCGGGTCCGGGTCATACACCCATTTCAGTGTCGCTCCGGCTTCAATCAAGCCGTTGCACATGCCGTAGATATGTCCGTGCTCGAGCGCCATCGCTGCGAAAGTAAATTGTCCCGGCTCCACGACGGGACTCGGCTTTCCTTGCGGAGCGTAGTTCATGCCGTCCTGTTTGCTCATTCCGTTTCCTCCTAACATAGGGATCTTTGAGCGGAGCTCAAAGTCTCTCCGCTTCCAAGGGATCTTTGAGCGGAGCTCAAAGTCTCTCCGCTTCCAAGGGATCTTTGAGCATGACATAGGGATCTTTGAGCTTAGCTCAAAGTCTCTCTGCTTCACAAAGTCTCTCTGCTTCTCAAAGTCTCTCCGCTTCCAATTTTTAATGAGTTCCTTTCACATCAAGCGTACGATATTCGTCCGTTTTCTTGTTTGTTTGGGATTGCCGGATCTGTTCCTGCAGTTTCGAGTAGAATAGCTCCTCGTCGATCGGGAAGTTTACCCAGTCATCCGTCCAGGTGGAGAGAAGCATCGCGTTGGAGAGCATAAGCCCGTTAATGCCTTCTTCACCGGGAGCGAGCAGCGGTGTCCCGTTTACGATCGCATTCACCCAGTTCTGCGTAATGCCCTTATGATCCGTTCCGCCGCGGCCCACCGGAATTTCGCATTTCCAGCACTCCGGCGCGCCGAATCCGCCTTTGTACGTGCGGTTGAATTCCGATTCCTGCACACGATTCCGCCAAAACGTCAGCTTCCCGTCTTCGATCACGACTTTGCCTCGGTCGGCGGAGACTTCAAACCGGTTCGTTCCCGGCGCTTCAAAGGTTGATGTTACGAACAGTCCGGTCGCTCCATTCTCGTATTCGACGTAAGCGGTGACGTCGTTCTCCACCTCAATGTTGCGGTGCTTGCCGAATTGGCAGAATGCGCGCATGCGGACCGGCTTAAGTCCGGTCGTCCAATGCCACAGGTCAAGCTGATGCGGGTCCTGGTTAATGAGCACCCCGCCGCCTTCGCCGGCCCAGGTTGCGCGCCAGCCGCCGGAATCATAGTAGCTCTGCGACCGGTACCAGTCCGTGATGATCCAGTTCGTTCTGCGGATTTCCCCGAGCTCGCCGGAGGTAACCAATTCTTTCAGCTTGGCATAGAGCGGGTTGGTGCGCTGATTGTACATGATGCCGAATACGCCCGGGCTTGCCGCGGCCGCCTCGTTCATTCGTCTCACCTCGGCGGTATAGACGCCGGCCGGCTTTTCGATCAGTACGTGCAAACCCCGTTCAAGGGCATAGATCGCTTGTTCCGGGTGGGCGTAATGGGGGGTGCAGATGAGCACGCCGTCCACATTGCCGGACTGAACCATTTCTTCGTAGCCCGAATATCGGTGAACGTCTGGTCCGAGGTTGGATTCCGCCCACGCCAGCTGCTCCGGACGCGGATCAGAAACCGCTGTCAAAACAGCGTTCTTTACTTCATTCGTAATCAAATACCTCGCATGGCCGGTTCCCATATTACCGAGTCCGACAATACCGATTCTGACGCTGGCCATAGATACACATCCTTTATAAAATAGTATAGTCTTTATCATTATTGTACCATGGGAGATTTCCGCCTTCTTTACCGGAGGTGTTCAATCCGTAGATACATTTGACTGTGATTAAACAATTCCCGATGAGGAAAGAGGATTCTTTGTCGCTCGGCGACAGGTAGATAAAACTAGAAAATGGCGGTGCAGGAGTAATCACTCCCGCACCGCCATTTTCCGCTTAGGCATCATTGCCCTGTTAGTATCACTTCTTCATCATTTCCAGAAGGAGATGTTGTTTTCTCCGCGAGACGGAAAGCGTCTTGCAGTCCCCGTGTTTGAGGCCGAAGTAGATGAAATCGTCCTCAATCGAGGTGATTTTGCTCACATTGACATAACAATCCGACTTGATCGGAACGAATCCGGTTTCGGCGACCATCTGCCGCAGCTGTTCGGCGGACATCCTTTTTTTTATATGATAGTTCCGGCCGTGGAAGCTGACAAGATTGTGCGAGCCTACCTTGAAAAACAGGATATCTGACTCGACTTCAAAGTCGTACAGGCTTTTCATTTTCAAGACTGCGCTCATTTTCAAAATCCCCCCTATAAGAGATGAAAAATGTTAGCGCTTTCATTATATCATAAACGTTGATTTGTTAAAAGGGTTTTCTTATAAATCTCTCATTTTTGCGTGCTTCATGCAGGCGGTTAAGTCCTATAGGCATTGGATAAAATAGGGGAAAGGCATTTTTGTCAGACAGAAAGAGGGACTTGAAAATGGCAATAGAACACCCGGCGCAGAATGAGCAGGTTCAAGTTCCGGTCTCAGCGGATCTAAATCATAATGTTCAGCTTCTTCAAACGGTTTATAGCGATTGCTCCGATATCGTATTCCGCCGGTTTACGATCGGCGGACGTAAAGACGCCTGTCTCATTTACATCGAAGGGTTATCGAACATTGAGGAGATCGACAGCCATGTGCTGGCGCCGCTAATGCGAGAGACGGCGGGGGAGGGCGGCATGCGGAATGAGCTGCTGAAACGGAGGCTGTCCGTTTCGAAGGTGACGGAGGTCGGAACTTTTACCGAATGCGTATCGAACCTTTCGCTTGGCAATCCGGTGTTGCTGGTCGAAGGGGACAACTGCGGATTCGCTATGGGGCTTGCCAAATGGGAGAAGCGTTCCATCGAAGAACCGACGGCCGAAACGGTTATCCGAGGGCCGCGCGAGGGGTTTACGGAAACGCTGGGGGTGAATACTTCGCTGCTGCGGAGAAGGCTGAGAACCCCCGATCTTAAATTGAAATCGTTAAAGGCCGGCCGTTACACCCGGACCGATATTATTTTGGCTTATATCGACGGTGTAGCTGACGACACCTTGATCCGGGAAGCGGTGAATCGGTTAGAGCGCATCGAGATCGACGGAATACTGGAGAGCGGATATATCGAGGAAATGATTGAAGACAATCCGTTCTCTCCGTTCCCTCAACTGATGAGCACGGAGCGGCCCGACGTAGCCGTGTCCGGTCTGCTGGAAGGGCGAATCGCCATCCTGGTGGACGGAACGCCGTTTGTCCTGATTGCGCCAATCACGCTGTATTCCATGCTTCAATCCAGCGAGGACTATTATGAACGGTTTATGATCGGTTCGGCCATCCGCTGGCTGCGGTATTTATTTTTGCTCATTTCCCTGCTGCTTCCATCGCTGTATGTGGCGGTTCTCACTTTCCATCAAGAGATGCTGCCGACGACATTGCTCTTAAGCATTGCGGCTTCAAGGGAGCAGGTTCCCTTCCCGGCGCTTATTGAGGCGCTTATTATGGAGGTTACCTTCGAGGCGTTGCGCGAAGCGGGGATCCGGCTGCCTAAACAGGTCGGGTCTGCGGTCAGCATTGTAGGCGCCCTGGTCATAGGTCAAGCGGCCGTTCAGGCCGGTCTTGTCTCCGCGCCGATGGTTATGGTTGTTGCCATTACCGGAATTGCGTCGTTCACCCTTCCACGCTACAGCGCGGGAATTGCCATTCGCATGCTTCGTTTCCCGATGATTCTGCTGGCGGGAACGCTGGGACTCCTGGGCATCATGATGGGCATCATTATCATGGTCACCCACCTGTGCACCTTGCGTTCTTTCGGCGTTCCATACCTTAGTCCGATGGCCCCGATGAATAGCAGGGATATGAGAGATGTGTTGATGCGGGCGCCGTGGTGGATGCTGAACACGCGGCCGCGACTGACCGGGGAGTGGAATAAATACCGTCAGGCCGCCAATCAAAAGCCGGGTCCCTCCCGCGGCGGTGAACAACCAAGAAAGGACCGGAGGTGACAGCATGCTTGAGAAAGGGAAGATATCCGCGCTGCAGATGGGGATCATGATGTACCCGACGGTTATTGCAACGGCTTTGTTATTAGTTCCGGCGATAACGACACATCACGCCGGGCGCGATATGTGGATTTCGCCGCTCTGGGCATCCTTGGTCGGTTTTCTTACCGTATATTTCGCCGGTCAATTAAATAAGCTGTATCCGAATGATACGATAATCCAGTACAGCAGCCGAATCGTCGGGGTTATTCCGGGGAAAATAATCGGTCTGCTGCTGCTGTTTTTTTATCTGCATGTCAATGGCGTCATTATCCGGGAGTACGGGGAATTCGTCGTGGGCGCCTTTCTGACGAGAACGCCGTTGATTGCAGTCGCCGGCATTATGACGCTGGCTTGCGCAATGGCGGTTCGCGGCGGCGTTGAGGTATTAGGGAGACTCGGGCAAATGTCCGTTCCCGTCATTCTTCTCCTTCTGCTGTTTATACTCGTTCTTCTTCTGGGGGATCTAGAAATCAAAAATATGTTTCCGGTGATGGAAAAAGGATGGATGCCTTCTTTTAAGGGAGCCGTCACCCCGATGGGGTGGTTCAGCGAGTTTGTGCTCATGTCATTCCTGCTTCCGTACTTGAAGGATCGGAAAAAAGGCCTGAAATGGGGAATGATTTCCGTGGCCGCGGTCATGTCAACGATGCTGTTGTCCAATTTGGCGGTTCTGTTCGTGCTTGGAGAAATTACCGGCAGCTTGACTTACCCTGTGATGAGCGTTGTCCGTTACATCAGCATCGCCGATTTTCTGGAGCATCTCGAAGCGCTCGTCATGGCGATCTGGGTCGTCGGAGCGTTTATTAAAATTTCCGTCTTTTATTACATTTTAGCTTTGGGTACGGCCCAATGGTTAAATCTCTCGGACTATCGACCGCTCGTCTTTCCGCTCGGAATTTTGCTGGTCCTGTTCGCCATCTGGTCTGCTCCAAATTTGCCGGAACTGGCCCATTTTCTCGGAACGTCATCCGCTTTTTATTTAATGTCCGTTCAAACCGTCCTTCCGTTGTTGCTACTGATCGTCGCCTCTCTGCGCAAAGGGATTCGTATGGACGAGAAGGGGCCGGACTAATGAAGCCCGGTTTCGGTTGGAGTATTTGCGATGTCCGGAATGCCGTCAAACAGGTTCTGCTCGTATTCGTGATGGCTGGCGTTCTGCTGCTGACCGGCTGCTGGGACCGGACGGAAATCAACGATCTGGCTCTGGTGGTCGGAGTGGCCATGGATAAAAAAGACGAAGGGGCAATCGATCTTACCGTCGAGCTGTCGATTCCCAAAGCGGTAGGCAGCGGTCAAGGAGGAACCGGCGGCGGTGGCGGTGACAGTGAAACGATAATACGGACAGGGACGGGAGCCACGCTGGGGGATGCAATTTCCGATGTGCAGGAGAAAATTCCTCGAAGAAGCTTTTGGGGGCATGCCAAAGTCATTGTCATTGGGGAGAAGCTGGCCAGGGAAGGGATCCGGGAGCATCTTGATTTTTTTGCCCGCCACCCGCAGACCAATCTGCGGTCATTTATGTTTGTGAGTGAAGGAAACGCGAAGGATGTCATGAGCCTGCTTCCCCCGCTTGAGCGCAGTTCCTCGGAAGTGCTGCGTGAGCTGGCCAAATCCGAAACGATGATGAAGGTTACACTGAAAAATCTGCTGCGTATGCTGGTCGGCGACGCAAGGGCGGCCGCTCTTCCTTTGGTAAGTATACTGCCGCCGGAGAA
Source organism: Paenibacillus tarimensis (assembly GCA_041281825.1). Classification (GTDB taxonomy): domain Bacteria; phylum Bacillota; class Bacilli; order Paenibacillales; family Paenibacillaceae; genus Paenibacillus_D; species Paenibacillus_D tarimensis_A. Next base: position 5,733,019 of record CP166298.1, on the reverse strand, counting down.
CAGTTCCAAACCATCGGAAACGATCGCCTATATTAACCGGACGGCCGTATTCAGGAGAGATAAAATGATCGGCTCCATTGACGATAAGCTGACAAGGGGCGTGCTCTGGCTGAGAAATGAAATCAGACATGCAAACGTGACGGTAAGGCCTAAAAGAGGTGAGGGATACGTATCGATGACGCTTCTCCGGGCCAATACCGAGCTCGTTCCTGTGATAGAGAACGGGAAGTGGAAGATGACCGTCAGACTGAAAACGGAGGACGACATCATTCACAATGCCAGCAATCTGAATTTGATGAATCCGAAGCTTGTCCGCATGCTTGAGGAGGATTTGAAAGAAATGTTGGAACGGAGAATAGAGCTGGCCCTTACGAGCGTGCAGAAGATGAAGGCGGACATCGTCGGCTTCGGGGAGGTTTTCCACCGGAAATATCCGCAGGAATGGAGCCGCGTTCAAGAGGAGTGGGAGGATATTTTTCCGACGGTTGAGATACGGTTTGACAGCAAGGCCGAAATTCTCAGGCCGGGCATGTCCACTAATCCGCAAGGTCTGCCTGGGGATGAGGTGAAGAAAAAATGAAATGGGGCGCATTGTCCGCAGCGTTGGCTGTTATAGGTCTCATTGTGCTTTACGAATGGCCGAGATTCAGCCGGGGAAAGAAGAGCAGAGAAAAAGCCGCGTTTGTGATACTGGTCGGAATCGGAGCTGTTCTGGCGGCGTTGCTTATTTTTTTCCCGGACATGCCGGGACCGACGCAGATGATCGACAGGTTATACAGGCCTTTGGGCAGATTGCTTGAATAAAACGGTACAGGAAGCGAGAGATCGCCGGGCTGCCAAGGGGCAGTCTTGGCCCAAGACTTGCGCGCGCGCCCGCTTAATAGGAAAATATAAGTAATGCGGTACTTTAATAGTAGGAGTTTAAAAAGACCGGTTTTTCAGTGTTCCGGCTGAATTCAAGATCCGACGTCGAGATACTTCCTGGAATACTTCGTGATCAAAAGCGGACTTTTTAAACAAACTCTAAAGGAAGGGGCGTGCGTATTATGCGATGGCAGCGTATGTACATCATCGGAATGGCGGGCGCGATTGTGCTGTTTGTTACCGGCGAGTTGATCTGGCTGCCTGACCCGCTGAGGATCGGCAGAGCGTTGTATTGGATCGATTTGCTCAATCCGCTTATGCTGTTATTGCTGATTACGCCGCTGCTTTGGCTGATCGCTTCCGTGAAGGGGGTTGTTCATGAGTACAGGGTTGGAGGCCGGCATTCCGTCATCATACTGAGAAGGGCTCTGATCGGAGCAATCTCATGCGCAGCCGCGGCTGTTCTGCTGGTCATGGTTACGACCGGCGAGCTCTCTCTTCCGAGCCTGATCGTCCTCGCGGCTTTGATTGGTTCAGGCTGGCTGCTGACTGTGTGGGATTCGGCTGCCTCGGAGCTGCGTTTGCGCCCGGGGCAATTGCCTTGGCGAAGTGCGGCTGGCTTGCTTATATCGCTGGCGCTTCTGGCCGGGCTGTTCTGGCCGACATCCTATCTTGTGACATACCCCGGCTTGACGGTGAATATGAACCGGTATGCAAGCGTTGATGGGGGATCCGCCAAAGGCGAAATTATGGGCGTACTCGTGTTCGATAGACCGGCTTTCCCGGCCGATTGGCTGTATGCGAAGCTGTTTCCGAATTACGCGTTTCACCCGATTGAAAATCTCGGCATGTCCGTAGGCGCTTATGAGACGCTCGTTCGCGATATGAAGGAAGAAGCCGATGCCATGGGCAGTGCCGTCGCCATGCATGCCGCGGGGCTCGGCAAAGGCGTAACGTCGCACGGGGCCAAAATCATCTCGGTCGAGCTGAGCCGTCCGGCGATCGGACTGCTGCGGCCTGGCGATGTAATAGTAGGAATCGACGGAGGAACCGTCGCATCGACAACGGAGCTCCAGGACCGGATGCGTTTGGTGAAGCCTGGCGATCTGGTGAGGGTCAAGCTAGTGCGCGGGAGAACGGAACATATCGTGGACGTCCCGACGACGGAGCATCCGGATGATAAAGAGCGGGCCGCGTTCGGCATCCAGGTGATGGACGACCTGGAGCTCGACCTGCCGCGACATGTTTCATTCCGGACTTATCTCGCCCATGAAGGAGGGCCTTCCCACGGAGCGGCGCTGACGCTGGCTCTGCTCGATCAGCTTACGCCGGGCGGCGTGACAATGGGCAACCGTGTCGCCGTGACGGGAACGATTGCGGCCGACGGTACGATCGGCCAGATTGGCGGCATCCGGCAGAAAGCTTATACAGTCTACCGAGCGGGGGCGGATGCGTTCTTCGTTCCATCCGGGCAGGAGCATGAAGCGAAGCTCGGGGCCCCGAATCTTCTAGTTGTGCCGGTGAACAACATTTTCGATATTATAAATTGGTTGAAAATTCACCCAAAGTAAGTTTTTATAAGAAATGGATTTTGGTATAATAAACCTTATGCTTCTAAAAACAGGAGGGCGGATATGAACAGACTGTTCCGCTTTGGACACCGCAATTGGACAAAGCCGTTTGTTATTTTTTCAGCGATCATGTTGTTTAAAATTTATTTAACCTGGTTTGTTATTTTTGAGGGCGGCTGGACATGGAAGCCGCTGATTACCGACATCTTGTCCGTCTGGGTCATCTTTTGCCTGATTGAGCTGATGGCTTCCAGGCGTAAGCTGGCTCTATACATGGCCGTTAATTTACTGCTGACCAGCGTCTTTTTTGCGGCAATCATGTACTACAAATACTACGGGGTGATCGTCACTTACCATGCGCTGATGCAGGTAAATCAAGTGACGGAAGTGAAGGACAGCGTGTTTTCCTTGATCGACCCGCAATATATGCTAATCTTTATCGATATTATTGTGCTGAGCTTTTGGTTCTTTGCCGGGAAGTCGACAAGGGAGTGGAGAATACGGATCTCCCGCAAAACGCAGGGAAGATTTATCGGCGTTGCTCTGATCTGCCTTGTGACGGTCAGTCTGGCGAATATTTGGCCGCACCGCGCCAGCATGAACGAGCTGAACCAGGCGGCCGGAATGGGACTGCTGAATTATGAAGCGTACACGATTTTGAAGGATAAAAAGGAGGATACGCTTCCGCTTGAAGAGATTACACCGGAGGCGATCCGGGAGCTGAAGGGCATTGCCATACCGGAAGAGCCTGAGCTGCATGGCGCAGCAGCGGGCAAGAATGTCATTATCGTTCAATTGGAGGCATTCCAGAGTTTTCTGCTCGGCCTCGAGCTTGAAGGGCGTGAAGTGACGCCGAATATGAACGAGCTGATTTCGGAAAGCTACTATTTCAATAATTTCTATCAGCAGGTAGGGCAAGGCAATACGTCCGATGCGGAGTTCGTCGTCAATACTTCGCTGTATATCCCGGTGCGCGGCGCGGCTTCGCAAGTATACGGCGACAAAGAATTGCCGAGCTTGCCTAAGCTGCTGCGGGAGAACGGATATCATTCCGTCACCTTCCATACGAACGACGTCAAGTTCTGGAACCGGGACGAGATGTATAAAGCGATCGGATTCGACAAGTACTACGATCAGCCGTTTTTCGGGGATGAGGATATCATTTCGTTCGGTCCCTCGGATGAGGTGCTGTATGAACGAACGGCGGAAGAACTGCAGCGGCTGTCGGCTCAAGAGCAGCCCTTTTACGCACATATCATCGCAGTGACGGCCCATCATCCTTTCAAGCTTCCGGAGCATAAATTAACGTTGGAGCTGCCGGAGGAGTACCAGGGAACGTTCCTCGGCGACTACTTGACGGCCCAGCATTATGCGGACTATGCTTTTGGTTTGTTCGTTGACGATCTGAAGGCGCGGGGACTGTGGGATAACAGCCTTGTGCTTGTTTACGGCGACCATCTCGGACTGCCCATGTATTCGCTGGGTCCGAAAGACCGCAGCCTGTTGGAAGACATACTGGGCCGGGTCTACAGTTACTCGGATATGCTGAACATCCCGCTTGCCGTTTCGTTGCCCGGCGTGACCGAACAACGGACGTTTACACAGCTCGGCGGTCAGAGCGATGTGCTGCCGACTGTGGCCAATCTGCTCGGAATCGATGCGCGGGACCGGATCATGTTCGGGCAGGATCTGCTTAACCAGCAGAGCAATTTGCTGCCGCAGCGTTATTATTTGCCGTCCGGCTCATTTTTGAACGATGCAGCCGTGTTCGTTCCGGGCAATGGCTTCCATGATGGCACGATCCATCAGATCGGCACCCGGCCAATTGCTGCTACAGTCAGCGAAGAAGAGTACAACCGGGCATTGGAGCTGCTAAGATTATCCGACAGCTTCGTGCGGCAGCTGCCGAAGCATACGCCGGAGTGAGCCGAGAATCCGGAAAATAAAGGGACTGAACTTAACCGTCATGGTGACGGCGGTTCAGTCCTTTTTTTGAAAAATAAGAGAGTATAAGTTTCACTCTTAGACAGACTTATCTTTCATCGCGAAACTGTTCACCGGCGTCAAAGGACGGAGAAGCCGGTTAAGCTTGACATATAAGAAAGTATAAGTTCCACTCCAGTGCGGGCTGGTACTTAACTGCGAAACGATTCGTCGTCGATCAGGTCGGAAAACGGGGGATGGATTACTGAACTGTAAAATGTACAGCTTATTTGGCGGAACAGGTTCAATAATGATGCCTGAAATGCAAAACATACATCTTATCTCTCCATTCTCTGCGGAATTGGTAATATTGTTAAAATTATGATGTAGGAAATGCAGGTTGAATGCTCAAAAATCAGCTTTTCTGTGTTTTTAGCTGCAGGAAATGCATCTTGAGTGATAATAATACCGGTATATTCACAATATAATCGGGTTACATAGCAAAAGCATCCGGAATACTACAAAGGTGTACGCGGTTACGAGTACCGTTTAACGGATCGAGTAGGAGAAAAAACTGTGGCAGGAAGCACTGAAGTAGAATAGGGAGGGGATGGGGAATGGTCGTAAAGTTTACGTGCCGCCTTTGAACTCGTGTTGTATCCATAAAATACAATCCAAAAGAACACGAGTTGGGCAGCGGCTGGAGGCCATCCGCATTTGCTCCCCCAACGCGCAATAGTTTGAGTTTGCACTTCAAAGGAGGCCGTCAGGCGTTTTTCTTAAATTCTAAGAATTTATAAGTTTCACACTTATATCTGCTTAGAATTCTCCGCGAAACGAAGCTTAGCCGCCAGAGGACGGCGAAGCCGTTTACGCTTGATTTTCTAAGAATCAATAAGTTTCACTCTTATATCAACTTAGAAATCTCCGCGAAACGATGCTAAGCCGCCGGAGTACGGCGAAGCCGTATACAGCTTGTGACCTCATCTAAGCAACATTTCCCGCCGATTGTCCGTCTATGAACAAGCCGAAGGTTAAATAAATTTAATTTGCTCATTTGGCCGTCCAGGAATAGTATAAAAACTGAACGCGGGCGGTTATCAATGAAGCCGGCCTGTTTTGCTATGAAAGGAAGAGATACCATGTCCATAATGAAGCCTTTAAAGGCTCTGCGAACGAAGCCATTCTACTATTTTTCCTTGTTGCTCCTGCTCAAAAGCTATCTTGCCTACCTCGTTATTTTCGGACACGGTCTGTCGCTGACGCCGTTGATAACGGAAATACCGTTTATTTGGCTTATCTTCTGCCTGATCGAATGGTTTGCTTCGAAGCGGAAGATGTTCTACTATATGGCCGCCAATCTTCTCATTACGGGCATTTTCTTCGCTGCCATTATGTACTATAAATATTACGGCGTCATCGTAACGTACCATGCGCTGGATCAGGTAAACCAGGTTACCGCGGTGAAAAACAGCGTGTTTTCATTAATGCATCCCTATTACTTGCTGATCTTTGCGGATATTATTGTGATGGGCATTCTGTTGCTCCGGAAAAAGAAATCCGCCGTATGGAAATCGCAGCCTGTCAGACGGGAGAGACGTGCGGTTGTGATGTCGTTGTTCGTCCTGTCACTGGTGCTGTGCTTTGTGAATGTGATGCCGAACCGCGCGAGCATGAACGAAATTAAGAAGGCCGAGGAAATGGGCATTCTAAATTACGAGGCGTACACGATACTCGATAAGGAGGAGCAGGAACAGGTCGAGCTGCGGGAGATATCGCAGGAATCGATCTGGGCGCTTAAAGGCATCCGCAAACCCGGGGCCGTTAATTACAACGGGGCGGCCGCTGGGAAAAATCTGATTATTATTCAGATGGAATCGTTTCAGAACTTTCTGATCGGGCTGGAGCTGGAAGGGCAGGAGGTTACTCCGGTCATGAACAGGCTGATGAATGAACATTTTTATTTCCCAAATTTCTATCAGCAGGTCGGTCAAGGGAACACGTCGGATGCGGAGTTCGTCGTCAATACGTCGTATTACATTCCGCCGCGGGGAGCGGCATCGGGCGTATATGCGGGGAAACAGCTTCCAAGCCTGCCGAAGCTGCTGCAGCGGCAAGGATATCAGACGGCCACGTTCCACACCAATGTCGTGGAATTTTGGAACCGCGGCGAGATGTACAAGGCGCTGGGCTTCGACCGTTATTTCGACCAGGCGTATTTCGGGCAGGAGGATACGATCTTCTTCGGTCCTTCCGATGAAGTGCTGTATGATAAAACGCTGGATGAAATCGAAGCGATGCACCGGTCCGGCACACCATTCTATGCGCATGTGATCTCGATGACCGCCCATCACCCGTTCACCATTCCGGAGGAAAAATATAAGATGGCGCTGCCGGAGCGGTATGAAGGTACGTTCGTCGGCGACTATATCCGCTCTCAAAATTATGCCGATTATGCGCTTGGCCTATTTATAGATGAGCTTAAGAAGAGCGGGGTATGGGAAGATAGTCTGGTTGTCGTCTACGGAGATCATCTCGGCTTGCCGATCTATTCTCTGACCAAAAAGGATAAAGAGCTGATGGAAGAAATCTACGGGTACGAATACGGGTATATGGATATGATTAATATTCCGTTCGCCATTATTTCCGATGATTTCACATATTCCGCAGTGTTCGAGCAGATTGGCGGGCAAGTCGACGTGCTGCCGACCGTCGCCAACCTGATGGGAGTATCTCTGGACGATTACATTCATTTCGGGCAGGATATCGTAAATCAGACCTATAATTTGCTGCCGCAGCGTTATTATTTGCCGACGGGATCGTTCGTCAGCGGAAAATCGCTGTTCATGCCGGGCAGCGGCTACGAGGACGGCACCAAATATTCGCTGACCGGAGACGGGGGCGTATCATCTGAGGGACCGTCGGAAGAGGAGTTTGAACGTGCGCTCGAGCTGCTGCAGTATTCCGACAGCTATGTAAGCCAACTGCCGGACAGGGAGCCGGAGAGCGGGAAGTCCGATTGACCGCAGACGGTATAGAGAATGAAATGATAAACACGCAGTCTCCGCAGAGAGATTGCGTGTTTTTTTTGAAAATATATTTTCTCAAATACCCGACACATCCACGCCGTCCTCGATAACCGCTTCAGTGTCACCGCTGCTCTCCACGGAATCGACAGACGGGGCTGCCGGTTTGCCGTTCGGACCGGTATTCCCGCTTGCGGGTACGCCTACCGTCGTCGTTTGCGGTTTATAGCGGTCATGCGATATTTTCTCGCGGGACACTTCCGCGTCGTCCACCAGCTTGATCCGGTACGTATCCACTTCATAACCGGGCTTCCCGTTTTGCAGCACGATTCTGCCTCCGGGCGGGACGGCCGCGCTTTGTACTTCGCGTACCGGGGGCTCGATAACCTTCACGGTTTTCGATTCGATCCGGTAGGAAACGTTCTCGGGCATCGTTCCGAACAGCTTCACGGTCAGTTCGCGGTTCTCCACCTCGGTGCGGATGATCAGATGCTTGCCGGTCGTATTCTTGAATCTAAAGTTAATATAACCGTCCGCGAACGTCGCGTCTCTTCCTGTCGGCAGGTAGGATACGGGAAGCGAATGGTTGCGCCGCTCAACGATTTCCAGTCCGGCCAGCAGAACCGCATTATAGAGCGTACTGGACACCTGGCAAATGCCGCCGCCTACACCGGGCACAAGCTCGCCGTTCAGAATGACCGGCGCTTCGCGGAAGCCGTAATGCTCCTCCGTTGCGTGGATGACTTTGCGGTAATCGAATACTTCTCCCGGGGCGAGCTCCCAATGGTCCAGCGTGCTGGCGGTTGAAGCGACATTAAAAGCCCGCCCCTCCGAGCTGGTGCTGAAGTCGGTTGTGAAGGAAGCGATCTTACGATCAATCCCCTGCTCCTTCAGCCGCTCAAGCGTGAGATTGGGGGAGATCGTATGGAGCGGCAGCGCATAGGTCGACTGATGCATATCGGCTGCAATAGGGAAGACCGAAATCATTGCCGAGTCGGGGGATTCGGGATCCGGGTTCCCTCCCGCTACGGCCCACTTTTTGACGTTTTCAAAGAGTGTCTTCATATCCAGGCGATAAGCGTCGGTATGCGGCCGGTAGACAATCTCGTCGTTATCGGTAATTGTCCGCTGCGCATTCGCCGGTTCGCTGAATTCCAGCCAGCCCCACTGCGCCCGGATCTGTTTCTCGAACAGTTCCCGGTTCCATTTAAGCTTCAAATCATGCGACCGCGGAAAGTGATAGCGGTATTCGGCCTTTTCCAGCAGCGTCCCTTCCTGGAGCTTCAACAATAAGGCGCTCACCTCGTCCCGTTCAACCACAAAACCCAGTTCACCAAGCGTCCAATCACTGCGCTCCGCCGCATGCGGATTCGCTTCGATGCGAACCGCGCGGTTTTCATATTCATCCCACATCCGGTTCAATTCCTTCAGCGCTTGACCGATCGTCAATCCGCCGATTTCCGCGCCGCCGACGACCGTACCGCGTGGGACGGTTTGCTGCGTTCCGTAGTAGTAAAGAAATCCATATGCCGCAAACAGCAGCACGGGAATGCCGATTCCTATTGCGATGAGGAGCCTTTTCAAGTCCATCCACCTCGTTCGTCCATAATTCAAAACGGCGAAAGCCGTTTCTGCTTGAGCTGCAGCGTTCCTTAATGCTTATGCGGGTAAAGGCTAAATTAGCCGTCGATTTGCTAAGGAAAAGCAGCGTTTAACCGAAAGAATGAGAATTATTAGAAAAATGTCGAATCAATAAGAAGGGAAAGGATTTCAGGGGTTTCTGTCGAAATATAATAAGCTGAATACCAACAGGATGTGATACTGTGATCGAAATGCAGGATATATGGAAAACATACGCTGATGGGAACCACGCCCTTCGCGGCGTTTCCGTTTGTATAGACCGCAATGAATTCGTTTATTTGGTTGGGCCTTCGGGAGCAGGCAAATCGACGTTTATGAAGCTGATTTACCGGGAGGAAGTGCCGACGAAAGGGCAAATATCAGTCAACGGATTCAATATCGGCAAGCTGAAGCCCCGAAAAATACCGTACGTGAGACGGAACATCGGCGTCATCTTTCAAGACTTCCGGCTGCTTCCCAAGCTTACCGCATTCGAGAATATCGCTTTCGCGATGGAAGTCATTGAAGCGCCGCGCCGTATCATTAAACGGAGAACAATGGAAGTGCTGGAGCTGGTCGGGTTGAAAGGAAAGCATAACAGTCTGCCGGCCCAGCTGTCCGGCGGCGAGCAGCAGCGCGTAGCAATTGCCCGGGCGATCGTCAACAGTCCGGCGGTGATCGTCGCCGACGAACCGACCGGGAATCTGGATCCCGAAACGTCTTGGGATATCATGAACCTGCTGGAGGAAATTAATTTCCGCGGAACGACAATTGTTATGGCAACGCATAACCGCGAAATCGTTAACCGGCTGCGCAAACGCGTCATCGCGATCGAGAACGGCATCATTACGCGCGACGAGGCGAGAGGGGAGTATGGGTATGAGATTTAGCACCGTGCTCCGCCATTTGCGCGAAGGAATGAAAAATGTCGTCCGCAACGGTTGGATGACGTTCGCTTCGGTCAGCTCAATCGGCATTTCCTTGTTTATTCTCGGCGTCTTCCTGCTGCTGTCTCTTAATGTGAACAATTTGGCCAATCAGATTGAGAGCCAGGTGCAGATCCGCGTTTATCTCCAGCTGGATACGGATCAAGAGACGATCAGCGAATTGAACAATGTGATCGGCAATATGCCGGAGGTCAAAAAAGTGCAGTTCGTCTCAAAGGATGAAGGACTGGAATTTCTTCGCAGCAATTTAGGCGAGGATGGCGAAGAACTGCTGGAGGGCTACGATTCAACGAACAATCCGCTGCCGGATTCCTTCACGGTCGAAGTGATCGATCCCGAAACGATCTCTTTCGTCGCGAAGAAGATCAGGGCGATCGGCAATCCGGAGACCTCCTCGATCACCAGCGTCAAATACGGGCAAGGGACGGTTGAAGTGCTCTTCAAAGTGACGAATGCCGTTCAGAATATTGGGCTTGTCATTGTGGCGGGTTTGGCGCTCACGGCGATGTTTCTTATTTCCAATACGATTAAGCTGACCATTCTTGCGAGAAGGCGCGAAATCGGCATCATGAAGCTTGTCGGTGCAACGAACGCTTTTATCCGCTGGCCGTTTTTTATCGAGGGTGCTTTAATCGGAATCATCGGCTCATTGGTTACTACCGCACTGCTGCTTTTCGGCTATTTCAAGCTCGTTGAAGCGACGGAATTCGAGCTTGGCATTATGATGATTAAGCTTGTCACTCTACAAGAAGCCGGTCTTCTTGTTGTCGCGGCGTTGATGGGGATCGGCACGCTTGTCGGTATTTGGGGCAGTACCATTTCGGTTCGAAAGTACTTGAAAGTGTAGGTGAATCCATTTCCATGAAGAAATCGCTCACTTTTCTTGCAATCATCGTATTAGCGGCCGTCGTGTTTCAGCCGATCGGAGGGGAAGCCTCTTCCGAGGTGGATCGTATTAATCGCGAGCTTAAGAAAGTCCGCGACGAAATGAAAGCTGCTGAAAACAGAAAAATCGAGGCGGAAAAGAGCATCCAGGAACTTGACCGGAAGAAAGAGGAAACCGCCAAATCAATTAATGAAATCATCAACCAGATCAATGATGCGGTTGTAAATATGCAAAATGTACGGGACCAGATTGCATCGACCGAAGACGAGCTGCAAGCGGCCGCCCGGAACCTGTCCGATGCTGAGCTGCGAATCGAAGAACGGGAAGCGATGCGGCAATCGATTCTTCGGCTTCGTTATACGAACGGGTTTGTCTCTTATGTGGACGTGCTGTTCGGTTCCACAAGCTTTGCCGATTTCCTGGACCGGTCGGATGCGCTGCAAGCGATTTTCCGCCAGGAGAAGGAATTACTGGATGAACAGAAACGCGACAGAGAAATGATCGTAGTAAAGAAAGAAGAGATCGAGACGAAGCTGGAGGAAGTTAATCAGCTATACGATCGGCTCGAAACCTATCATGCGCAGCTGGTGAATAAAGAGAAAGAAAAGGAGCGAATGATTCTTTCTTTCAATCAGCAAAAGGAAGAGCAGCTGGATATATCGGAAGAACAGGAAGCGCAGCTCATGAAGCTGGCCAAGAAAGCGTCCGATCTGGAGAAGGAGAAGAACCGGGTCGAGACTCACTATAAAGGCGGCAAGCTGCTCCGTCCGATCGGCGACGGCTACCGGATCAGCTCGGGCTTCGGACCGCGCACGCATCCGATTACGGGCCAGAAGGGCAAAATGCATAACGGCATCGATTTCGCGGCGCCGCAAGGAACGCCGATTTATGCGGCCGAGTCCGGCGTGGTCATTGTCGCCCAGGCGACAAGCGGTTACGGGAATACGGTAATTATTGATCACGGCGGCGGATTATGGACGTTGTATGCGCATATTAGACCTAAAGGGATATTGGTAGAGAGCGGCCAAAAAGTAAAACGGGGTGACAAGATAGCAGAGGTCGGCACGACAGGGAATTCGACCGGACCGCATCTGCATTTTGAAGTGCGGTTAAATGAGAAGCCCCAGAATCCGTTAAACTATCTCCGTTAGATGCGGGACTAATCCGAACTGCCGATCAAAGCTGGACGTAAATAATTCCCAGAGGCATGTCATATACTAATCAGGTATGCATGCCGGTTAAGGTGGTGGAGGAGTTGAAATTTAAAGCACGCACGGTCGTCGCATTTATATTGTTGACGATGATGGCATCCGTGTTTGTGACGCTGACGGTGGCGGACCGGTGGCTGGTTGGCGAAATCGTGAGCCGGACCGGCCTCGCATCCGCCGAATCGGAGCGTCAGGAAGCGCAGGGGCTGAGCGGGAAAGACCTGAAAAAGCTGAACGCGGTTCTTTCATTGATCGAGTCGAAGTATTATGAAGAAGTGGACCGGCAGAAGATCGTCGACGGTGCCATCAACGGAATGGTGGGGGCGCTTGGCGATCCGTACACCGTCTATATGGAGAAGGATGTCGCCGATCATTTCTCGGAATCGATCGAAGGGTCTTTCTCGGGGATCGGCGCTGAAGTGACGATGGAGAACGGCAATATCGTCGTTGTGTCGGCGATTAAAGATTCGCCGTCCGAACGTGCCGGATTGATGCCGAGGGATGTATTGCTCTCCGTAAACGGCGAATCACTCGAAGGGCTTCAGTTGAATGAGGCCGTTGCCATGATTCGCGGACCGAAAGGGACGAAGGCCAAGCTGCAAATCCGTCGTGAAGGCGTATCGCAACCGATCCAGCTCATTATTGTCCGGGACGAGGTCGACGTGGAGACGGTGTACGCAGAGATGCTTCCCGATCATATCGGCAAAATCGAAATCCGGCAGTTTGCCATGAATACCGGAGACCGTTTCATCGAAGAACTGGAGCGGCTGGAAGGCATGGGCATGAAAGGGCTTATCATTGACGTCCGAAACAACCCGGGAGGCGTGTTGCCGATCGTGGTGCAGATTGCGCAGCCGTTTGTGCCGAATGGCGAACCGATTGTTCAAGTGGAAGAACGCAGCGGCAAGGTGGAGCAAACATTGTCCAAGGGCGAAGGGAAAGACTACCCGGTTGTGATGCTGACGAATAAAGGCAGCGCAAGCGCATCGGAGGTGCTGGCCGGAGCGCTCCGGGAGAAAGCGGGAGCGACCGTTGTCGGGGAAACGACGTTCGGCAAAGGCACCGTTCAAGTGAGCTACAGCAAGCCGCTTGGAGACGGCAGTATGCTGAAGATGACGATTGCCAAATGGTTAACCCCGAATGGGAATTGGATTAACGAAAAGGGGATTGAACCGGATATCGAGGTACTGCCGCCCGATTATTACAGCGCACCTCGGCTGTCGAAAGAAATAACCCTTACCCGGGATATGATCAGCGAGGAAGTAAAGAGCTTACAGCTGATGCTAGGCGGCATGGGTTATGATGTCGATCGCAAAGACGGGTATTTCAGCGAGCAGACGGAAGCTGCGGTGAAGCAGTTCCAGAAGGAAAACGGGCTTCAGGTAACCGGCAAAGCGGATAAAGCGACCACTGAGAAGCTGGAGCAGCAAATCATTCGTTGGATTCGCGACGATAAAAACGACGGCCAATTGGCGAAGGCGATTGAAGTGATGAAGGAGAAGCTCGGTCTGGAATAACTGACCAGCAGGATTTCCGCCAGCCATGTCGAATTTGTAGAAGGTTGATATTCGTTTGCTTCAACGCGGCGGATCATCGACCTTCTTTTTTTAACAGCTTATGGAGTAATCTCTTTATCAGAGCGGAGTGTGGATGATTTGGAGACAACATTGGAGCTTTTACAGCAGGCCGGTTATGGTGCGCTGCAGCTGCTCGCCGGGCCGTTTTATTATATTGCCGTCCTCATTATCGTGTTGCATTATTTTCGGCAGACCCGAACGGAACGCAAATTGTTCCATGTCCGGCTGCATGCCTGGCCTGTTCTGCTGTTCAGGACCGTCGTTGCAGGTCTGGCTGCGGGAGCGGTAATCTCGGTAACAATGGCATTTATAGGGGTGACCATTACCGCAGGCACGATTTATTGGGTGTGGGGGACTGCGGCAGTACTGCTGTTGTTTCGGGTGAGGTATCTTTGCTTTGCATACAGTGTGGGTCTGCTCGGTATTCTGCAGTGGGGCGCCGGCTGGTGGGATTGGAGCGGCGGCGCACAGTGGATTGCCACGGCATCCGCTTCGCTTGCAGCGCTCGAGATCCCGGGACTGCTGCTGCTTGTAGCCCTGCTGCATGCAGCAGAAGCACTGTTTATTCGCAGTCAGAATACAAGGCTGGCCACACCGATGTTTATGGAGGGCAAACGTGGTAAGCTTGTAGGCGGCTATCAGTTGCAAGGCTATTGGCCTGTGCCGCTGCTGCTGCTCGTGCCGGCGCAGACGGGAAGTGCGGCTGAGACCGCGCTGCCGTGGACGCCCCTGCTCGGCGGCGATTTATGGTCGGCAGGCTGGATGATCGCCGGTTTGCCGATGGTGGTTGGTTTCAGTGAAGTGACCCGTTCGATGGTGCCTCAGCAGCGTGCTCGCCGAACCTCCGGTTCGCTGCTTTATTACAGTTTGCTGCTCACGGCAGTTGCGGCCGCCGCGGCATGGTGGGCGCCGCTCACGCCCGTTGCCGCGCTGTGCGCACTTGCGGTACATGAAGCGATCATATGGATACATGCCCGGAAGGAGTCGGAGCATCCCCCGCTCTTCGTTCATGACGAACAGGGATTAAAGGTGCTTGCCATCGTACCGGGTACGCCGGCGGATGAACTCCGAATTGTTGCCGGGGAAGTCATTCACAAGGTAAACGGCATTCGCGTTCGGACGAAGGATGAGCTGCACGAAGCGCTGCAGGAGAACTCGGCTTTTTGCAAGCTTGAAGTATTCAACCTTGAAGGGCAGCTTAAGTTCGTACAGAGGGCCAGGTTTGCCGGCGAGCATCATCAGCTTGGCGTCATTCTCGCTCCGGATGATTCGGCCCAATATTTCGCCGCCGCCAAACCGGCGACTTTGCTTGATCTTTTTCGGCGAAAAGGGGGCGTGAAATCGCGGGATCGTTCCGCCTCGCTGTAACCTTTGTATGCTGACGATCAGGCTTGCGTCGTTGAAAGGCCTTACAATATCGGGTTCAAGAAGCTGCGTTGCAACATTAAATTAAAGGATGATCTACAACAGATCATCCTTTAGTTTCTATGTGTCAGGTCTAAACCCACCACCTTTAGGCGGTCAGCTTCCAGCACGTTGAAAGGGCAGAAGGTTAACATTATAATGTTGATTCCGCTAACGGTTGTACTTGCTGCTATTTGGCGAAGAAACGCCATTTTAAAGTTTTAAAGGTTGCAGGTGCCGTTATTTGCTGAAATCCGCTCTTAAAACCGTGAAAATGGACAAATAGGCGCGCTGGCAACCGTTAGCCTTGGAATAATGGGACAAACCGGCAAATAACGTCGCTGATAACCGTTAGAAATAACCGGCATGCAATCGGTCTGTACTGAGAAGACTACATTTTTTTAGAGTTGGCATTTTGTTTTACATCAATGAGCATGCCGAGTTTCAGTCGGAAGCTTTAGGTGGCTTTAGCCACAGGTTGCTTTTCAGCAGGCTTTAGCCTGAACAGCGACTTTCAGTCGCAAAAGGAACCTACCGACTTTAGTCGGTAGTCGTTATGTTTTTATTCTTATAGGTTTCTAGCTTAAATCATTGAGTATATACTGACAAATCAACTGGATTTTCCGTTTTCGACTAGATTAAGCAGATCTGCGGCAACTTCTGTTTGCGACTCGGGAACGGTCTCCAACCATTCATGGAGTGCCGATCGCACGCCGCTCTCAGTCAGCTTCTGCGTATCCACAATGTGTTGTAGCTGTGGAGTTAAGGCCAGACCTTCCTGTTGACTGATATCAACCGCCATGCCAACTGCGGTGGCAAGCACACACGGGAGATGGTCTTCGAGGCTGCATTCCATATTCAACGCATATGTTTTCTCATGTTCTAGTTGATTCATAAGACTTACCTCCCCAAGCATTGAGAACATCCCTGCGAAATTGTGAATTAAGTTCCGCTGCTTCCACCTGCACAAGTTTTAATATCTGCGCCTCCGGTTCACCATTGATATTACGCGAGATTTCAGCGAAACGAGCGCTCACGAATTCAAGGTCATCCGTTGTCGCGATCCCATTCAAAAGTTTATGCCGCGCCTCGCGGATTTCCGGCAACACCAGTTTAATTTCTTCGCGCATATCCGGGTCCAGGCGGAGCAGCTTCTCCGGTGCGAAACGAATCCGCTCCAAGCCGTTCACATGTTCTTCCGAACGCTCAAGCCGAATCTGTACTTCGGGATGCTCTATGCCGTCGGCCCTAGCGAAGCGCATCGCCTCTTTGAGTGATGCGGCTATCGCAGTCAATTCCGGTACAGGTTGGGCAAGTTTTTGCTGTATAGAGGAAATACCTTCTGCATACTTCGCTAAAACTTCACGGTCTTTCTCCGGTGTCGCGGCCAGCTTCTCCGGTGTCAGGTCGTACTCCAAAAGAGCGGAGATCTCCTCGCGGGCCGTCTCCGCATCCCCGGCTTTGAGCGCGGCCGAGACCGCCGACAAGTGCGCTCTTGTGCACGGGATGCAGCCGACCGACACGTGCATATCCGGCGCATACTGGCTGTATGGCTTCGTTGGTTCAGGCGAACTCACCTGCTCAATCACAGTAGTATGATTTTCTCTAGTAATACTCATTATAATTAGCCTCCTTTGTATTTGCCTGTTTCAGAAACAAGTCATGACAGCATGGTTGTGGAATTAATAATTACCATATTTGATAAAAAGTACCATTAAATTATGCGCAAAAAACCCCCAATCTATCATGGAATATATATGAATAGACGGGGGAACCCGTCGTATTCGGCAGCTGGCAGGCATCATGGCATCAATTTATCCACCTTAGCCCCTGTAGCTTTGCGTCCCCATCTTTCAATGGGTTTGCCATTATCGTACGATGTATGAAATTGTCATCTAAAGTCACTTTATCAGTATACTTTTTGCATGTGAATAGGTCTTTAGAACTAATTGGTAGTCATTTACTATTAAATAAAAATAGGCGCAAGGGGATATCCGAACGACAACTTCCCTCAATCTTCTCTTAATTATTATAAGTTGAATGAATCGGTACAGAGATCGCGAGCCATGCGTTTAATTGTCCGTTCGGCTCGATCGTTACTAACTCCTCTTTGCGGTTCAGTTCGTTTGTTTTGGCCATCCATGGCTCCACGCAGACGAACGGTTTTCCTTCGGCCGACCAGAGTACGATATACCGGAAATGCTCGCTGTAGCTCATATGGACAGAACAATCTTCACGAATGTCAAAACTGATCGCCGGGTGATTGGCATCGAGCAGGGCAACGGATTCAACCAATCCGCCGAGATCAATCGCTCCGTCGATTGGTTTCACTTTCTCATCATTATAATCCAAATACTTCGTGGCGTCTGTCGCGTATACTATGGCTTTATTATTCGTAGCGAAATAAGGATGGAATCCGGCATACATCGGCATTGGTCGATCCGACAGATTGCGATACTGCTGCTCCAGACGAAGCGTGCCGTCCCGCAGTACGTAGGTAAAGAGCAGCTCGAATTCGAAAGGGTATGAAGGCAAAGTCTCCGCATTGCTGTGCAGCCGTAATGTAATAGAAGCTTCGTCCCGTTCGCTTGTGCCGACGACCTCCCAACGGCTGGTTCTCGCTACGCCGTGATTGGCCATCGTGAAGACCTGATCTTCCCATTCGTATTTTTTGTCCGTTAATTGTCCGCAGATCGGAAAGAGGATCGGATTGCCGCCGCGAATATTTGCCTGCGGATCGAGAAAAGTTTCGCGGTCCAGGTAAAATAGCGGCTCTCCGTTCAGCGTCAATTCGGTTGCAATCCCGCCCCGTTCCGGACAAATGCGGACAAAGGAATCCGTACTGCCCTCCTTAAGCTCGTACATCGTATAACCATCGTCAAACCTATTAATTTCGTATCCGGACATAAGATCCCTCCGTTATGTCTTCCTTAATTGTTTTGTTCCATAGCCAATATACCATATTTTTTAACTTGCGAAAAAAAGTTAAAGGATACTTAAAGTTTTCAGCCGGCTATTGTCTTGTTGTACTCGAAGTGATATAAGATGAAATAGCTGAAGCTGGAATATCTTATAAGCAGAGAGATTTTGAAAAGCAGAGAGACTTTGAGCTCGCTCAAAGATGCCTATGTAAGCAGAGAGACTTTGAGCTCCACTCAAAGATCCCTATGGAAGCAGAGAGACTTTGAGCTCAGCTCAAAGATCCCTATGGAAGCTGAGAGACTTTGAGCTCAGCTCAAAGATCCCTATGTCAGGAGGAAACCATGAAAAAAATGCTCGGATTACTATTTATTACTGCCGGTGTTATCGGGTTGCTTGCGGCGGTGAACGGGAAAAGCTTATTCTCTTTCGTAACGGAGCCCTTTCATGCGGAGGAAACAGTTGATGCTGCGGAAGTAAACAACATAGAGATCGATGTAGCAAGAACGAATGTCAAGGTCGTTAAAGGCTCCTCAAGCGACATCCGGGTCGCTCTGACGGGGTCCGTTAGTCCAAGGCTTGCGAATGATATTCGATTGGACGTTTCGCTCCGAGGAGACACGCTGGAAATCGGTGTGGACCGGGAAAACGGGTTTTCGTTCGGGTTCAGTATCGTTAATGTGGACCTGATCGTCGAGCTGCCGTCAAAATCCTGGAATGGGTTTACGGTCGATACCGGCAGCGGTAATATAAATATAGAGGAAGTGGCAGCGTCGGATATCCGGATCGACGGCGGCTCCGGCAATATGAATGCGGAGCGACTTACGGCGGAACGTCTTGAATTTGAGCTGGGCAGCGGCAATGTTAAGCTGCTGGACAGTACAGCGGATATCATCGGCAAGGTCAGCTCCGGAAATATCCGGATTGACGGGACTGCGCTGAACAAGATTGATGTGCAGACCGGATCCGGTAATATCCGTATTGCGGCGGACCGTCTGACGGGAGATGTCGGTGTGAAAACGGGGAGCGGGAATGTGAATGTAGATCTGTCGGAACGTCCGGAATCGCTGGCCGTGAAAGCCCGTACAGGCTCCGGCGATATAAATGTCCGGTGGGATAATTTCACACAAACCGGCAGTAAGGGCAGCACGTTTGAAGGCGCGTTCGGAGACGGTGATATCAAGCTCGACGTCCGGACAGGTTCAGGGAATTTCACATTGGGCGAACGGTAACAAAGCGGAGAGACTTTGAGAAGTAGAGAGACTTTGAGAAGTAGAGAGACTTTGAGAAGTAGAGAGACTTTGAGCTCCGCTCAAAGATCCCTATGTCAGGAGGAACACACGGATGCCGAAGGTTTACATGACGTTTCCTGAGGGGAAGCATAAGGTGCTTACGATGAGCTACGACGATGGAAAGGCTGCGGACAGACGGCTGGTGAAGCTGTTCAACGACTATGGAATCAAAGGAACGTTCCATATTAATTCCGGCATGCTTGGGGAAGGAGATCGAATCGCGGCTGAAGAAGTCAGAACACTGTACGAGGGTCATGAGGTGTCTGCTCATACGCTGACCCATCCGACGATCGCGAGAAGCCCCCGGGAACAGCTCGTGGAAGAAATTATGGAAGACCGAAAGCGGTTGGAGCGGCTGGTCGGTTATACGGTGAGAGGTTTGTCGTATCCGAACGGTTCGTTCAACCGGCAGATCAAGGAGACGCTACCATACCTGGGAATCGAATATGCGAGAGTGGTGGAAAGCCACGGCCAGTTTGCAATGCCGGACGATTTCATGGCATGGCAGCCGACATGCCACCATAATCACGATTTGCTGCCGCTTGCCGAAAGGTTCATCGAATTGCACAAGAAGCAGTACCTCTACATGATGTACGTATGGGGACACAGCTATGAGTTCGACCAGCGGGATAATTGGGAGCTGATTGAAGCCTTTTGCGCCAAAATCGGCAATCGAGACGATATCTGGTATGCGACAAATATCGAAATCGTCGACTATATGAATCGATACCGGAGGCTAATGTTTTCCGCGTCTATGGAGTTTGTATTCAATCCGTCTTACGATTCGGTATGGCTGGAGGTTGACGGATCGATTATAGAAGCCAAGAGAGGTGTTGCAACACCGCTTGTCTAATTGAAGCAACCGCCGGCATTTCCGGCGGTTTTCTCATACTGCAAAGCGGTAATAAATCATGATGAAGGTCGCAAGCACAAAGATGAAATTCAGCGACACAAACACCATTTGATCGAGCTTCGTCTTATGGATCGAAACCGGAGGTTTATAGAAGCTGACGCCTTCAATGATGAAGGTTACAAGCACGACATGAATCATGAAATGGCCGACAAGCTCGAGCTGTCCGAACAGCAACGTTGTGGAAATGAAAATAAGCGTGAGTATGAATGCGAGCAGCCGGTTCAGAATGCCGACAACGAGCAGGTAACCGACCACGAATTCAATAAAACCGGTCATGATAATGAACATTTCGGGAGAGAACCCAAAGGTGGGTACGCCGTGATGTTCAATAATGTCTTTCGCCAACGCAGGGTACACCCATTTTTCCACCGCAACCCAGCATAGCGAGAGACCGGTTCCAAGATATAAGAGCGGAAAACCGAGTCTTGATTCTCTGGTCCTCTCGAGCAACAGTACGCCGACAATCGCCGGGTAGAAACCGTAATCAAGCATATGGAACCAGCCGGCCCTGCCAATCAGCAGAATGAAGAGAACAAACAGGACAAGCGCCCCGGCTTTGGTTGCATAGCGGTGGGGAATAACAAGCAGAGCGAATGCCGTCCACATCAATATCGTCTCGAGTGTCGAATGAATGTTGAATTCGGGGGCTAACAGCGATCCCGTCATTACTTGAATGAACAATGAAAGCGCAGTGCCGTATTTCAAAATCAATACCGAATAGTTCCGCAGCCGGTCCAGCCGTTTATCGATTCGTACGAAGAACAATCCGCTCGTAAATGCCGGCCAGACTTGCGTCAGTACCGCCAGCATGACGGCAATCACACCCGCTAGCATCATGAAGAAAGGCGATAAGATGGATTCGAGGGATTCTTTCGCCGGTTGGATCCCAGTAAACCATTTCACGTGGGCATGTGCCGCAGCCGGCGCTAAAGAGAGCAGCATCATGGTTGCCGGAAACACATAACGCGGTTTGATGTTCACGATTTGCTCCTCCTGACATAGGGATCTTTGAGCATGACATCGGGATCTTTGAGCGGAGCTCAAAGTCTCTCCTTATCAAAGTCTCTCCTTATCAAAGTCACTCCGCTTGCTTTCTTCTTTAATAACATAACCCAAATTCATGGAAAAATTGTGCGATCAATAAATATAGCCAAATTCTGATTGCATCTTATATGAATATATAATAAAATTGTTCATATAATCAAAAAAACCAGAGGGGTCGAATGAACCAATGCCGAAATTTGCGGACAAAGAAAAGGAATATATTTATACCCTGCTTGTAGAGCAAGGAAGACGGATGTTTTCGACAATGGGAGTCAAGAAAACAAGCGTTGCCGACTTGACGAAAGCCGCCGGTATTGCGCAGGGATCGTTTTATTCGTTCTTCGGCTCCAAGGAAGAGCTATTCTATACCATTTTGGTTGAGGAGGAGGCGAAGATACGCTCGGAGCTGCTTGCCCCGCTTTTGAAGGGGGGACAAGTTACACAGGAGGAGTTCGAAAGGTTTATGCACCAATCACTGCGTACGATCCCCGATCACCCGCTTCTGCGGCAGCTATATGATGAACAGCTGATGGAACAACTCGTTCGCAAGCTGCCGGAAGAGAAGCTCAAGGCTAATTTCAAAGGCGATGCGGATGAACTTCGGCCGCTGATTGAACGGGGACAGCGGGAAGGATGGATGGCCCAGGAGGATTCGGATACCATTGTCAGTCTCATCCGCTCGGTGGTGCTGCTTGCATTGCAACGCAGACAAATTGGCGAAGCGCAGTTCGAACCGACAATGAGGCTGTTAGTCCGTCTTATAACACAAGGATTAATAGTGGAGAGACTTTGAAGAGGAGAGACTTTGAGCTCCACTCAAAGATCGCTGTATCAGGTTGTATACCCATCGTTGCGGGGGAAGGGGGAAAACGAGTGATTGAAGTGAAAGGATTGGGCTTCGCCTATCATGGACAAAAAGGAAAGGCGTTGAAGGATTTGAGCTTTAATATCGGGCAAGGGGAAATTTTCGGGTTTCTCGGTCCTTCCGGAGCGGGCAAAAGCACGACGCAAAAAATATTAATCGGCGCTCTAAAGGCCTATGAAGGTGAAGTGTTTGTCCTTGGCCGGGAGCTGCGTCAGATGGGGCGCGAATATTATGAAAGGATCGGCGTTGCCTTCGAGTTTCCGAACTTCTACAACCGGCTTACGGCGCTGGAGAACTTGAAGCTGTTCCGAGCCCTCTACAGCCGGCCGGCGGAAGATCCGATGGAGCTGCTTGCCAAAGTCGGGCTGACCAATCACGCGCAAATGAAAGTCGGCGCCTACTCGAAAGGAATGAAGATGCGGCTTAATCTGTGCAGAGCGCTGTTGGGCAATCCGGATGTGCTGTTTCTGGATGAACCGACATCCGGTCTCGACCCGGTCAATGCCCAGGTGTTGAAGGAGATCATCCTGGCCAAAAAAGCTGAAGGAAAGACCATTATGTTGACAACGCACAATATGAGCGCCGCGGAAGAGCTGTGTGACAAAGTCGCGTTTATAATAGACGGCTCGATTGTACTCGTCGATTCCCCGGCTGCGCTTAAAATCAGCAGAGGAAGGAGACGGCTTCATCTTTCCTATCGTGAAACCGACGGCAGGATATCCCATTGCCGGTTTGAGTTGAAAGGGTTGGGGGACAACGCTAATTTCTTGCAGCTGCTCCGGACGAAAAGAGTGGAAACGATGCATACGGAGGAAGCGACCTTGGAGCAAATCTTTATCGAGGTGACGGGAAGGGGATTGTCATGAGATTGGCGTCCGCATTGAAATACGATATGAAACTTCAGATTCGTCACGGTTTCTATCTGGCGTATCTCATTGTAAGCTCCGCATATATCGCGCTGCTGTACAGTCTTCCTGACTCGTGGCGGGAACCGGCTGCAATATTCGTAACGTTTTCCGACCCGAGCGTGCTCGGCTTCTATTTTATTGGCGGGATTGTGTTGCTGGAGAAGGGGCAAGGGATTTATGACAGCTTGTTCGTTACACCGTATCGGACTCATGAATATCTACTGTCCAAGATTTTATCATTGTCACTCTTGTCGCTGCTCAGCACCTTGGCCATTCATCTGAGCGTATTCGGAAGCGATACCCAATTGCCCGGTTTCATAATTGGAACGGTGCTCACTTCGTTGTTTTTTACATTGATAGGGCTTGGTGTTGCGGTACGTTCCAAATCGTTAAACGGATTCTTCATGCGCTCTACGATCTATACGGTTGTGTTCACAATACCTCTTGCCGAACTGTTCGGCTGGAAGATTCATCCTCTGTTTGGATTGCTGCCGACAAAAGGCACCCTTCTGCTGCTCTCCTCCGCATTTCATCCCCTCCAGGCCGTCCAATTTGTGTATGCGACGACGGTCTTGGCAATCTGGACCGGGTTGGCATGGGTTTGGACGATGTCGTCTTTTGAGCGCTTTGTCATTCGGAAGATCGGGGAAGGGGGAGAAGGAAGATGAATCGAACGCTGCAACTGATTAAGAATGATCTCCGCCAGATCGCCGGGGATCCGATGCTTGCCTTTTCCTTGCTTGGACCGGCGCTGCTGCTGGCATTTGCCCGTTTCGGCCTTCCTTTATTGGCCGAGCCGCTGGAGCGGATTGCCGGAATACAACTGCACGAGGCGGACACGCTGCTGCTCAGCTTTTTCATTCTTCTTATTCCGCTCTTGATCGGCATGGTCTCGGGATTTATGATGCTGGATGAAAGGGACGAACGATTGATTCAATTTTTCGGCGTAACACCGCTGGGGAAATACGGATATTTGCGTTATCGGCTGCTGCTTCCGGTTTTGGTCTGTATCGTATTCTGTCTGATGTTTTTCGGATTCTCAGGGCTTACCGTCACGAATTGGTGGGCATTGCCGATCCCATTGCTGCTGCTCGTTGTGGAAGCGCCGATGCTCGCGCTGTTCCTGCTTGCTTTCGCCAGTAATAAAATTGAAGGTCTGGCCTTATCCAAAGGAGCGGGCATCGTCGTGTTTGCGCCATTGGCGGCCTATTTCATCCCAATGCCATGGCAGCTCGCGGCGGGGCTGCTGCCGACCTATTGGCCGGCAGCAGCGATTCAGCTGCAATTGTCGGCTGACGAAGCGCCTAAATCGATAATGACAGCCATTTACGGAATCGGCATTCTCTATCATACGTTTTTGATGATCTACCTGCTCAGGCGGTTCAACCGGATGATGGAGTGAGCATTATTCCGTATCAGTTACAGTCTTCCTCCACTTGAATCCGTGTATTTCATATAAATCCCGGCTTCACCACCTCAACAACGCCGTCGTCGAGTGGATGTGGTAACGATCGTATTCATACGCCGCCGGGGAGTAAGAAGAATCGTCGAAGCATGCATCATTGGCCGTGTCGGACGCTGTCGTCCGTTGCTAAGGCCTGGCCGCCGCCTGGTCCCTGCAATCCGTTGTTTGCTGCAAGAAGGTTTTGTCCTGATTCGTCTTCGTGGAAATGTATTGGTTTTTCGCAGAATCCGGTAGTTCGGCCAAAGTAGAAAGCTGTCTTAAGACAGCTTTCTGTTATTTTTTGACGCCTTCACGGTTTTTGGGACTTTAACCAATCTAATGGAAATGTTAAACTTTTAAGGGACAGTTTTTTTTATTTTTTATAAAGGAGCCTCCAATGGCTAAATTAAAAATAAGATTTGTGTGCACCGACTGCGGCACGGAAGCCCCTAAATGGCTGGGCAAATGCCCCGGCTGCAGCGCATGGAACACGATGGTCGAAGAGAAAGAAACGGTTGTAAAGACGCAAGGCATCGGATCGCCGCTTATTCAGACGAAAGAAAAGCCGCAGCCAATCATATCTATAGAAGGTGGGCAGGAGCCCCGTATAGAGACGAGGCTGCACGAACTGAACCGGGTACTCGGGGGAGGCGTCGTTCCGGGTTCGTTAATATTGGTCGGGGGAGATCCGGGCATCGGCAAATCTACGCTGCTGCTTCAAACGTCGCACGCGCTCGCTGCCAAGGGCCTAACGGTGCTATATATTTCGGGAGAAGAATCGGTTCGTCAAACCAGGCTGCGGGCGGACCGGCTCGGAGCGTTAACCGAAACGCTGTTCGTTCTATGCGAAACGAATCTGGAGCAGATCGGCGATGCGATTGAAATGGTGAAACCGGATTTTCTGGTCATCGACTCGATCCAGACGGTTTATGAGCCATCCGTGCCTTCCGCTCCCGGCAGTGTTGCCCAGGTGCGCGAATGTACCGCACATTTTATGAGAATTGCAAAGGTGAAGGGGATCGCAACCGTATTGGTCGGACACGTAACGAAGGAAGGCGCGATTGCGGGGCCAAGACTCCTGGAGCATATGGTTGATTGCGTCCTCTATTTTGAAGGGGAGAGACACCACACTTACCGGCTGCTCCGAGCGGTGAAGAACCGGTTCGGTTCGACGAATGAGATCGGAATCTTTGAAATGGGCGAAGCCGGTCTGCGCGAGGTAACGAACCCGTCGGAGCTGTTTCTTTCGGAGCGTCCGCTGGGCGTGTCCGGTTCGACCGTTGTTGCCAGCATGGAAGGAACACGTCCTGTGCTCGTTGAATTGCAGGCATTGGTTGCGGCGACCAATTTCCCCTCCCCCAGGCGAATGTCGACCGGAATCGACCATCATCGAATGGCGCTGATCATCGCCGTGCTGGAGAAGCGTATGGGCATGTTTCTGCAAAATCAGGACGCTTACCTGAACGTGGCCGGCGGCGTGAAGCTGGATGAACCGGCGGTTGATCTGGCCGCCGCGGTCAGTCTTGCTTCAAGCTTCAGGGATGTTCCGACAAAGCCTTATGATGTCCTATTCGGGGAAGTGGGACTTACCGGAGAGGTTCGAGCGGTCTCGCGGGCGGAGCAGCGAGTAAGGGAAGCGCAAAAGCTTGGATTCAAACGGATTATTATGCCAGAGAAGAGCCTCAAAGGGTGGAAAGCGCCGGAGGGCATAGAACTGGTTGGCATAAACACCGTGTCAGAAGCGCTCGCGGCAGCGCTCGGTTAGAGGGAGGCCATGTAAATGAAGGAGCCAAACCAACAGGAAATTACAAATCAATTGCTTCAGCTGGTTGCGCCGGGAACCGCGTTTCGGGAAGGTCTCGAAAATGTGCTGCGGGCGAAAACCGGCGCGCTGATCGTTGTCGGTTACAGTCCTGAGGTCATGGAAGTGGTGGACGGCGGGTTTTCCATTAATTGCGATTTCTCGCCTAGCTATTTATATGAGCTTGCCAAGATGGATGGTGCGATTATAGTCAGCGAAGATTTCCGTCGCATTCTGTACGCAAATACGCAATTGATCCCGGACAGCTCCATTCCGTCGATTGAAACGGGCATTAGGCATAGGACTGCCGAACGGGTGGCGAAGCAGACCGGAAAACTGGTCGTCTCTATTTCTCAGCGCCGCAATGTCATTACCCTGTATCAAGGAGGCTTGCGTTATACGCTGAAAGAAATCGGTGTTATTTTGACGAAAGCGAATCAGGCAATTCAGACGCTAGAGAAATATAAGGCAGTGCTCAGCCAATCGTTTACAAATTTGTCGGCGGCGGAATTCGAAGAGTCGGTCACGCTTCAAGAGGTCGCGGGAGTCATCCAGCGGCTCGAAATGGTGCTTCGGATCAAGATGGAAATTAAACGGTTCGTCAATGAGCTGGGAACGGAAGGCCGTCTCATCAGTATGCAGATGGAAGAACTGGTAGGCGGAGTGGAAGAAGACGCCTGGTTTTTGTTGAAAGACTATGCCAGGGATAACCATGACGACAAAATCCGGGATATCCGCAGCGGATTGAAGAAAACAAGCGCCGAAGAGCTTCTTGAGGTACATCATATTATCCGGCTGCTGGGTTACCCCTATTCCTCCACGGTCACTGAAGAGCCGATCATGCCTCGAGGTTACAGGCTCTTGAATAAAATCCCAAGGCTGCCGTCGATTATTATCCATAACCTGATTGAACGGTTCCGTCATTTGCCGGATGTTGCGGCGGCGACGATCGAGGATTTGGATGAAGTGGACGGAATCGGCGAAGTGCGGGCACGTGCCATATTGAACGGACTAAAGCGGATTCAAAAGCAAGTTTTCATTGACAGACAAATATAAAATCCCATACAATGTTAGAATGTTCAGATACGGTCGAGATGGTGAAGGTAAAAACTTTACAAAGCGTGAACGGCCGTAATGGGGTATGATAAAGATGAGGTGGAATTGATGATCACGAAATCGATACCGAGTCTTTTTACGGTGGGTAATCTGTTCTTGGGGATTGTGGCCATTATTCTCGTCTTTAATGAGAATCCGGAATATGCGGCGATGATGGTCATTATTGCAATGCTGCTTGACGGCTTGGACGGAAGAGTTGCCCGCGCGCTGAATGCGCAGAGCGAATTCGGCAAAGAGCTCGACTCCTTATCCGACGTCATTTCTTTCGGGGTCGCCCCCGCATTTATTATGTATGTAGTCGCTTTTCAGGAGCTTAACCCGGCGGCGGCTTGGATCGTCACGGCACTGTTTCCGATTTGCGGAGCGCTCAGACTCGCCAGATTCAACGTGATCGCAGGGACACCGGGGTATTTTATCGGTCTGCCAATCCCGGCAGCCGGCGGCGTGTTGTGTACGTTGGCGTTATTTTATCAGGATATTCCTGTTGCCGTACTGCTGGTCAGCACGCTTGCGCTTTCGTATTTGATGGTGAGTAACATTAAATACCCGAATTTCAAGAAGGTCGGCATACCAAAGGGATCGATCTGGGTCATACCGATCATCGTCATTGTCGGCGTCGTGCTCGGTTTTTGGTTCCCTCAGCATATGTCCAAAATAATTTTCGTACCGCTTGTATTGTACGCTTTATATGGGCTAAAAAAAAACGTTGAGCGTCTGTTTCGCAGAAAAAGGAAGAAGCGCAGCATAGCCGTGCCGGGTCAGGAAGAACCCGCACAATCGGAGCATGGCGTGTAATGCGGAACAGTACTAAGCCAAACAAAAGCTTTCCCGTTGCAGGGAAGGCTTTTTTGTCGTATGTTCGGACAAGCTGAGAGACTTTAAGAAGGAGAGACTTTGAGAAGCAGAGAGACTTTGATAAGGAGAGACTTTGAGCTGCGCTCAAAGATCCCTATGTCATGCTCAAAGATCCCTATGTAAGGATATAAAACGAGAGCCGTTCGAATGACCTGTTCCGGAACAGGTCATTCGAACGGCTTTGATCATTTTAAAGCGTCAGGTTAGATTAAACAAACCAAGGGTCGAGCATTTTTTGGATTCATGTGTGACAACTTCATCGAGACTGATATCCAATATGTTGCAAAGGGCGGACATGTAAAACAGATTTTTACCCAGCTCTGCCTTCAAGACATCCTTGCAGTGCTCGCACAATTGACCGGACATATGTTTCTCCAGCGTAATCTTCGCTTGCTCGAGCTCGAGTTCATCAGGAAAATCCTGCTTCCGGGCATTTATTTCAATACATCCGCATTCGGTTACCGCCTTGGTGACAGCCCTGTTGACGGACGCTCCCGTTTGGTCTAATTTCGACATGACGTCAAGCAAACTGCGATGACGAAGCAACAATTCCGACACCTGCTGCTGAAGCTGTTCCAGCGTGGGGGCGCTCATTGAATCCACCTCTTTCCTGATTTGCTTTCCACTTTCCATTATAGTCCAAAGCGGTTGTACATTCAAAAGCCATTTGGCTGGAATTTCCTTGAAATTTCATTTGCTTACGATTAGTTTGGTCAATTTTGGAACATAATTGTAATGGAGGTGAAGTAATGAAACAAATCATTCAAACATTAGGTGTAGTTATCGGCGGTGTTATCGGTGCCGAATTCTTTGCAATGAGCCGGCGCGGTACCGCTTGGCTGGAGCCTTCTCTCGGCATGCTGCAGCAGTCCGGGGGCTATTATTTGCACGTAGGGCTCGGCGCTTTATGCGGATTGATAACAGCAACGGTATTTGCCGGTCCGATTCTCCGTTTTTTACGGCAGAGTACGGAACGTGCGGCTGCTGTTCCGACCGCGGAGTTCTTGTCCGGCGCAGTCGGTTTAATCGGCGGGCTCGCGGTATCCGCGTTAATATATCCCGCAGTTTCAGGCCTTAGCGGTGCAGGGCTTTTAATACCCGTCATACTGACGTTATTTTTCGGTTATATGGGACTCCGCATCGGTCTGCTTAAAAAGGAAGAGCTTGCTTTGGGTTATTCGACGTATATGCAGTCGCGGATTGTGAAAGAAGCGCCTAAAGAGGAAAGCTGGTTTGAAGAGCATAAGATACTGGATACAAGCGTTATTATTGACGGCCGGATTGCCGATATATGCAAGACCGGTTTTATTGAAGGCACACTCGTCATTCCTGAGTTCGTATTAGAGGAATTGCAGCATATCGCCGACTCTTCGGATTTGCTCAAGCGGAACCGCGGCCGCAGGGGGCTGGATATTTTAAACAAAATTCAGAAGGAGCTTGACGTCCGTGTACTTATCTATGAAGGGGATTTCGAAGAGATCGGCGAAGTCGACAGCAAGCTGGTGAAGCTGGCAAAGGCGCTGCGGGGCAAAGTGGTGACCAACGATTTCAACCTGAACAAGGTATGCGAACTGCAGGGTGTTTCGGTGCTCAATATTAACGATTTGGCCAATGCGGTAAAACCGGTAGTGCTGCCGGGCGAGGAAATCATCGTGCAAGTTATTAAAGACGGTAAAGAACACGGTCAAGGCGTGGCATACCTGGACGACGGGACGATGATCGTTGTCGAAGGCGGCAGGGAATTCATCGGAACGACGATGGAAGTGCTGGTCACCAGTGTTCTCCAAACGTCCGCAGGCAGAATGATCTTCGCGAAGCCGAAGCTGCTTGAGAAGGCGCAGTAGACGGCAGCGATAAGCGGGGCTGTTCGAAAGTAGGTTGACCTACTTCACGGACAGCCTTTTGTGTTTGAGCGGGGAGGCGCGCAAGCCGACATAATCGGCTTAGAAAGGTGAAAACTATTCCGCGGAGATGTGTTAGGTGTGAAATCTGCCTATGGTGCCCGGCGCGGTTTGCAGAGAAAAGTTTCTTATAAACCGCCGGAGGGCTTTTTAATCCGGGAAAGGCATTGTAAAATAGATAGATCACAACCCCCTAAATCCCCCTTCTCCTAAGGGGGACCCCAAGGGCTCCCGCCCTCTGGACACCCGGAATAAAAACCTCGGTAAGCCCCGGAGGCTACAGGAACGATGGGGATGCGGCAGGAGAGAGGCGCTTTCGTCCCTGCGGGACACGCTTCCCTGTAGGTGCAAACTTTTTTAACTCTGCTCACGCCGACTCGTCCCAAAAGGGACTTGCGATGAGCAGAGAAGAGGAAGATAAAGCTCCGCTCACGCCGACTCGTCCCTAAAGGGACTTGCAATGAGCAGAGAAGAGAAAGATAAAGCTCCGCTCACGCCGACTCGTCCCAAAAGGGACTTGCGATGAGCAGAGGAGCGAAAGATAAAGCTCTGCTCACGCCGACTCGTCCCAAAAGGGACTTGCGATGAGCAGAGAAGAGAAAGATAAAGCTCTGCTCACGCCGACTCGTCCCAAAAGGGACTTGCGATGAGCAGAGGGGCGAAAGATAAAGCTCTACTCACGCCGACTCGTCCCAAAAGGGACTTGCGATGAGCAGAGAAGAGGAAGAGAAAGATAAAGCCCCGCTCACGCCGACTCGTCCCAAAAGGGACTTGCGATGAGCAGAGAAGAGAAAGATAAAGCTCTGCTCACGCCGACTCGTCCCAAAAGGGACTTGCGATGAGCAGAGGAGCGAAAGATAAAGCTCTGCTCACGCCGACTCGTCCCAAAAGGGACTTGCGGTAAGCAGAGAAGCGAAAGATAAAGCTCTGCTCACGCCGACTCGTCCCAAAAGGGACTTGCGATGAGCAGAGGAGCGAAAGATAAAGCTCTGCTCACGCCGACTCGTCCCAAAAGGGACTTGCGATGAGCAGAGAAGCGAAAGATAAAGCTCTGCTCACGCCGACTCATCCCAAAAGGGACTTGCGATGAGCAGAGAAGAGAAAGAACAAAGCTCCGCACATGCCTGCTCATCCCTAAAGGGATTTGCGGTAAGCAGAGGCGGGAGCGTCTAATAAGGCGGGTAAATCATATGATGAAAGAAGCATGGGGAGCCGTTATCGTCGCAGCCGGGCGCGGAACCCGGATGGGTACGAAGGAGAGCAAGCAGTATTTATTGCTCCGCGGCAAGCCGATTCTGGTGCATACGCTGGAGAAGTTCGAAGCGATTGAAGAGGTAACACAAGTTGCTCTGGTCGTCGGGGAACAGGACGTTGCCCGCTGTGAAAGCTGGATCATGGAATATGGGCTGTCTAAAGTGAAGGCCGTAGTGGCCGGCGGCAAGGAGAGGCAGGATTCGGTTTATCGCGGGCTCCGGGCGCTGCACAATGAATGGGTTCTGGTACACGACGGCGTACGCCCGCTTGTAACGGCGGAAGCGGTCCGGCGATGCTGCAACGCTGCTAAGCAAGCCGGGGCGGCGGTGCTCGCAGTGCCGGTGAAGGATACAATTAAACAGGTGAATGACGCCGGGCTGATCACAGCGACGCCCGACCGGCGAAGCCTGTGGGCGATCCAGACGCCGCAGGCTTTTCGCCGCCTGCAGCTGCTGGAAGCGCATGAACGTGCGCAGCGGGAACAATTCGTCGGCACGGACGACGCCATGGCGGTCGAGCGGATCGGCGTTGAGGTCGCCGTGGCGGAAGGCGAATACACGAATATCAAGATTACGACGCCGGAGGATCTGCCGATTGCGGAGCTATGGTTATCGCAGCACTCATTGCAGGAGCAGCGGGAAAACGAAAGGGGAACGAAGGGATGATCCGGGTAGGACAAGGGTTTGATGTGCATCAACTGGCGGAAGGCCGGCCGTGTATTATCGGCGGCGTCACTATACCGTATGAGAAAGGACTGCTCGGCCATTCCGACGCGGACGTGCTTTTGCATGCGGTTACGGATGCCGTGCTCGGAGCGCTTGGACTTGGGGATATCGGCAAGCATTTTCCCGATACGGATCCGGCCTTTAAGGATGCGGACAGCTTGAAGCTGCTCGTGCATGTCTGGCAGTTGGCGAAGGAACGGGGATATAAGCTCGGCAACCTCGATTCGACGATCATTGCGCAGCGGCCGAAGATGGCGCCGTATATTCCGCAAATGGTTGAAGTGATTGCACGGGCGCTGGAAGCGGATGCGACGCAGGTCAATGTAAAAGCGACCACTACCGAGCAGCTGGGCTTCACAGGTCGGGGAGAAGGGATCGCCGCGCAATCTGTTGTGTGCTTGATTAAGGATATGCTATGATGGGGAACAAGATTTTTCGGAGAAAGAGCTTTTGAAAACATCCGATATAGGGAGATGAATTTAAATGTCACAGGAAATTCGCGTCCGTTATGCGCCGTCGCCGACGGGACATTTACATATCGGCAACGCCCGTACGGCCTTATTTAATTATTTGTTCGCCCGCAGCCGCGGCGGCAAGCTGATTATTCGGATTGAAGATACCGACGTGAAGCGCAATGTCGCCGGAGGAGAAGAGAATCAACTGACGTACTTGAAATGGCTAGGGATTGATTGGGACGAGAGCGTCGATGTAGGCGGGGGGTACGGCCCGTACCGGCAGACGGAGCGGCTTGACATCTACCGCGAATGTTATGAGGACCTGATCGCGAGAGGACTCGCTTACCGCTGCTACTGTACGGAGGAGGAGCTGGAACGGGAGCGGGAAGAACAGACGGCGCGCGGTGAAATGCCGCGATATTCCGGCAAGCACCGCGATTTAACAGACGAGCAGAGGAAGGCTTTCGAAGCGGAGGGCCGCGTCCCGAGTATCCGGTTTCGCGTGCCGGAGGGCAAAACGTATACGTTCGACGATATGGTTAAAGGGACGATCAGCTTCGACTCGGACGGATTCGGCGATTTCGTCATTGTGAAGAGGGACGGCATCCCGACGTACAACTTCGCCGTTGCGGTAGACGATTACAAGATGCGCATCAGCCATGTGCTGCGCGGGGAAGATCATATTTCCAATACTCCGCGCCAGCTGATGATCTATGAAGCGTTCGGCTGGCAGCCGCCGCAATTCGGTCATATGACGCTTATTGTCAACGAACAGCGCAAGAAGCTTAGCAAACGGGACGAATCAATCGTCCAGTTCATCGAGCAATATGACAATCTCGGTTATTTGCCCGAAGCCTTGTTTAATTTTATCACCTTGCTGGGTTGGTCGCCCGAAGGTGAGCAGGAGATCTTCACCCGCGAGGAGCTGATCCGGGTGTTCGATACAGCCCGGCTGAGCAAGAGCCCCGCCGTATTCGACACTCAGAAGCTGGCATGGATGAATAATGAGTACATTAAGCAAGCGAAGCCGCAGCGAATCGCCGGACTTTGTCTCGGGCATTTGCATCAAGCGGGCCTAATTCCACAGGAGCTGAGCGCTGATCAGCGGCAATGGGTATACGATCTTGTTACCTTGTATCAGGACAAATTGCGCTGCGCCGCCGATATTGTGCCGCTGACCGGACTGTTCTTCGAGGATACGGTGCAAGACGAGGAAGAAGCGGCGGAGGTGTTGGCCGAAGAGCAGGTTCCAACCGTGCTTACGGCATTCCTCGCACAGGTTGAAGCGGCAGGGGAAGAAGACTTTACCGACGACCTGATAAAAACGATGATTAAATCGGTGCAAAAGGAAACCGGCTGCAAGGGCAAACAGCTGTTTATGCCGATCCGTGCCGCGCTGACCGGCCAGACGCACGGTCCGGACTTGAACCAGACGATCCGTCTGCTGGGCAAGGCGAAAGTGATGACAAGATTGCAAAACCGGCTTGGTTAATCCCTTGTCTTCCAGGAGATAAACGGGTATACTATTGTAAAGGTGTTTCATTAAAAGATAAGAAAGCATAAGTTTCACTTTGCTTATACAGGCTTATCTTTCATCGCGAAACGATGCTGTCCCGCTAATAAGGACGGCGGCCGCCGTTTCTGCTTGTGGGACAGATCCAAAGGCATTGAACAGGAAAAGTACGTTTTACACGGATTTTCAGAGAGGACAACCCGCGCGCTTTCTCATGCGCCAGGCTGAAAGTTGTTCATTCCGTTCGACGGAAAATGCACCTGGGAGCCGTGCTCCGATCCGGGCGCTGCGTCTGCAACAAGGCAGCGAAGGGGTAGGCGGCAACGTGTCGTCCGCGTTAAGGACGTTTGAGGGAACGGATTGGACGAAGCCGGCCGGATGCGGTTACGCATAGTAAACTTCGTACAACGCATCGATTATTCGTTCCGAATCAGAGTGGAACCACGTGAACACGTCTCTGCAGCTTTACGGCTGCCGAGGCGTTTTTTTGTTATATTCTGTTGGAACATGAAAACATGAGATTGGTCATAAGCTTAGGGGGGCTGCACGGTGTTGGGGGATATGAAATCGGACATTCAAGCCGTCTTCGAAAATGATCCGGCGGCGCGAAGAAAATTTGAAGTCATTTTTACTTATTCGGGACTTCATGCCATCTGGGCGCATCGTATCGCGCATGCCTTCTACAAGCGCCGCTGGTTTACGATTGCCCGGGGCATTTCGCAGATTAGCCGCTTCTTTACAGGGATTGAAATCCACCCCGGCGCGAAAATCGGCCGCAGGCTGTTCATCGACCACGGGATGGGCGTTGTGATCGGGGAAACATGCGAGATCGGCGATGATGTAGTCATTTACCAAGGCGTCACGCTCGGAGGCACAGGCAAGGAAAAAGGGAAACGGCATCCGACGATCGGCAACGGCGTCGTCATCGGGTCCGGAGCGAAGGTGCTCGGCAGCTTTACGGTCGGCGATCATTCGAATATCGGGGCGAACTCGGTTGTCGTCCGCGAAGTGCCGCCGCATTCCACGGTGGTCGGCATTCCGGGAAAAGTCGTCCGCAGCAACGGCAAACGCGTCGCGGGAAGGCTCGATCATGCGCAGCTGCCCGATCCGGTGATTGAAATGTTTCGGACGATGCAAAATGAAATCAACGAGCTGAAATCCGAGCTGGAAGACATGAAGCGAAAAGAACCTTTAGGCAGTGGAGGCGAAGCAAGGAAATGAAGGTGAAAATCTACAATACGCTGACGCGCGAGAAGGAAGAATTGATTCCGCAGCAGCCGGGAAAAGTGAAGATGTACGTGTGCGGACCGACCGTGTACGATTACATTCATATCGGGAACGCAAGGCCGGTCATTTTCTTCGATGTCGTGCGCCGTTATCTCGAAATTGTCGGCAATGAAGTACAGTATATTGTGAATTTCACGGATGTGGACGATAAGCTGATCCGCAAGGCGGAGCAGACGGGAATGACCGTTCCGGAGGTCGCCGAGAAGTTCATTCAGGCGTTCAATGAAGATCTCGTTGCGCTTGGCGTACGGAAGGCGACAGATAATCCGCGGGTGACGGAGCATATCGATGAGATTGTCGCCTTCATTCAAGGGTTGGTTGACAAAGGCTTCGCTTATCCAAGCGGCGGGGATGTTTATTTCAGGACAACCAAATTTGAAGAATACGGCAAGCTGTCGCACCAGAATATGCAGGAGCTGCAGCTCGGGATCCGGATTGAGGTGGATGAGCGGAAGGAGCATCCGCAGGATTTTGTCCTGTGGAAGGGCGCCAAGCCGGGGGAGATCAAATGGAACAGTCCATGGGGCGAGGGACGCCCGGGCTGGCATATCGAATGCTCCGCGATGGCCCGCCGATATTTTGGCGATACGCTGGACATTCACGGCGGCGGACACGATCTGCAATTCCCGCACCATGAATGCGAGATTGCGCAGTCGGAAGCGCTGACCGGACAACCGCTCGCCAAATACTGGATGCACAACGGATACATTCATATCAATAACGAGAAAATGTCCAAATCGCTCGGGAACGGGATTAATGTTAAAGAGCTTGTAAAACGGGTAAAGCCGAATGCGATCCGTTATTTTATGCTTTCCGCACATTACCGCAGTCCGCTAAATTTCAGCGACGATTCCGTAGCTCAGGCAGAGAACAGCGTGGAGAGGATCCGCAATTGCGAACAAAATTTACGTCATCGCCTCAAGGCGCTTGGAAGCCTGGCAGAAATTACAGCCGTCCCAGCGGCAGAGGACGCGGAATGGAACGATCGTCTTGAAGCTATTCGAACCGGGTTCCATGAGAAAATGTCAGACGACTTCAATACGCCGGATGCGATCACCGCATTGTTCGAGCTTGTCAGCGAGGCGAATCAATATTTACAGCGTGAAGTTGTAGAAGCGTGGAAATTGGAAGCGCTGCTTGGTTTGTTTCAGGAAATTGATGATGTGCTTGGCTTGCTGCCGCCGACGGCCGAAGAAGCGGGGCTGCTGGACGAGGAAGTAGACCGGCTGATTGTGGAGCGGACGGAAGCGAGGAAGACGAAAAACTGGGCAAGAGCGGACGAAATTCGCGATTTGCTCGCGGAACAAGGGATTGTGCTTGAGGATACGCCTCAAGGGATCCGTTGGCGCAGGAAATGAGAGGGGATGTCCGGTGACATTGCAGGACATGCAGCCGCGCTTAACGCCGCGGCAAACGAATGACGACGGGCTCTGGTTCCACTCGCCGGCTAAACCGCCTGAACAGCTGAACCCGGTCGTGCTCGCTTATATCGGCGACGCGGTCTACGAATTGTTGGTCCGGCAGTATCTGATTTCTCATCCGAACCATAAGCTCCATCATTTGCACAGGCAGGCGACGCTGCGTGTGTCGGCAAAAGCGCAGTGCGCGATATTACAGCGTCTGCAACCGATGCTTACCGAGGAAGAAGCGGATATCGTGCGCCGAGGCCGGAACGCGAAATCGGGCGCTCCGCCCAAAAACGCCGACGTGCACGAATACCGTCAGGCTACGGCATTCGAATGCTTAA
This sequence comes from Paenibacillus tarimensis, assembly GCA_041281825.1. Classification (GTDB taxonomy): domain Bacteria; phylum Bacillota; class Bacilli; order Paenibacillales; family Paenibacillaceae; genus Paenibacillus_D; species Paenibacillus_D tarimensis_A. The sequence goes on along the minus strand of CP166298.1, from coordinate 5,695,954 downwards.
TCGGCTATTTGTATTACACTAAACGCAGCGACAGACTGGTTCAGCTGCTGCAAACGGCTTTGGAGGCGATGCCGGCAACACCGGCAAAAGAGAGGGAGGATGCAACATGACCGAACAGGAGCACCATGAGGAATGGATTGCGGGTAAACACCCGGTGCTGGAGGCGCTTCGTTCCGGCAGGGAGATTAATAAAATCTGGATTGCGGACAATGCGCAGAAAAATCTGACGGCGCCTATTGTGAACGAAGCCAAAAAAGCGGGTATTATCGTCCAATTCGTGGACAAGCGCAAGCTGGACCAGATGGCGGGAGGAGTTCAGCACCAGGGTGTGGTAGCACAGGCGGCTCCTTATCGGTATGCAGAGCTGGAAGACATTCTGAAGCTGGCGAAATCAAAGGGAGAAGAGCCATTCCTGCTCTTGCTCGATGAAATCGAAGATCCTCATAATTTGGGCTCAATTCTCAGGACGGCGGAATGTACCGGCGTTCATGGCGTCATTATTCCGAAGCGCCGTTCAGCGTCACTGACGGCAACGGTGGCAAAGACGTCCGCAGGCGCGGCTGAGCATGTGCTCGTCGCGCGGGTGACCAATCTTGCGCAAACGATCGACCGCCTGAAGGAAGAAGGCGTCTGGATCGCAGGGGCGGATGTTGCGGCCCGGGAAGACGTCTACCGGTCCAACTTCAAGATCCCACTCGCCATTGTTATTGGTAATGAAAGCAAAGGTATGGGGAGATTGATCCGCGACAAATGCGATTTTCTGGTCAAGCTGCCGATGCTCGGTAAATTGAACTCTTTAAATGCATCCGTAGCTGCGGGCGTGCTAATGTATGAAGTCATTCGCCAACGTCAAGTGATGAATGATCGGGCGCTTGCCCATCAAACGGACGGTGCCGGCTCCGAGCGGGGCGGATGATCGATGTTTCGCCGGGATGACGTGCTCCTCGTGGACGGATACAATATGATCGGCGCGTGGCCCGAGCTCGAACGGCTGAAGGAGATCGGACTGGAGGAGGCAAGGGACCGTCTGCTAGATCGGCTGGCGGATTATCAAGCGTATGCGGGAATGCAAATTATCGTTATTTTTGACGCACATCAGGTGCAGGGTCTTCGTAAGACATACCGGCAGCATAAGTTGACGGTTGTCTATACGAAAGAGAAGGAAACGGCCGATGAATGCATTGAACGGTTCGTGGTGGAGCTTAGACGGCGCGGGCGCAACATCTATGTGGCCACTTCGGATATGGTCGAGCAGCATGTTGCCTTCGGCAAAGGCGCGCTGCGGGTGTCGGCAAGGGAACTGCTGATCAATATTGAACAGAACCGCAAGGCAATCGAGAACAAGGTGGCATCCGAGCGGTTAGCTAAACGAAATACCTTGGACAATAGGGTCAATCAGGATGTATGGAGCAGGCTCGAGCGGATGCGGCGCGGGGATAAATGAGAATACACTCAGGCGCCGGAAGGCTTATTGACGGGCTTAGGTTACATAATGTATACTGATTCTATGTTTATCAATGACAGTGTAAATTTAACCTGGCAGCCAGAGTATGCGATAACGAGTATTTGACGCTGTCTCCTTGCGGATAGCACAGCCGTTTACGTTGATATGGTGATGGAACAGAGCAATGTACGCCTTGCAGGCCGGGGGGAGAGTTCGTGAGCATCAACCTCAAAGATTTGAGTATGCACGAATATGATTGCAGAACGGACGAGACGCTCGTCGAAGCGGTTCGTGAAGGCGACGGAGAAGCGCTGGAGTATTTAATTAACAAATACAAGAACTTCGTTCGTGCCAAAGCCCGTTCTTATTTCCTGATCGGAGCGGATCGCGAAGACATTGTGCAGGAAGGTATGATCGGCCTGTATAAATCGATCCGTGACTTTAAAGGGGACAAGCTGGCATCGTTTAAAGCTTTTGCCGAACTGTGCATTACAAGACAGATTATTACCGCAATCAAGACTGCCACAAGACAGAAACACATTCCTCTAAATTCTTATGTATCCCTGGACAAACCGATATACGACGAGGATTCAGACCGTACGCTGCTCGATGTCATATGCGGTTCCCGCGTATCCGACCCCGAAGAACTGATCATTAATCAAGAGGAATTTATCGGACTGGAAGACAAGATGGCTGAAATACTAAGCGATCTGGAGCGTAAAGTGCTGATGCTGTATTTGGACGGCAGATCGTATCAGGAAATTGCGGTCGATCTTGACCGTCATGTGAAATCGATTGACAATGCGCTGCAACGGGTGAAACGCAAGCTGGAACGATATCTTGAAGTCCGGGACGTATCCGGAGGATAACAAATAGATCGAATGAGGGAAGGCTCGGGTTCGAGTCTTTTTTTATTTTATATGAACTACCTCCGTCCTGCAGAAGGCGTCTTGCCATCCCGTATGTTTCGGTTATTCATATGCTGAATCCATTATAGCACATGTGTTCGCTATTGTATAGACGTACTTTACTTGGTCTCACTGCCTGCGAGATGGGGGAGTTCTGGGCCGGAGGTTAAAAATGAGTACCTCAATCGTAAAATTGGGTCATATGTAAGCGCAATCATTCATGCTAAACTTAAAACTGTCAAAGCTGCTGCCGTGAATGAAAGCGTTTAATAGCATATCGTTCCGGATGCGCGCCGATTAAGTATTAATTTGAGGGGGATTAAGAAAATGAAGAAACAAGGTTTTATCTTGCTTGCCATTGTATTTGCTCTTTCTGTGGCGCTCATGGGCTGCTCGCAGAGGGAAGGCGGGGCGAATGCGCCGGCGGGTGACAATCAAGCAAATACCAATACGCCAGCGGCCTCCAATCCGTCCGGCGGTGACAAAATTAAGCTGACGATGTACAGCACGACCAACGATAAGCCGGTACAAGAGGTCTATAAACAAATCATCAGCGATTTTGAGCGGGAGAATCCGGATATTTCAGTGGATCTGCAGTTCCCGGGCTCTGAATACGAAAGCATTATGAAAGTTAAAATGGCAGCGAGCGATCTGCCGGACGTCTTCGATACTCACGGCTGGGCGATCATCCGGTACGGAAACTATTTGGCCGATCTGAGAGACGAGGCGTGGGCGGCCAATCAGACCGACACGATCAAGGATGTCGTCACCGACAAGGACGGCAAGGTGCATGCGCTTGTGCTCAGCGAGGCGAAGGACGGTCTGACATACAACGCCGATATGCTGAAGCAATTCAACATCGAACCGCCGCAAACGTTTGATGAATTGATGGCTGCCGCCGAGAAGATCAAGACGGAAAGCAACGGAGAAATAACGCCTTTCTACTTCTCCGGGATCGACGACTGGATGATCGGACAGTTCTTCGATTATTTCGCGACGTCGCTGCTGATCAGCCCGGAGCAGAACGAAGCGGAGAACCTGCTCGCAGGTACGTTTGACTGGAACAAATGGACGCCGCTGCCGGAGAAGTTCCTTGAAATGTTCAACAAAGGTTATATCAACAAAGATGTGCTGACAGCCAAATACAGCGATCTGCCCGGACAGTTCGCCGACGGTAAAGTGGCCTTCACGCTGCTGGGGCCTTCCTTTGCCGACGAGGTCCATAAGATCAACGCGGATTTGAACATCGGCTTTATGCCTGTTCCATCGATGGTGGAAGGCGATGCACCGAACTTCTCGGGCGGCGAACGGTACACGATGGCCGCATGGAAGGACAGCAAGCACTTGGATGAATCCAAGAAGCTGATCGCATTCTTCGCGAAGACGGAGAATATGGAGAAGATCGCCAATGTAACCAAGCTTCCGCCGGGACTTAATGGAGTAAACGCATCGCATGAGTTTACACAGTATTACGAGCAATATGCGGACATCCGGGTGTTCCCTTACTTCGATCGCGTCTATTTGCCGAACGGCATGTGGGATGTCATGTGCAAAACGGGAAGCTCGCTGCTTGGCGGAAGAGTAACGCCGGAGCAGTATTCGGAGAAAATGAAGCAGGAAGTGGAACGCTTGACGAATAAATAAACGAAATTGGGCGGAAATGGGGGCGTCATCGCCCTCATTCCCCCGATTTTCACTTGAGGGGATGGAAATGAAGAGCAAACAGGAAGCGGTTAAAATACCGAATTTAAGTAATCCGGAGAGAAGAAGACTGGGCCGGACCTCCAATTCTCCCCTGTGGCTCAACCTGTTATATTTGCCGGCGCTTGTCCTGTTCATTCTATTTATCTTTTATCCTTTTGCGCGAGGCATCGGCATTTCCTTTACGAACTGGGACGGCTACTCACAGGATTATCGCTGGGTTGGTTTACTGAATTATAAACGGATGCTAACTGATCCGGATATCGCAAATGTTGTGAAGAACACATTCATCTATGGGATCGGCAGCATGCTGTTTCAAAATATGCTCGGCCTTGCTTACGCGCTGTTCCTAAATCAAAGCATCCGATCGCGGGGATTGGCGCGAACGATTATTTACTTGCCCGTCATCATCAGCCCGCTCATTATGGGTTATATCTGGTATTTTTTCTTCCAATATAATAACGGGGCTTTGAACGACCTGATTCTATTGTTCGGCCAAGAGAGGATAAACCTGTTAGGCGATCCGTCGATTAATGTGTGGATCATTACCTTCGTCAACACGTATCAATATTTGGGTATCGCAATGATCATTTTCTTAGCCGGTCTGCAGGTCATTCCGAAGGACTATTATGAAGCGGCGACGCTCGACGGCGCAAACAAGCTGAAGAAATTCGCGCACGTCACCTGGCCGCTGCTCGCTCCGTCTCTGACAGTCAGCGTGGTGCTCAATTTGATTGGCGGCTTGAAGCTGTTCGATGTCGTTGTAGCCATGACTAATGGCGGGCCTGGGTACGCGTCCGCATCGTTATCCACGCTGATGTATCAATTGTATTTTGCGCGGCAGGATGCCGGATACGCCGCCTCGATGGGCAATCTGATGTTTCTGTTGATCACGGTTGTGAGCATGATCACGCTCATTTATCTTAGAAAGCGGGAGGTGGGGCAATGAAAAGGAATTCTTTCATAAACAACGGCGTTTCATTGTTCATCTGCCTCATTCACGTGCTTCCCTTTTACATTTTGTTAACCGCCTCGTTCAAAGCGGTCGACGACCGGAGCTCCAAATGGTTGATGCCGGGATACCTTTACCTTGAAAATTTCACAAACGCCTGGAGAGAAGCGAACTTATCCTCCGCGTTTATGAATAATATCGTGATTACGGCATCGGCCGTTATTCTGGTCATCCTGATCGGATCGATTGCCGCTTTTCCGCTGGCGCGCTTCAAATCCGGATGGAACCGGTTCATCTATGCGCTTTTTGTATCCGCTCTCGTCGTACCGCCGTTAACGATTCTTGTTCCATTATACAAATTCATCGTCGATATTGGGGGCATGAACTCGTTCTGGGGCATTATTTTGCTCCATGTCACCTTTAATTTACCGGTCACGATCTTTTTGTACACCGGCTTTATCGACACGATTCCCAAGGAGCTCGACGAAGCGGCGATGATCGACGGAGCAGGCAAGCTGCGCATGTTCTTTACGATTATTATACCGCTGCTTAAACCGATCACAGCCACGGTTATTATTTTGACGGGGGTTGGCATTTGGAATGATTACCAGTTCTCGGTATTTTTCCTTCAAAGCTCGGATTCGCGCACGATTACCGTCGCCTTGTCCTCCTTCTTCAGCCAGTATAACAATGATATCGGCTGGGTGGCGGCCGGTTCGCTTATGGGTGCGATTCCGATGATTGCAACGTATTTATTTCTGCAAAAATATTTTATTCACGGTTTGTCTTCCGGGGCGGTGAAAGGTTAATCCGGCATCCGCTTCGGGTCACCCCGCAAATGAGCACGGCCCGGACGCCAACGAGCGGCTGGGTCTCTTTGCTTGTTTTCCAAAGGAAGTGTTTCAATTACAATATAAATGCGACTTTATGAAATCATAGACAAGGAAGGGAACGGCGATGAGACTGAGAAGCAAGCTGATCTTGCTGTTTGTTGCAACGATCGTTATTCCGTTAACCGGCATCCTTATTTCCGTCCCTTCTTTTTACCAACGCACAATGAAGGCGCAGATCACGGATTTGGCGGAAGGAACATTAACGGCACTGAATTTCAATATTGCTATGTATCTTGACGATTTGGAACGGCTTACGGTCATTCCTTATATGAATGAGGATGTTATGGATGCTTTAAAATACAAAACCGGCTATCAGCAGAGGGGTAACGATTATGAAAAAATGCTGGCGGAAAAAGCGCTATTCTTCTCCTTGCCGCAGCAGGTAAGAAATTTGCGGAAAGATATTAAAGGCATCGTCCTGCTTCCCTTTGACGGCAGTGTGTATATGGTTACGCCATATGCGGTATTTAACCCGTCCCCGGATTATCCTTTTACGGAGCAAGACTGGTATAGAAAAGCAATTGAAGCCCAGGGCAAAGTCGCTTTCATCGGCCCGCACCCGCTCGATTATTTCCCTGACGGGGCAATGAGGGAAGCGTTCTCCGTCGCCCGGCTGATCAAGGATCCGGATTCCGGCAAGCCGCTTGCGGTCATGATGGCGGATGCGGATACGGTTGTTCTCGAAAACATTATTAAGGAAATACATTTCAATGTACGCTCTACCGTGGCCATTCTGGACGACAATCAGAGGCTGGTGTACAGCAACAATCCGATATCGGAGGCAGTTATACGACAATTGGCAGACGGTCGGGGAGTGGTCGAAGAACCGGCCGGAAATTATGCCGTTGTACGCAACAAGCTTCATAAGTCGGGCTGGAGTCTTGCTGTTCTGCTCTCCACGGATGATATTAAGTCCCGGGTAGGTTGGATCTATGTCGCCGCTTATTCTTTCTCCTTCGGAGGCTTGCTTGTCACGCTGCTGCTTTATTTCACATTGTCGAAATGGATGATTGTGCCCTTTAAAGAAATGATCCATGTGATGAAAGGGGTGCGGCGCGGAGATTTGCAGAACCGGGTCGGTGTCCGCGGCAGCGATGAGGTTGCTCAGCTCGGTCATGCCTTAAATACGATGATCGTGCAGCTAAAGGAATTGATCGACCGGGAGTACCGCGCCGTTATTCGGGAGAGGGAGGCGGAGTACCAAGCGCTGCAATCGCAAATTCAGCCGCATTTTCTGTACAATACGCTCAACGGATTTATTGCGCTGAACCGGATGGGACATACCGGGCTGCTGGAGGACGCGATTTTCTCATTGAGCCACATGATGCGGTACACATTAGAGCATAAGGCGTGGTCAACGGTCCGGGAGGAGCTGTTATTTGTGCGGCAATATTGCGATTTGCAGCGCCTTCGTTTCGAGGAGCGCTTGCAAGTCACGATTCACGCGGATAAAGCGGTCGAATCGGCCTTGATCCCGAAGCTGCTGCTCCAGCCCTTGGTCGAAAACGCGATTATTCACGGTTTAGAACCGAAGCACGGTCCCGGACATTTGCAGGTTAAAGCAGAGCTGCCCGTTACCGGAGCGGAACCTATGCTTCGGATTTGCATTATCGACGACGGGGTCGGTTTTGAGCGGCAGCCTGAACGGGAGAAACGGAATTCGATAGGCTTGAAGAATGTAGAAGAGCGGCTGCGCATTGCTTATCCAAATGCGGTCTTTTCGTTGCGATCGGCAGCCGGAGAAGGGACTTCCATAACGATTGAAATTCCGATGAAGGATGTGAAAGCATGAATATCGTAATTGCCGACGACGAGCGTCTTTCGCGTATCAACCTGCTTCATCTTATCGAGGAACTGGGCACGCCATGGAAAATTGTAGGAGAAGCGGATAACGGGGAAGACTTGGTAAAGCTCGTTGAGGCGCACCGCCCGGATATTGGGATTGTCGATATCAGGATGCCGAAGATGGACGGACTTGAGGCGATTAAAGCTTGCGTAAGTCGATCTCCGCTCACGAAATGGATCATTTTAAGCGGATTTTCCGACTTCACTTACGCACAGCAGGCGCTAAGAATGGGCGTGTCCGAATATTTGCTGAAGCCTGTCCGTCTGAGCGATCTGGAGATTGCGCTCGATGCGGTCAGTCAAGAAAACAAGCAATATCGGATGCTGCTGAACAAGCAGTTCGAGAACGACCTGGTATCGCTTTTTCACGGACTGTCATCGATCGATCAAGAACCGGCGGATAGCATTATGCGCAAGGGGATCTTTGCAGGCTGCCTTCTCTATTTCGACAGCGTATTGTCCTGCAGACTATGGACGGAGTGGCAGCGCGAATTCAACCGCGCCGTGAAATCCTTCATTCATGAAAATGTCTGCAAAATTCAATATTCCGCATTTATAGCGATGCCGGGCGGAGAGCTGGCGTTAATTGGCGCTTGCGACGCCGGAAGACCGTCACATGCAGGGCAGGACATGGATGCGTTCAAGGAGACGGTGAACAGACTGATCCGGCAATTTGAAGGCGGGCAGGTGATAATGACGGTATTGCATTCCGGAGTTTGTGAGTCCTATGAGATGCTTGAGAAACGGCTCGAACGGCTGCGCTGCCAGGCATATCTCAGGTCCGTCCTCGGGATTGGAAGGCAGTGGGAGTACATTTCCTTCGAGGAAGCGGTAACCAACGTTCCTGATACGACGAAAGAAATTGCGTCACAGCTGATTGAGCTTGTACAGGCATTCAGAGACGAGGAATACCTCTCATTTCAGAACGGAACCGCTGGCCTGGAGAAGAAATGGAAGCTGGCCGGATGGCCGGAAAGCAGTCAAGTGCCGGGAAATATCGCGAGTTTTATCTGTTCAACGATGGGTATTTCCAAGGAGGAAGCGCCAAGCATGAAAGCGCTAATTGCTGCATTGAACCGTAACGGGGAGCAGCTGCTCGAAGAGAGCAGAAACGCCGACAACCGGGCTTGCGATATCATCGATCAAGTGATTTCAGTGATTGAAAGCAAGTACATGGAAGATATCGGGCTGGGACAAATCGCATCCGAGCTCAATATTACTCAAAATTATTTGTGCACCCTGTTTCATAAGAAAACGGGGATGACGTTTATGAAATATTTGACCCGCACCCGGATGCTAACAGCGAAGAAGCTTCTTTGCGAAACCAATATGCAGGTTGGGCAAGTGGCAAATCGCGTCGGTTACTATAGTACCCGTCACTTTTCCAAATTGTTTAAGGAAGCCGTAGGATGCCACCCTTCGGAGTACCGCAGAAAACGGGAGCGGCCGTTATAGATCAATTTCAGACAAATGACCGTCAATTCAGGACATTGTCAATGGTCATGGAAGCGTTTACGATATAGGTGTGAGAGCAACTTAGTGCTTCTGGGGCGGGTTTCCGTGCAAAAGTGAACTTGTTTGGGAGGCATAGTTAAAACAAGCGGAGAGACTTTGAGACCGCCAAAAGATCCCTTGGAAGCGGAAAGACTTAAAGCGGAGAGACTTTGAGAAGCAGAGAGACTTTGAGCTTCGCTCAAAGATCCCTATGTCATGCCCAAAGATCCCTATGTAAGCGGAGAGACTTTGAGCTCCACTCAAAGATCCCTATGTCAGGAGGAAATCGCTCATGTCTTCGAACAAGAATAAAAGGGACTACAGCCTCATCGGACCTGAGAACAAGCGGGCACAGGAAAGAGGACTTGCGACGGCCGAATGGTATGTGAGCCCGATTCCGCGCAAAACGTTAAAGGAACTGATGAAGCGTAAGGATGGCCCGGCGATCCGGGACACGTTAATCTGGTTCGGCGCTCTAATTGCTTCTGGTATAGCCGCTTGTTATTCCTGGGGTACCTGGTGGGCGGTTCCGGCGTTCTTATTGTACGGGATTCTCTATGCCACGCCGGCAGATTCCCGTTGGCATGAATGCGGGCACGGGACCGCCTTCAAAACCCCTTGGATGAATGAAGCCGTTTACCAGATCGCTTCCTTTATGGTATTAAGGTCGGCAACGCCATGGCGCTGGAGTCATACCCGTCATCATACCGATACGATCATCGTCGGACGCGACCCGGAGATTATTGCCGAGCGGCCGCCTGTATGGAAAATCATCCTGATGGAGATCGCACATCTGTACGGCGGACCGAAAGAATTAAAGCGCTATATCTTGCATTTCTTCGGGATGCTGGATAAAGAGGAGAGGGAATACATTCCCGATTCGGAGCGCCGAAAAACGTTCTGGGAAGCCCGGGTATACGTGCTGATTATTTTGTCGGTGATCGGTGCATGCTTCTACACCGGCAGCATTCTGCCGGCGATGTTGATTGGCCTACCGTCCTTCTACGGCAGCATTGTCGTTCTGCTGTTCGGCATCACTCAGCATCTTGGTCTTCATGAAGACGTGCTTGATCACCGGATGAACAGCCGTACCGTCTATATGAACCGCATTTGCAGATTCCTGTACTGGAACATGAACTATCATATCGAGCATCATATGTTCCCGATGGTTCCGTACCATGCGCTTCCGAAGCTGCATGAAGAGATGAAACACGATTGCCCGGCTGCAAATCCGAGCTTGCGGGCAGCTTTGAAAGAAGTAATCACTGCGTTGATCAAGCAAAGGAAGGATCCGTCCTATGTGGTCGAACGGCCTTTGCCGAGCACGGCGCGGCCTTATATGTTCGGCTTGCAGCAAGTGGAGAACGAAAACGGTATTTCAAACGGAACTGAGGCAAGCTGAGGAAAACATGTAACGAGATCATGCAAATTATGGAGGAATTGCGATGAGTGAACAAAACTGGGTTGAAGCATGCGATGCCGAAGAGGTTGATGTGGAGGATGTCATCCGTTTTGACTATGAAGACCGGACGTTCGCAATATACCGCATTGAAAACGGAGATTATTTCGCTTCCGACGGCTATTGCACCCATGAGAAATTCCATTTGGCGGACGGATTGGTTATGGGGAATGTCATTGAGTGCCCGAAGCATAACGGCCGATTCGATATTCCTACAGGCACGGCAAAGCGGGCGCCGGTATGCGTCGATTTGAAAACGTACCCCGTGAAAGTGGAAGCCGGTAAAGTATACATCAATATCGGATAGGGAGACTTGGACAATGACAAATGGGGGAATGATCATCGTTGGCGCGGGCGAAGCCGGCGCACAAGCGGCCGTGGAGCTTCGGAGACGCGGATGGACCGGATCAATAACGCTCATTGGTGAAGAAAACCGGCAGCCTTATGAGCGCCCGCCGCTTTCCAAACAGGCATTGCTATCGGAAGGCGAACCTTCGCCAGCGGTTATGCTGAATGCGGAAACGATACGCGAACATGATATCGGCTTTCTGCCCGGCTACAAAGCCGTCAAGATTGAGCGGGATAATCGGGCGGTCACCCTTTCGGACGGTAGCGGGATGAGTTACGAGAGGTTATTGCTAGCGACAGGAGCAAAACCCCGTTTATTGACGTTGAACGGTTCCGCTCCGCAAGGTGTGTTATATCTTCGCACATTTGCCGATGCGCTTGCGATTCGCGGGCGGCTGCGGCCGGGCAAGCGGGTTGCCGTCATCGGAGGCGGATTTATCGGGCTGGAAGTTGCGGCAAGCGCAAGACAGCTGGGCTGCGAAGTGACGCTGATCGAAGCCGGGCCGCGCATCCTGATGCGGGGCGTGCCGGAGGAAATTGCCGTTATGGTCAATGACCGGCATGCTGCGGCAGGCGTGGTGTTCAAGCTGGGCGTCTCGATCGCGACCATCGAAGGCACCGGCGAAGGGCATGTCATAACGCTGGCCGACGGAACAGGTATCCATTGTGAAATGGTTATTGCCGGCATCGGGGCGGTTCCGGAGACATCGCTGGCCGCCGAATGCGGACTAGTCATCGAAAATGGAATAAGTGTAAACGAGACGCTGGCGACAAGCGACCCGAATATATTCGCTGCAGGGGATTGCTGCTCATTCCCGCACCCTCTCTATAATAGAAGGCGGATCAGACTTGAAGCCTGGCAGAATGCGCAAGAACAGGGGAGGCATGCGGCATGCAGCATGCTGGGCGCCACAGATCCGTATTCGGTTGTTCCCTGGTTCTGGTCCGACCAATACGAGCAATCGCTGCAAGTCGCCGGGCTGTCGGATATGGGACAAACAACCGTTGAGCGCGATTTGGGGATTAAGGGAAAGCTCTTCTTCCATTTGTCCGGTGAAGGAAGACTGGTATCGGTCAGCGGAATCGGTCCGGACGGCGGCATTGCCAAGGAAATTCGCCTGGCGTCGATGCTGATTGAGAAGCAAATCAGGCCGAATGCGGATTTGCTTGCGGATCCGGGTACAAAACTAAAAAGGCTGCTTAAAGAGGTTGGTTGAAAGACCCCGTTTGCATGTGCCAGGTCTAAACCCAACGCCTTTAGGCGGTCAGCTTCCAGAACGTTGGAAGAGTGGAAGGATAACATCATAAAACTGAAAACTGTGAAAAATGGGTAAATAGGTGCGGTAGCAACCGTTAGCCTTGCAAAACCGGAAATAAACCGCAAATAACGTTGCGGACAACCGTTAGAAAAAACCGGCATGTAATTCGTCGATCCTGAGAAGGAAGCAACTATACGGAACTCAACCAAAAAGAGCCTGGCGCCGGCATTTGTTTTCGATCAAAGAGTGGTCCGCGCCGAGTATTAGTCGGAAGCTTTTGATGGCTTTAACCACAGGTTGCTTTACAGCAGGCTTTAGCCTGAACAGCGAGTTTCAGTCGCAAAAAGGAACCTGCCGAATTCAGTCGGCAGTCGTTCAGTTTTAGGAGTGGTTAAGTGAATTCCGGGTGAAAAACAACCGGACATGCAGCAGTTTATTTCACCAACAGGAGGGATTTCATGAACATCCGGGAAGATAACCGGCAGCTCCTATCGATCATCGAAGATACAACGGCCGGTCAGACGATCTACCCTCCCGGCGGACGATGGGGGCCGCGCATTCAGCCCAATCTGCAATTTGTGCTTGTGCACACCGGCAATGTATATATCCATATCGATGACGAGGTTTCCTTCGTGCCGGCAGGTCATGTCGCTCTGCTGCATCCCGGTCACCGGGAGGAGTTTTTTTTCGCCAAGCATATGGAAACCAGGCATCGGTGGGTGCATATTAAACTGCACGATTCATGTCCGGAAATGCTGAACATGCTGGAATCGCTGCCCAGATGCCTCCCATTGTCCGATGAGATGAATCACTTGACCGACATCCTGCAAACCTTAACCCGGAGTGCTGCGGATCACTCGCAGAAAGATCTGAGATGCACGCTGGCTGTGGCGGCAGTAATGCTTTATCAATCGGAAAGTCAAAGAGAACGGTCAGGGGCGGGCAAACATCCGTCTCTTATCAAGACGAAAGAAGAAATCCATACCAATTACGCGAAACCACTAAACCTGGAGCAATTGGCCGAAATGTCCAATGTATCATCCGAGTATTTGATCCGGCTGTTTCGTCACTCAGAAGGGGTTACGCCGATGCGGTATCTGTGGCAGGTGAGGGTGAATCATGCATTGGAACTGTTGAGCAACACCGGCTTCACACTCGGTGAAATTGCCGACGAGACCGGCTTCAAGAGCGTATATCACCTGTCAAGGATGATTAAGAAGGTTACCGGGCAAACGCCGACGGAATTCCGCCGCACGAGCTGGAGCGGAGAGAACGACGGACATTTCGGAAGATTGCTTCCGGATCGGGAGTGAGAAGTAATGGAATTAAAAATGTATAAAGCGGCGTGGGGAATGCCGGGCGGCTGGGAGAAACGGATTAAACAAATTTCTGAAGCGGGATATACCGGAATTGAAACGCCGATGCCTTCAAGGGCGGATGAAACGCTATTCCGCGAGCTGCTGGATCAATATCATCTGGACTTGATTCTGCAGATCTATACAGGATGTGAGCATAACGAAAAGCCTTACCCGGATACGGCCAAGGAACACACGATTTCACTGGAAACCCAAATGGAGCGGGCCGTCACTTTCAAGCCTGTCATGATCAATTCGCAAAGCGCCAAGGATTCAATGCCGTATGACGAACAGCTGGCCTTTTATGAACAATCGATTCGTATTGAACAACAAGCCGGGATACCGATCGCGCATGAAACGCATCGCGGCAGGGCTATGTTTACGCCATGGAGCACGGCCCGCTTGCTGCGCGATTTGCCGGACCTTCATATTGCAGCGGACTTCAGTCATTGGTGCTGTGTATGCGAATCGCTGCTTCCCGATCATGCGGAGAGCCTCTCGCTTGCGGCCAAGCATGCCATTCACATTCACGGCAGGGTCGGATACGAGCAGGGACCTCAGGTCCCGGATTTTCGCGCGCCAGAGTACGAATATGCACTTGTGCAGTTTGAGCGATGGTGGGATGAGATTTGTGAGGCTCATCGTTCCAAAGGGCGTCCGTCCGTACATTTTACGCCGGAGTTCGGACCGCCGGGGTATATGCATACTCAGCTGTATACGAAACAGCCTGTTGTGGATTTGTGGGAAATCTGCTATGCCATGGGTCAACGCTTCCGCGATCGGTTTACCCGGAAATTCATATAAATCTTGGTTGATGAAGCTTCAATTAGGGAAAACGATTGCCCTATGTGAGCCTCTTCATGTATACTGATAACATATGGGAGGCAAACCGGAAGCAAATTCAGCAGGTGTTTGCGACCCAATTGAAGCGAGAAATGAGTGTTTTTAATGAAGTCCACGATACATGATATTGCGAGGATGGCCGGCGTATCGACAACTACGGTGTCCAAGGTGATCAATAATAAGGGCAGGATCAGCAAGTCGACGCGGGAGAGGGTCAATCAAATCATTGAGGATCTGAATTACCGGCCCAATGTGCTGGCTTCGGCCATGAAAGGAAAGTCCAGCTATCAAATTGCCTTTCTGATCCCGGATATCGACAACCCGATTTATGCGAAATATTTAAAGCATATTGAAGAGCGCGGCCAGGAGCTGGGCTATAATGTTGTAATGTGCAGCACCGATAATGATTCCGTGAAAGAAGCGCGGCACATTTCCCTGTTGAAGCAGAGACGCGTTGACGGATTTATTATCGCTTCCAAATTTAAAAATGAAGAATTGCTGAAAGAGCTGATCGAGGAAGATTTCCCTGTCGTGCTCTTTGCTCATGAGAGGCTGGCGCATTCGGTTGACAGCGTTACCGCGGACGATTATATGGGCGGATACATGACGGCGAAATATCTGCATTCGCTCGGCCACCGGAAAATAGGCGTGATTGGGGAAGATTCCGTAAGCAGCAACGAGAGGATACGCGGATACAAATTTGCGTTGTCGGAAGCGGGCATTCCTGTCGATGACCGTTTGATCGTCGTCGGGGGAGCTGCGATGGAAGATGCCGAGTCCGGAGCGGCTCTGTTGCTCGACCGGAAAGATCGTCCCAGCGCGATTTTCGGCGTCAACGATATTTTGGCGATCGGCGCGATGCGGGCGGCCAAGGCAAGAAAGCTGCGGATCCCTGAGCAATTGTCGGTCATCGGATTTGACGATACGCAGCTGTGTTTGATCGTATCGCCAACCTTGTCGTCCGTCACAATGCCGGTGCGAGAGCTGGGCAAGCATGTGATGGATATTATTATCGGAAAAATTGAAAACGGGGAGTCTGTAAAGCAACGGATCCGCATGCTCCCCGAGCTTGTGGTTCGTGAAACGACCGGACCTGTTCAACCATAAGCGAAAGGCCTCCTCCATGCAAATGTGAAGAGGTCTTTTTTTTGGCTAGAAAAGGGAAACGTTAAACCCATGATCTGTCGATTTTTTTGTAAAAGCGATTAAAATCCTAGATAAAATAAAAAAAACCCCCTTGATAATTCAAAATCAAGCGGTTATAATTTACCTATAAGGGTAAACGATTACCCACACTCAACTTCATTGTGCAGCTTTTAAAGGCGGTCACTCGAAAACAGTGAAGGGAGAGGTAAAAAACAAAAATTATTTTTTTAAACGGTTGTAAGCGTTCACAATCAAACTAATGGAGGTACAACGATGAAAAGGAACAAATTGATCGTACTTATTCTTTCTCTGGTGACAACCCTTGCGCTCCTTGTTGGATGCGCTTCCAACTCCGGAGGTTCGACTGGAAACGGGGAGAAAAATACCGGCGGCAGCGAAGCGAAAGACGGCAAAATCGTCATCGGCGCGGCGATGCCAGTATTCGACGACAAATGGCTGTCCTACTTATATGATGCAATCAAAGCATATGACGAAGAGCATGACGATGTTGAAGTTATTATGGTTGATGCGAAAAACGATGTCGGCAAGCAGTTGTCCCAGGTGGAAACCTTTGTTTCGCAGAAAGTAAACGCGATCATGACCGTCCCGGTCGATACGGATTCGATCGATCCGATACTCGATACAGCAAACGCAGCGAACATTCCGGTCGTTGTCGTTAACCGCAATCCTTCCGAGCAGGCGATGGAAAAAGCTTATGCGTATGTAGGCTCCGAATCCTTGGAGGCGGGAACGATGCAAATGGAGAAGGTGGCGGAGCTGCTTGGCGGCAAAGGTAACATCGGCATCATGAACGGAACTTTAGGCCATGAATCCGCTACAAAACGTACGGAAGGCAACAAAAATGTCATCGCACAACATCCGGAAATGAAGCTGGTTCGCGAACAGACGGCGGATTATCAAAGGGCAACCGGCTTGACTCTGATGGAAAACTGGATTCAATCCGGCGACAAGCTGGACGCGATTGTTGCGAACAACGATGAAATGGCGATCGGAGCGATTATGGCATTGGAAGCTGCGGGACAGCTGGAAGGCAAAGTCATCGCTGGAATCGACGGAACGATGGACGCTCTTGAATATGTGCGTCAAGGGAAGCTCCAAGTAACGGTATTCCAGAATGCCAACGGCCAGGGAAAAACCGGCGTTGAAACCGCGGTTAAGGCGGCACGCGGAGAAACACTGGATGACAAGTATGTATGGGTACCGTTCGAGCTGGTCACGAAGGATAACGTCGAAGAGTATGTGAAGAAGTGGCAGGAATAATTGTTAGCAAGCATAAACGGTTTGAGGATGCCAAGGAGCCGGCTGAGCGTGCCCGGCTCTTCGGCTTCCGACTAACATAAACGGCGGTGAGTGCATGGATACAGGGTACATTTTGGAGATGGACGGCATTACCAAGGAGTTCCCCGGTGTGAAGGCGCTGGACAACATTCAGTTGAAGGTCCGCAAAGGAACCGTGCATGCGCTGATGGGCGAGAACGGTGCCGGAAAGTCCACGCTGATGAAGATTATTTTCGGGATTTATACGCCTAATGCGGGAACAATCCGGTTTAAAGGGCAGCAAGTAAAGATGAACGGTTCGAAGGATGCGATATCTCTAGGCATCTCGATGATCCATCAGGAGCTGAGCCCGGTCCCCTACATGACTGTTGCAGAAAACATCTATTTGGGGCGGGAAGCGACGAGATTCGGCTGGGTCAATAAGAAGAAGATGCTGGAGGATGCGCGAAAGCTGTTCGAGTCCCTCAACATTAATATCGATCCTTCCGCAAAAATGATCGATCTCACGATTGCGAACATGCAGATGGTGGAAATTGCTACGGCGGTTTCCCACAATGCGGATTTGATCATCATGGATGAACCTACGTCGGCCATTACCGACAAAGAGGTGGAGCAGCTGTTCCGCATTATCCGGTCCTTAAAGGAAAGAGGCGTTACCATTATCTACATTTCCCACAAGATGGACGAAATATTCCGGATCAGCGACGATATCACTGTTTTCCGGGACGGACAATACGTCGATACGAAGCCTGCCGCCCAGTTGACACAGGACATGCTGATCCAGATGATGGTGGGCAGGGAAATCAAGCAGGTATTTCACAAAGAGGAAGTGGAGATCGGGGATGTCCTTCTTTCCGTCCGCAACCTTTCGCGGAAGGGCAAATTTGAGAATGTAAGCTTTGAAGTAAGAGCGGGGGAGATTTTGGGCGTCGCCGGGCTGATGGGCTCGGGAAGAACGGAAGTCATCGAAAGCCTGTTCGGCATCGATCCGCCGGATGACGGGGAGATCTGCATCAAAGGGGAGAAAGTGAAGATCAGGGTTCCTGCAGACGCGATCCGCCACAAGATGGGATTGTTGACCGAGGACCGTAAAATAACGGGAGCTTTTTTGCCGCTGTCCATTAGAGACAATATGATTATCTCCAGCATTGATAATTTCCTCGGCAAAGGCGTTCTGAGAAAAAAATTGGTGGAAGATACTTGTAGCCTGTTTGTCAAGCGGCTTGATGTGAAGACGCCTGATTTAGACCAATTGATTGTGAATCTGAGCGGCGGCAATCAGCAAAAAGTGCTGCTCGCAAGGTGGCTGCTCAATAATCCCGATATCCTGATTCTCGATGAACCGACAAGAGGCATCGATGTCGGAGCCAAAGCGGAGATTCATAAGCTGATGAGCAGATTGGCCGAGACAGGGAAAGCGATCATTATGATTTCGTCCGAATTGCCCGAAGTGCTTGGGATGAGCGACCGGGTGGTCGTTATGCACGAAGGCAGGATGAAGGGCGAATTGAGCAGGGAGCAGGCATCGCAGGAAAGTATCATGGAGCTGGCGTATAGCTGAATTCCAACTGATGGAGGCTTATCATGAGTATAAAAATAAATGATGGAAATACGGCAGTCGCTGCAGGCGAAAATAAAAAAACGAGTCTATTGCCGAGAGGTTTTCTAAGTAAATACGGAATGTTAATCGTACTGGTCGGCATGGTTATATTAATGTCATTTCTTTCGGACGCATTCTTTCAATACCAGAATCTGATAAATATCGTCCGGGCAATGTCCTTTATCGCTATTGTGGCTATGGGCGTAACGATGGTAATTATCACAACGGGAATCGATTTGTCTTCGGGATCGGTGATCGCGCTCGTATCGGTCGTGGTGGCCAGTCTTGCGCATCCCGGCGATTATCCGATCTATGTGCCGATCCTGGCCGGACTTGCGATTGGCTGCTTTGCGGGATTTGTCAACGGCTTTATTACGGCTAAGGGGAGAATCCCCGCTTTTATCGCGACACTCGGCATGATGACCGCGGCGCGCGGCTTGGCGCTGTTGTACAGCGAAGGGCGGCCGATCGGCAATTTGTCGGAATCATTTCTATATATCGGCAAAGGTTCGATATTGGGCATACCGTTTCCGATTATTATGCTTATCGTGCTCGGTATCATTTCCCATTTGCTGCTTAGCAAAACGAAATTCGGCAAATATACGTATGCGATCGGCGGTAACGAACAAGCGGCTAAAATATGCGGAATCAACGTCGACCGTTACCGGATTTTAGTGTATACCTATGCGGGATTCCTGACTGCCGTTGCCGGTATGATGCTCACCGCAAGGGTCAGCGCCGGACAACCGAGCATGGGAAACATGTACGAGCTCGACGCCATTGCGGCTGCCGTTATTGGGGGGACCAGCTTATCCGGAGGAATCGGAACCATTCCCGGAACGATTATCGGCGCTCTGATCATTGGCGTATTGAATAACGGACTCGATTTGCTCAACGTCCCCTCATATTGGCAGCAGATCTTGAAGGGCGTAATTATTGTAGCGGCCGTACTTCTCGACGCAAGGAAGAAAAATAAACGTTCTTAACGATGTTATTAAACGGTATTAAATGTATAAGTACTTAATAGGAACTCCCGGAGGGAAACCGATGAAAATAGCGTTCAATCAGGCGACCACAATGAAGCACTCCACGCTTTTAACCGATCTGACTTATTGTGAAAAACACGGTTACGACTATATTGAAATCCGGCTTGATAAGCTGAAGGATTTCTTGATCAATCATACGGTGCAAGAATTGAAACATTTTTTCGATAACAGCCGGATCAAGCCCTACGCCTTCAACGCGCTTGAATTCATCAGCTTCAGGGATGAAGAAGGCTATGGTCAAATCAAAAAGGATTTGAAATTTTTGTGTGAAGTCGGAAATATCATTCAGTGCAAAAAGATCATTGTAGTTCCCACATTCGACGTAGGCGATTACACGAGAGAGCAGATCAAATCCGAAACGGTGCGCGTGCTGCATGAACTGGCGGAGATGGCTGAGCCGCACGGCGTCAGTCTCGCATTTGAATTCGTCGGATATCCGAATTGCTCCGTCAACACATTCGGAGAGGCTTATGATATCGTTAGTACGGTCGATCGTCCCAATGTCGGCGTTGTGCTGGACTGCTTCCATTTCCATGCGATGAACTCCAGGATTGAAGATTTAATGCAGGCCGATCCGCGTAAAATTTTTGTGTTCCATATTGATGATTGCGAGGATTTGCCTCCGGGTGCCCTGCGGGACAATCATCGCGTATGGCCGGGCCAGGGAGCCGTCAATCTCGACTTGATTCTGTCGACGCTTCGGGAAATCGGTTATGAAGAAATGGTTTCAATCGAATTGTTCCGGCCGGAATATTGGGAATGGGACATTGAACGGACGATCGGAACCGCAAAACAAACAACGGTGGACGCGATTCGCGGTTATTTTCCGGCTTAGGGCATAAATGACGAAGGTAGAGCGGTTTTGCAGGTTAATTTTATTGTGGAGGTATCACTCATGAGCAGGATCAGATTAACCATGGCCCAGGCGCTGCTGAAATTTTTGGATCGGCAGTACATCTCTGTAGACGGGGTTGAAACCAAATTCGTGAAAGGCGTTATGGGCATATTCGGCCACGGGAATGTAACGGGGATGGGGGAAGCACTTGAGCGGAGCCCGGGAGAACTGACGTACATTCAGGGGAAAAACGAGCAAGGCATGGTCCATGCGGCGACTGCCTTCGCCAAACAATCGAACCGGAAGCAAATCTTCGCCTGTACGTCATCCATCGGGCCCGGCGCTTTGAATATGGTCACGGCGGCGGCTACGGCTACGGTCAACCGCATACCGGTGCTGCTTCTGCCGGGTGACAACTTTGCAAGCAGGCAGCCGGATCCGGTGCTGCAGCAGCTTGAAGACAGCGGGGATTACACGATATCCGCGGCGGATTGCTTCAAGACCGTCAGCAAATATTGGGATCGGATCGTCCGTCCGGAACAGCTCATGACCGCAGCCGTTCAAGCGATGAGAGTGCTGACCGACCCGGCCGAGACCGGAGCGGTCACGCTGGCTCTTCCGCAGGACGTTCAGGCGGAAGCCTACGATTACCCGGATCACTTCTTCGAGAAGCGGGTTCATTATATCGACCGCCGTCCGCCGGCAGCGGATGCCGTAGAACGCGCCGTGCGGCTGGCGGCAGGCAAGAAAAGGCCGCTCATTATCGCCGGCGGCGGTGTGCTGTATTCGGGCGCTGCCGCGGAATTGACTGCGTTTGCCGAGGCATTCGGCATTCCGGTTGCGGAAACGCAGGCCGGTAAAAGCTCGATATCCTGGAAGCATCCATTAAGCGTCGGCGGGGTTGGGGTGACCGGAACGCTTGCCGCCAACAAGCTGGCGAAGGAAGCCGATTTAATTATCGGTATCGGGACGCGTTATTCGGACTTTACAACGTCGTCCAAATCCGCTTTCGGAAACTCAGGGGTGCAATTTCTGAATATTAACGTCAACGGCTTCGACGCCTCGAAATTAAACGGTGTCTCGATTGCTGCCGATGCAAGGGAAGGCTTACGCGCATTAAGAGAGGCCTTGAATGCCGTGCAATATCGAAGCGGCTATGCCGATGGGGAAATTGCGGCGCTTACGGAAGAGTGGAATGCCGAGGTCGACCGTTTGTACGCGCTTGAAAGCGCGGAGGGCCTAACGCAAACCCGCGCGCTCGGGGTCATTAACGAAACGATTCATCCTTCCTCCGTGATCGTATGCGCGGCCGGCAGCCTGCCGGGCGACCTGCATCGGGTGTGGAGAAGCGAAGAACCGAAAACTTACCATATGGAGTACGGATTCTCCTGTATGGGATACGAGGTTTCGGGCGCATTCGGGGCGGCTCTGGCGGAGCCGGACAGGGAAGTGTATGCGTTCGTCGGAGACGGAAGCTACTTGATGCTGCATTCGGAAATCGTAACAAGCTTGCAGGAAGGCCGGAAATTTACGGTGCTGCTGTTCGATAACCACGGTTATCAATGTATTCACAATTTGCAAAGAGGTCATGGCAGCGACGGCTTCGGTAATGAATTCCGCTACCGGGATGCGGCCACGGGCAGACTGACGGGTAGTTATATGCCGATCGATTTTTCCGCTCACGCCCGCAGCATGGGAGTCAAAACGTACAAAGCCGAAACGGCGGAGCAGCTGAGGGAAGCGATCCGGAAAGCGAAAGAAGAAACGGTAACCACACTGATCGAAATCCCGGTACTGCCTGGAACGAATACAGGCGGTTACGAGTCCTGGTGGAACGTAGGCGTTCCGGAAGTATCCGTCAGCGAGAAAGTCGTCTCTGCGCACTGGGAAATGAAGAAGCGGATAGAGAAGATTGATTTGATTTAAAAGAATGCATCCTTAAAGGTTACGGTGAATAGAGCGGAGGTGCCGGATTCGTGCTGGAAAAGCGAAAGCGGTCGCCTTTGTCTCCGGATTCTTACTTCTTCATGAGTTAGTCAATCAAAGAATTCGGGGACAACAGCGATTGGAGGCACGAACCGGACCCGCAGCGGCTTCATTTCACCTAAATTTCTATCTACTTTTATTTTAGCGAGGTGTAGTATGAGCGAAAGAAAATTCCGGATCGGGGCGCATCCGATCAATTGGGTCGGCGAGGACGTCAAGGAGCACGGCGATCATACAACCTATGAGCAAATCCTCGACGATATGCAGGCGCTTAATTTGCTCGGAACGGAAATGGGCCGTAAATATCCGAAGGACACCGGGGTGCTGAAGCAGGAATTGGCGAAGCGGGGGATGCAGCTCGTATCGCAATGGAAATCGGTGCTGTTCTCGGATCCTTCTTGCCGGCAAGAGGAGCTTGAAAGCTATCGCAGGCATGTGCAGTTTCTGAAGGATATGGGCTGCAAGGTGATCAGCACCTGCGAGAGCGGCGGGTCGCCGATGTTCGATCCGCGGCGTCGGCCGGGGCGGCAAGGGGTTATCAGGCTCGATGATGCCGGCTGGAAGAGTCTCGCGGAAGGACTGAACGCAGCAGGCGCCATTGCCAAGGAATACGGGTTGACGCTGACCTATCATCATCATGGCGGCACGGTTGTCGAGCGGCCGGAGGAGATTGACCGGTTGATGGAATTGACCGATCCGGCTGTGGTCAGCCTGCTTTACGACACCGGTCATGCTTATTATGGCGGAGCGGATCCGCTGACAGTGCTGCGGAAGCATTACGACCGGATCGCTTACGTTCATCTGAAGGATATCCGCAAGGCGGTGCTGGAACGCGCAATGGATGAAGAGGCCGATTTTATCACATTAATCCGCAAAGGGGTCTTTACCCTTCCGGGAACGGGGGATCTCGATTTCCGCCCGATTATAAGCGAACTGCTGGACCGCGGGTATGACGGATGGGCGATGCTCGAAGGAGAGCAGGACCCGGCCGAGCATCCTCCGTATGAATATGCGCGCAAAGCGCTCGATTACCTGAATAAGATTATGGCTGAAAAGGCGGGTGTGTAGATCGTGTTATATATCGATTTTCCGGCGGAGCGCAAGGTTGATTTCACGGCTATAGGCAGGCTGTGCATCGACTTGAATGCGAATGAGATCAATCGTCCGATGGAAGAAACAGTTACATTTACGAAATATGTCGGCGGTTCGCCGGCGAACATCACGATCGGCATGTCCAGATTCGGCATGAAGACGGCGTTCATCGGAAAGATCGCCGACGACCAGATGGGAAGATTCATTCACGATTATTTGGAGAAGAACGGAATTCATACCGGCAATGTCGTTGTCGACGATACCAAAGCGGTAACGGGGTTGGCCTTCACCGAGATTAAGAGCCCAACCGACTGCAGCATTCTGATGTACCGGGACAATGTAGCCGATCTTAAGCTGAAGCCGGAGGAAGTACAAGAGGAACTAATCGCGCAGTCGAAGGTGCTGCTTATTTCCGGAACCGCGCTGGCCAAGAGTCCGTCCAGAGAAGCAGTGTTTCAGGCGCTGGAATACGCCGGCAAACACGGTGTCGTCGTCGCATTCGATATCGATTACCGCCCTTACACCTGGACCTCGCCGGAAGAAACGGCCGTTTATTATAACCTGGCGGCTGAGAAGTGCGACATCATCATCGGTACGCGCGAAGAATTCGATATGATGGAGCGATTCGACCATAATCCGGAGAAGAGCGACCGGGTGACGGCATCCAAGTGGTTCGATTACAAGGCCAAAATCGTCATTATCAAGCACGGTAAGGAAGGCTCGATCGCTTATACGAAGGACGGCGTAGGTCACCGGGCGAAGAGCTTCCCGGCCAAAGTCGTAAAGACGTTTGGAGCGGGCGATTCTTATGCGGCAGGATTTTTGTACGGCGTCATGCAGGGGTGGACGCTCGAGAAGAGCATGGAATTCGGAAGCGCCTCGGCTTGCATCGTCATTTCAAGCCACAGCTGCTCCGATGCCATGCCGACGTCGGACCAGGTGGAAGATTATATTGACCGCTGCAACGCGGGTGAAATTACGGCATCGTAAACTGTCCGCCCCAAGAAGGCGGCAGTCGGTTACACTTTAAGCATGATATATGGAGAGGGGATTCTTGCTATGACAACGGTTTTAAAAAATTGGATCGGCGGCGAATGGCTCGATTCGACAGCGACACAGACGGAACCGGTATATAATCCGGCAACGGAAGAAATTTTGGCTCAAGCTCCGCTGTCGACAAAAGACGAGGTGGATCTGGCCGTACAGAATGCGAAGGAAGCGTTCAAAGCCTGGAGCCGCACAGCGGTGCCGAAGCGTGCCCGCGTATTGTTTAAATACCAGCAGCTGCTGGTGGACAACTGGGAAGAGCTGGCCAAGCTGATTACGCAAGAAAACGGAAAGAGCTACAATGAAGCCTATGGCGAGGTGCTGCGGGGCATTGAATGCGTAGAGTTCGCTGCAGGCGCTCCGTCGCTTATGATGGGCAAGCAGCTTCCGGAAATCGCCACCAACCTGGAATCGGGCATGTACCGCTATCCGATTGGCGTTGTCGGAGGAATTACGCCTTTCAATTTCCCGATGATGGTGCCTTGCTGGATGTTCCCGCTTGCCATTGCCTGCGGCAACACGTTTGTGCTTAAGCCTTCGGAGCGCACGCCGCTGCTGGCGAACCGTCTCGCGGAGCTGTTCCACGATGCGGGTCTGCCTGCAGGCGTATTGAATGTCGTGCATGGCGCGCACGATGTGGTGAACGGCATTCTGGAGCATCCGGACATTAAAGCCGTTTCCTTCGTCGGTTCGCAGCCTGTAGCGGAGTATGTGTACAAAACCGCGTCCAGTCACGGGAAACGGGTTCAGGCGCTCGCCGGCGCCAAAAACCATTCTATCGTCATGCCGGACGCCGATCTGGATTTGACCGTGAAGGAAATTGTCAATGCCGCTTTCGGCTCCGCGGGCGAGCGGTGTATGGCATGCTCCGTTGTCGTGGCGGTCGGAAGCGTCGGAGACGAGCTGGTCAAACGGCTCACAGATGCGGCCGATAAAATTACGATCGGCAACGGGCTGGAAGAGGGCGTATTCCTCGGACCGGTCATTCGCGGACCTCACAAAGAGCGTACGGTTAAGTATATTGAAATCGGAGAGAACGAGGGAGCGCTGCTTGTACGCGATGGGCGCAAAGACTCCGCGACTTCGGCGGGTCAGGGCTATTTTGTCGGACCTACGATTTTCGATCAAGTGCAATGCGGCATGAAAATATGGGAGGATGAAATCTTCGCGCCGGTGCTTTCGATCGTAAGAGTCGAGACGCTGGAGGATGCGATTGAGGCGGCGAACCGGTCCGAATTTGCGAACGGCGCTTGCTTGTTTACTTCGAGCGGCAGCAGTGTCCGGCAATTCCGGGAAACGATAGATGCCGGCATGCTGGGAGTTAACCTTGGCGTTCCCGCGCCGATGGCGTTCTTCCCGTTCTCCGGCTGGAAGAAATCGTTTTACGGCGACCTGCATGCCAACGGCACCGACGGCGTAGAGTTCTACACACGCAAAAAAATGGTTACCGCTCGTTGGTAGGCAACAGGGATCGGAGGAAGCGGACATGGCTTTGGGATCGATGACCGCAATGCTGCAGAAGGCGGCACGGGAAGGATATGCGGTCGGACAGTTTAATCTGAATAATTTGGAATTTACACAAGCGATATTGCAGGCCGCGGAAGAAGAAAAGGCTCCGGTCATTCTTGGGGTAAGCGAGGCTTATGTACCTTACATGGGGGGATTGGCCTGTATTTCCGGAATGGTTCGTTCGTTAATTGATTACTACGGCGTAACCGTTCCCGTAGCCCTGCATTTGGATCATGGCTCGACATATGATTTATGCATTCAAGCTTTGAACGCCGGCTTTACTTCCGTCATGATCGATGCATCGCATCACCCGCTGGACGAAAATATTTCAGTTACCCGCCGCGTAACGGATGCGGCACACGTATTGGGTGCATCTGTAGAAGCGGAGCTCGGGCGGATTGTCGGCAGAGAAGACGATCTTGTGGTTGACGAAGCGGAAGCGATGTACGCCGTGCCGGAAGAGTGCGTCAGACTGGTGAACGAAACGGGCATCGACTGTCTTGCGCCTGCGCTAGGTTCGGTTCACGGTCCCTATCGGGGGCAGCCGAAATTAGGGTTCGGCCAAATGAAAGAAATTCGCGAGATGACAGGCTTGCCGCTCGTGCTGCATGGGGGAAGCGGCTTGCCGGACGAGGAGCTGCTTACGGCGATTTCGCTCGGCACGGCCAAAATCAATGTCAATACGGACAATCAAATGGCATGCACCTCGGCGATCCGGGCTTTCCTGGCGGAACACCCGGAAGCTTACGATCCGAGAAATTATTTAGTACCGGCTCGTGAAGCCGTTAAGCAATCGGTTAAAAATAAAATGCGTCTGTTTGGGTGCTCGGGCAGAGCGGGAGGAAACCAGCATGGGGAAAATTAGGATCGGCATCATCGGTGCAGGCCGGATCGGCAAAATACATGCGGAAAACATCTTGAGAATGCCGGACGCCGAACTTGTTGCGATCAGCGACTTGTTTGCGGGACCGGAGCTGGAAGCGTGGGCGGCGCAGCGAGGAATCGGCCAGGTCACGAAAAACAGCGATGAAATCATTGCCAACCCGGATGTTGACGCCGTGTTCATCTGCGCCTCAACGGATACGCATGTGCCGCTGATCAAGCAAGCGGCGCTAGCGGGCAAGCATATATTCTGCGAAAAGCCGGTAAGTATGGATATCTCGCAGACGGAGGAAGCGATCGAAGCGGTCCGGATAGCGGGCGTGAAACTGCAGATCGGTTTCAACCGGCGGTTCGACCATAATTTCAAACGGGTGCGCGAGCATGTTCAATCCGGAACGATCGGGCAGCCGCATTTAATTAAAATTACTTCGCGCGATCCGAATCCGCCGCATGAAGAGTACATCAAAGTATCCGGCGGCTTGTTCATGGACATGGCGATCCATGACTTTGACATGGCCAGATATTTATCCGGCAGCGAAGTGGAGGAAGTTTACGCACAGGGTAACGTGCTCGTGGATCCCGTATTCGCCAAATACGGCGACGTCGATACCGCGATCATTACGCTTCGCTTCGAGAACGGCGCTTTGGGCGTCATCGACAACAGCCGCAAAGCGGTTTACGGTTACGATCAGCGAGTGGAAGTGTTCGGTAACAAGGGCAACGTAAGCATCGGGAATGATTTTCCCAACAGTGCGGTTATAAGCTCCGAGAACGGAATTATTTCCGACAAGCCGCTTCACTTTTTCCTCGAGCGGTACAACGAAGCTTACATTGAAGAAACGAAGCAATTCATCGATTGTCTTCTGAACGGCAAGGCACTCGTTGTCGACGGCAATGACGGCTTGCAGGCGGAGAAGATTGCGCTCGCCGCGAAGATTTCCTGCCGTCTCAATCGTCCGGTTAAGCTGAGTGAAGTTCATGAACTGAGAGGAACGCTTGTTTAAAGAGTCTGTGTCAGAGGAGAGGCTTTGAGCCCCGCTCAAAGCCTCTATGTAAGCTGAGAGACTTTGAGAAGTAGAGAGACTTTGAGAAGTAGAGAGACTTTGAGCTCCGCTCAAAGATCCCTATGTCATGCTCAAAGATCCCTATGTCATGCTCAAAGATCCCTATGTCAGGAGGGAAAACATTGTCCGAATTGATTGTTAAACCGGAGAAACGCTCCACAGATACATGTCTTCTGTCAATCACACCGGAAAGCGCGGGCTGGTCCTACGTCGGTTTTGAAGTTCACCGGATAAATGCAGGCGGAACGTTTAGCCGCGCTACCGGTGAACAAGAGGTATGTCTTGTGCTGCTTAGCGGAAGAGCGGATGTGGCTACTTCGCAGAGCATTTGGCCCAATATCGGGCAAAGGATGAGCGTATTCGAAAAAACGCCTCCTTATTCGGTATACGTTCCGAATGGGGATGGGTATCGGATCACGGCGCTTACCGACGTTGAGGTGGCGGTATGCGCGGCTCCCGGCAAGGGAAACCATCCGGCCAGGCTCATCGCACCGGAACAGGTAGGCGTTGAAAAACGCGGGTATGGGAATATCGAACGGCAGATTCACAACATCCTGCCGGAGCAGGAACCTGCGGACAGTCTGTTGGTGGTTGAGGTGTTCACCCCGAACGGCCATTGGTCCAGTTATCCGCCGCACAAGCATGATCGCAACGCGCTTCCGGAGGAATCGTTCCTGGAAGAAACATATTATTACAAAGTTCAACCGGAGAAGGGGTTTGCCGTTCAACGGGTCTATACGGACGACCGGACGCTCGATGAAACGGTGATCGTGCGAGATGGCGAAGCTGTGCTGGTACCCCGCGGGTACCATCCGGTATCGGCACCGCCTGGATATGACGTATATTACCTGAACGTCATGGCCGGACCGGTCCGCACCTGGAAGTTTAACAATGATCCGGATCATGCATGGATTATGACCCAGCCGGCCGGGCAGAAATAACACGGCTTTAAAATTAATCGACCCTGGTCCTTTAAGGAGCAGGGTCGATTGATTTTACGGATTATCATACCGCATACCACTTCGTACTCATAATTTATATAACCGTATTGTCATCGTGTAACGCTGTTCCTGTTGTGGTGGGAGACGGCTGTATTTGCTTATTTTTGCTCATTCCGACGCTCTAGGATTTTTCCGACGATTTCTTTTCGTTCCGTACTGTGCAATATAACCAGCCTAGGCGGCGCGGGGATATCAAATTGGATATGCGAGTGGAAGAACTCGAAGATAAAGGTTCCAATCCGTTCCTGAAGGCGGTTTTCAAGCACAATCCAAAATACGCGTAATTCATGGTCCGGCGTTCCCCACTCGGCTTTTTCCATCGAGTTGCGAAAGTTTAAGCAGCCGGCAATGATAAAGTCATCTTCTTTGGCTGACTCTACCGTTTGGATACCGTTCCTTACAAGCTCCTCCCATATCGGCGGGATTAATTTCTCCAGGTATATGCCGTATGTTGCGTCCTCGTACTCAGGGAAAAGCCGCATGAATTCGTCGATATTTTCTTCCAGAACCACCTTCCATTTGCTTTCAAGAAAATCAGCCACTGCACAACCTAGTTGTTCGATCGACATTCCGGCATCCATGCTGATAATTGTCATCCAGATCCCTCCAATTCTCGACTTCAAGCCAATTGTATAACATTAAAGCAAATACTAAGGTTTGGTCTATTCGATCAGGAATGTTACCGCGGAAATCGTCGCTTGGAGAGGATAGGTTTCGGAAACGGAATCATAGGACTTTGCCAAATAGTTTAAATCGTACAACCTAATTGGTCCGATGTCATGCGACGGTCTCACCGCGGGCTGGGAGCTGCTCGGTGTGAAAATTCCGCCCAGTTGCTTGGGCGGAATTCGGACGGCATAGAAAAGGTTGCCGCTTTAGCGGACCGTACGGCCGTTATTTCGGTTTTATTTAGCAAATATGCGAATCAGACGGACACAGGTTCCTTTATTTGTTCAAAACGGAGTCATTTTCAACCCGATTGAACCGAATAACGGACTTTGTGTCCGCACGAAGTCCACTTTGGATGTAATTGTCGGAAATAACGGATCCTCTGTCCAACAACTGGGCTTGCATATTAAAGCTCGGTCGTTTCCGGCTCGTTTACACGGCAGGCTTGGCGCCGCTCTCCGTCAGCATGTGCACGGCCAGCACGAACATCGCGTGCGACCAGGTGAGCGGGACGACCCACGCGGTGTCGCCGCTCGACTTGTCGACTTGCTCTGGCAGCAGTCCGAGCCGGGTCTGGTGGTCGAGCGCCCACTTGAACAATCGCTCGGCCGATTCGATGTTTCCTTGGCTGATCCGATAATGGCATAGCCACAGCGTCGTCAGAATCCATGGATTGCCGCCGATATAGTGATCGTTTTCGTAACGTTTGATGCCATTAACGGTTTCCACCGTTAATAATCGTTCAATCGTATCGGCTGTCTTCTCCATTCTCGGGTCATCTGCCGGGAGGACCCCGAATGGAACGGACAGTCCGATCAGGCTGATATCAACGATCGGGTCATAGAACAGCTCATAGCGGACGTAACCTTTGGATGTGGTGCAGCTTCTGACGGGAAGGCTTTGCGCGGCCGCTTCGGAATAGGCTTCTTCGCTTACTTGCAGCTTTAACCCGCGGTAGAACGACTGCTTCTCTTCGTTCCAGCAGCTGCGGAGCAGGCTGCTGCGAATCGCTTCGGCAGCGGCATCCCATTTTTCGGTAAGCGCCTTGTCACCGTGATGAGCGGCAAAAGCGGCCGACGCCTTCAACCCGCCGAATACGGCAGCGGCGGAATAGACATGCTCTGCGGTCCGCTCTTCCCACAGATCTTTGCTGGGAAGGGGAAGTCCTGTCTCCGGATCGATAAAGGAGAGCAGGAAGCCGGCCCCCGCCTGCACCGCCGGCCACATTCGGGCGGCAAATTCCGTGTTGCCCGTACGCTCAAAATGCTGCCACATGCCCCATAGCAGCGAAGCGCCTTCATCAATCTGCAAGCCCCAGGACGGAGCTAACCGGCCGTCATGATAATGGCGCTGCTGCCACGAGCCGTCCTTGTCCTGTGCACTGAGTGACCAGTCGTAAAATTTCTCGGAAAGGGAAGTCAGGCCGCTCCGGTCCATCGCCGTTGCAATAAATGCTGCGTCACGGCCCCAGCTGTAGGCATATCCGCCGCAGCGCGAGAAATGTTCGTCAAATTCGGGCGCGGCGATGACGGTGCCGGTCTGCTCGTCGGACATGAGCTTCATCGTCAGCAAGGATCGTTCATATAACCGGCGCACCGCTTCGTTATCGATCGGACACGGAACGGTTCCGGCCAGGAAGCTGTGCCAATAGGAGGTTGTCGCCTCCAGCCAGTTTTCGATACCCTTAGTTTTCGCTCTGGCCAGTACTTCTCCCGCTTCCTCCCGCGAATGCCCGGCAGCGATATACACCGTAATATCGGAACTGCCGCCAGGCGGCAACTGAATATTCCACGACATGGCTCCGTCGCCGGCCATATCGATCTCATTACCGTTTAATTGGCCTTCCAGCACCTTTTCCCAAGCGGAACCGCCTGCCTGGAACTTAGTGCAAACGTTTGAACTCCCGAGCATAAAAAAATACTCACGGCGGAAATGAGCAAGCGCGTCGCGGTTTTCGTCAAACATTGTGGAATTATAAAGCTGGTTTTCGGCGATCCGGAAAGAAGAGTAGAGCACAAATTCACTGTCAATTGCCGATTCGCTGCTTGTGTTCGTAAACGCATAGTGTCTGACGATGAAGTCTTCACCGGGAACGGCAAAGGTTGTAAGCTTGACAGAGACCGGATATCGCTCGGAATACGAGCTCACTTCAATGATATTCGTACGGTCCGTATAGGCGGCATCCTGCTTCCAGCCGTCTTCTTCGTCGTCGAACCAGGTCACCGCACCGCCCAGCCGAATGCCGCTTCGGATGACGTCGACATGCTGAGGAAAGTCGATGTTCGGCCACCACATCCGGTACATGCGTCCATTGCTTCCCAATGAGGCGAGAAATTTGGAATTGCCGATAACGGCATCGATTACATACGGTTTATTCTCATGATTCATTACATTCAACTCCCGGTCGGTATCGTATTGGATGAAGAATCGCGGACGACCAGGCGGTGGGGCACAATCATCCGATAACGCTCCTTCGATTCTCCTTTAACCGCCTGGATCAGATTTTGCGAGGCCAGGTACCCCAGCTGGTAAATGCTGATATCGACACTGCTGATCGGCGGAGAGCTAAGCTCGGTCAGCGCGGTATTGTTGAAGCTGATCAAGCTCATATTTTGCGGGACGGAATATCCGATCTCATTCAATCCGCGGACGATTCCGAACGCAACGACGTCGTCGATCACGACAAGCGCGGTCGGCCGGTCCAGCAAGCTCATAATAAGGGACATGGCACGGTAGCCGCTTTCCTGCAAAAATTCGCCTTCGACAATCCATTGCGGATTAAGCGGAAGGTTCGCTTCCCGAAGCGCTTTCTCATAGCCTTTCATCCGGTCTTTCGACATAATGAGGTGTGGGGGACCGCTGACGAAGCCGATTCTTGTATGACCCCGGTCGATCAAATGCTTGGTCGCATCGTAAGAGGCTTGCACATTGTCATTGTCCACGGACATAATATCCGGATATTCTTCGTTCCGACCGATGAGAATAAACGGAAATTGCTGCTCCTCCAAGTAATGAACGACCGGATCGTTGCGGCGGGAGGACATCAGAATGACGCCGTCAACCCGTTTGCTCCTTACAAGACGCGTAATGGCGGCAACTTCGTCATGCTCGGATGTGCTTGAAGTGATCATCATGTCATATCCGGACTTGGAAGCGCGGGCGACCATGCCTCTGATAAATTCGGAAAAGAATAAATTCAGAAACAGCTCCTCCGCGGGACGGGGCAAAAAAATCGCCAATGTCGAAGTCGTTTTGGAAACGAGACTTTTGGCCATTACATTCGGATGGTATCCGATTTGCTCCATGATTTCCCTGACCTTAACGGCGGTAGCCTTGCTGATCCGCGGGTGGTTGGATATGACGCGCGATACCGTGGACGGAGAAACGCCGGCCAGTCTTGCTACATCTTTTATAGTTACCGTCATGTTAGACACTCCTGTGCAAGTTGCGCAAATTTATTAACGATCATAGCTGAAAAAGAATGGGTTGTAAACTATATTATAAGCAGACATTCCAATAAATAAAACTGCGAAATAGTGAGTAAGAATGAGGGAAATGGAGATCTTAATTGCTTTTTTAGGAAAAATCGCCGGCAATGGATTATGCAAACGTTTTAACACAATGGTTGTCTTATGCTAAGATGAATTCACGAAATGAAGCGCTTACCACAGTGAAAAGGACAAAAACAGGCGGTGATTTTCCCTTTTTTTCTCGATATGTACAAACGTTTGCACACCCTTATGAATGATTTATCGAGGGACTGCAGGAAGAAAAAAGAGGCTGCCGTTGCGAAAGGGAGTCCGGAGGTTCTCAAAAATCAGAATGAAAGGTCAGGTAATCGTGATGAAAAAGAAAAATGCAATGGTTCTGCTGTTGGCTCTCGTTATGGTGTTCACACTTGCGGCTTGCGGGGGATCGAACGGCAATAATAACGGCAATGAACAGCAAAGCACGAATACAGCAAACACGAACCAACAAACGAATGAAGAGGCTGTCGAAGAGGATGAGCTTCAGCCGGAAGACGGAGCGAAGCTGGTTGTCTGGGAATCGAAGGAAGAGAAGCCTTTCATAGAAGCGGTCGGCAAAAAGTTTGAAGAGCTGTACGGCATTAAAGTGACGGTGGAAGAAGTTCCGGGCGGCGATCAAGGCGGACGTCTGGCGACGGACGGACCTGCAGGATTGGCGGCGGACGTTCTCGTTATGCCGCATGACCATGTAGGACCTGCGGCTACGGCGAACTTGATTTTGCCCAATGATTATTTCGAGGAAGAGACCCGGGCCAATTCCGTGGAAAGCGCGATTGAAGCTTCGTCCTTTAACGGTGTTCTGTACGGTTATCCGAAATCCGTTGAAACGTACGCCCTGTTTTACAATAAAGATTTGATGGCTGAAGCGCCGAAAACATGGGAAGAGATTGTCGAATTCGCCAAAACGTTCAATGACGCGGCAAACAAGAAATACGCGGTTATGTGGGAAAACGGGAACTTCTATTACGGCTATTCGTTCTTTGCAAGCATGGGAGGATATGTATTCGGCAACAACGGTACCGATCCTAATGATATCGGCTTGAACAACGAAGGCGCAGTAGAAGGTATGAAGTTCTTCCAGAGCCTCAAAGAGATCCTTCCGCTTCAAACAGGCGATATCAGCTGGGATGTCAAAACGCAATTGTTCCAGGAAGGTAAGCTGGCACTCAACATAGACGGTCCTTGGGCGGTGTCCAACTTCCGCGACAAAGTGAACTTCGGCGTGGCTCCGCTGCCGCAAATGCCGGGCGGAAAAGCGTCCACCTCCTTCTCCGGGGTGAAGTCTTACTACGTCAATGCTTATTCGAAATATCCGAATGCGGCGCGTTTGTTCTCGAATTTTGCCGCGAGCAAAGAAAACCAGTTGCTCAACTATGAAATGACGGGGATCATCCCTGCGAATGTTGAAGCCGGGGAAGATGAGAAAATCAAAAACGATCCGGTCATCAGCGGTTTCTTCCAGCAATTCGTAAACTCCACGCCGATGCCGACCATTCCTGCAATGGGCAATGTGTGGGAACCGGGCGCCGCGGCACTCACGACGATTTGGAACGACAACGCGGATGTGCAAACGACACTGGACAACACGGTCAAAACGATCAAAGAAAAACTGCAATCCAACTAAGGCGTCTGGCATATAGATAAGTTCACCGCTAATTCGGGCTTATCTATTAACGCGAAACAGTACGGTCCGGGTATGAAAGGAGACAGCCGTTTCTGCCCGGGCCGCCTCTCAAAAGGTGGGAAGCTTATTATGAAGCGGCATTCTGTAACGGCGACGATCCTCTCCATTCTCTTCATGGGTCTTGGCCAGATCTATAACCGGCAAAGGGCGAAAGGCGCCCTTTTTGCACTGGCTTGGGCCGCAGCCATTTACGGGACTGCAGTTTTTCTGTTTGAGAAGGTGAAGGGCCTGATTACGCTCGGCGATACGCCGACGGGGCTTGTGAAGGTTGGCAGGATTTACAAGACCGTTCAGGGCGATCACTCGATATTTATGATGATTGAGGGGTTAATTGCGTTATTCGTGATTCTGCTGTTCATCGGCATTTATATTCTGAATGTGCGGGATGCATACCGGAACGGCGAACGGCTGGAGCGGGGCGAACGGCCGGATTCGTTCCTGGGCACGGTCGGCAGCCTGGGCGGCAAATATTTCCCCTATTTCGTCTTGGTTTTGCCTGCGGTCTCCATTTTGTTTTTAACGGTGCTGCCGATTATTTTCAGCATCCTGCTCGCATTTACGAACTTTGCCGAACCGAATCTGCCTCCGGGCAACCTGATTGATTGGGTCGGCTTCGCCAACTTTTTCAGGCTCGTTCAGTTGAAAACGTGGAGCGCGACATTTATGGGCGTCCTCTCTTGGACCATAATTTGGGCCGTCATCGCGACAGTAACGACCTATTTCGGGGGAATGCTGGTCGCCGTGCTTATTCATCAGCCGGGCATCCGGTTCAAAAAGCTGTGGCGCGTCATTCTGATCATCCCGTTCGCGATACCGAACCTGGTTTCTCTGCTCGTCATGCGGAACCTGTTCAATAATAAGTTCGGTCCGATCAACGAATATTTGGAGCTGTTCGGCATTCGGGGGATACCATGGCTGACGGATCCGGTATGGGCGAAAGTGACGGTCATTCTCGTGAACATGTGGATCGGTATTCCGGTGTCGATGATTCTGATTTCCGGCATATTAACGACGATTCCAAGCGATTTGTACGAAGCGGCGGAAGTGGACGGAGCGACGCCGCGCCAGAAGTTCTGGAACATCACGATGCCGCTCGTTCTGTTCTCGACGGCGCCGATTCTGATCATGCAGTTTGCCGGCAATATTAATAACTTTAACGTTATTTTCCTTCTGACGGGCGGCGATCCGGTCAATCCGAATTATCAATATGCGGGGAGTACCGATCTGCTTGTCACATGGCTGTATAAGCTTACATTGAACAATCAGCAATACAACCTTTCGTCCGTGATCGGCATCATTATCTTTATTCTGATTGCATCGCTTTCGATCTATAACTACCGGAGAACGCGTTCCTACAGAGAGGAGGATATGGTAGCGTGAAGCCTAAAATACTGATCAGCTATTCGATCCTTGTCATCCTGTCGATCATGAGCATTTATCCGGCGCTATGGATTGTTTTATCGTCGTTTAAAGTCGGGAACAGCCTGTACAGCGAAACGCTGATTCCCAATGAATTTACAACGGAGCACTACCGCGATTTGTTTACCAAAACCGACTACCCGTTATGGTTTATGAATACGCTGAAAGTTGCCGCCTTCTCAACGCTGATCGGAACGGTTCTGGTTCTTCTGACGTCGTACGCCGTATCCCGGCACCGGTTTGCAGGCCGTAAAGTAACGTTGAATACTCTGCTTATCCTGCAGATGTTTCCGGGTTTTATGGCGATGATTGCCGTTTATATTCTGCTCATGCAGCTGAACTTGCTTAACAATCACTGGGCGCTTATTCTGGTTTACAGCTCCGGCGCCATTCTCGGCAATATGTTCATCGCCAAAGGATACTTCGATACGATCCCGAAAAGTTTGGAAGAGGCGGCGAGAATTGACGGAGCGACGCATTGGACGGTATTCGTTCGAATAATGATTCCGCTCGCCAGACCGCTTCTGACGTATGTAAGCCTGATGATTTTTACCGGGGCATTCGTCGATTTTATCTTTGCCGAACTGATTCTTCGTACGGAAGAGCAGCGGACGCTCGCGGTCGGCTTGTACCGGATGGTCAGCCAGCGGCAGTCGACCGAATTTACGCTGTTCGCGGCGGGTGCGGTGCTTGTCGCGCTTCCGATCACGCTTCTGTTCATGTTCCTGCAGCGGTTCCTTGTAGAAGGTCTGACTGCGGGGGCGACCAAAGGCTGATGCTTATGCCAATGCGGAAAATTGTGCTGAAGCGGCTTCTCGTTCTGGTGCTAGCGATGGCGTTGTTTGCTTCCGGATGTGCCGAGGCCGGGGATCAGCGGCGATTGAAGGAGCAGGGGCCAAGCAATGTATTCTATGAAGTGTTCGTCCGGGCATTTGCCGATTCGGACGGAGACGGCATCGGCGACCTGAACGGACTTATAAGCAAGCTGGATTATCTGAACGACGGGGACCCGGAGACCGCCTCCGATTTGGGCGTATCGGGCATTTGGCTCATGCCGGTCAACCCGTCGCCAAGCTACCACGGCTATGATGTGACGGACTATTATGCTATCAATCCGGAATACGGGACGCTGGAGGACTTCAGGCGCTTGACGGAAGAGGCACATAAGCGCGGCATCCAGGTCATCATCGACCTTGTCATTAATCATACGTCGGCGCAGCATCCGTGGTTTATCGACGCTGCTGCGAATCCGTCCGGCGATTACCGCGACTGGTTTATCTGGAAGAACGGCGACGCTCCGAATACTAGTGCGACAGGCGGTCAGGCCTGGCATTTACGGGGCGGGGATGCCTACCTCGGCGTCTTTTGGGGCGGCATGCCCGATTTAAATTTTGACAATGCTCGTGTACGCGATGAGATGATCCGGGTCGGTAAATTTTGGCTGGAGCAGGGTGTGGACGGGTTCAGGCTTGACGCCGCCAAGCATATCTTCGAAGATCTTGAAGGCGATGACAAAAAACCTGAGCTGGCGGCTCTGAATCTGGATTGGTGGAAGGCGTTCCGCGAAGGCTTGCAGTCCGTAAAGCCGGACGTTTATCTTGTCGGTGAGGTGTGGGATGACTCGGCCTCGCGTGTAGCGCCGTACTTTACGGTCTTTGATTCCGCATTCAATTTTGCCGCGGGTCAATTGATGATGTCGGCCGCCGCGCGTGAAACGAACTCCAACCTGGCGTTCTCTCTGGAGCGTATGCTGGGCGCTTATGAGCGGCTGTCAGGCGGAAAGGTTGTCGATGCGCCGTTTCTGACCAATCATGATCAGAACCGGGTCATGTCCGGCTTGCGCGGCGATGTGGGTGCGGCCAAGATGGCGGCGGCCATGCTGCTGACGCTGCCCGGAAGACCGTTTATCTACTACGGTGAAGAGATCGGACTGCAAGGCGTCAAGCCGGACGAAGAGCTGCGCGAGCCGATGAAATGGGTGGGGGAAGGCGCAGAGTCGCCGGTTCAGACATCGTGGCGTATTCCGCGCCATCAGGCCGATACCCCGTCCGTAGCGGAGCAGGACAGCGATCCGGATTCGCTTCTGAACCATTACCGCAAGCTGATCCGCTGGCGCAGCTCACTTAAGGTGCTGGTGGACGGGGCGATTGTCCCGGCGGACATGGAGCCGTCGCGGTTGATGGCTTATGAACGGCGGGACGATTCGGAGCGCGTGCTTGTCGTGCATAATCTGGGAGCGGCGGAAGCGGCCGTTCCATTAAAACCGTTAAACGACGGCTCTTCGGTCACGAAGGTGCTGCTGGCGACAAGGGAAGGGTATGCTCTGGAGGATGGGCAGCTGACCGTTCCGGGGCATACAACCTTGGTGTTGGAATAGATAAAAAACGGGTGCGATCGCTTCTCGCTAAGCACCTGTTTCGTCTCGTTCTCGCCGGCGGGTTTAGACCTGGCGCATGGAAAATAATTTTAAGACGGCCGGAGCGGTTTTCTCCAGCCGTCTGAGCTTGACAGCTATTGTTTTTAAAGGTTAAGATATCCGTACAACATAATTTGAATGCGCTTACATATATTGATTTCATTGACATTGGAAAGAGGTGGTTAATTAATATGGTTAATTATCAGAATATTCAATAAATAATAGGATTGGAGCGTGAGACGCATGCAAAAGAAGGAATGCGTGGCCATGCTGCTTGCGGGCGGCGAAG
Source organism: Paenibacillus tarimensis (assembly GCA_041281825.1). Classification (GTDB taxonomy): domain Bacteria; phylum Bacillota; class Bacilli; order Paenibacillales; family Paenibacillaceae; genus Paenibacillus_D; species Paenibacillus_D tarimensis_A. The sequence continues at coordinate 5,656,942 of CP166298.1, read as the reverse complement.
GGAAAAGATTGGGCCATCTAACGGTTAATCTGGCCAAACCTGCGGTGCCTTTCGGCGGCAAATACCGGATTATCGACTTTACGCTCAGCAATTGCAGCAATTCAGGATTTCACACGGTAGGTGTGCTAACGCAGTACCAGCCGATGGTATTGAATTCGTATATCGGAATCGGGAGTCCGTGGGATTTGGACCGGAAGAACGGAGGCGTTACCGTACTTCCGCCTTTTATGGAGCAGCAGGGCGGCAGCTGGTACAAAGGAACGGCCCATGCTATATACCGCAACATTCATTTTCTCGAACAGTACGACCCCGAATATGTGCTGGTCATTTCCGGCGACCACATCTACAAAATGAATTACGCCGCCATGCTTCAGCGCCACAAGGAGACCAAAGCCCACGCCACTATTGCGGTCATAGAAGTGCCAATCGAAGAAGCGAGCCGGTTCGGAATTATGGATGTGGACGATGAAGATCGGATTGTCGAGTTTGAGGAAAAGCCGCAGCATCCGAAAACGAACCTGGCCTCAATGGGGATTTATATATTTACATGGGAGGAATTAAAAAAACGCCTGATCGCCGATGCGCAGGATCCAACTTCGACCAACGACTTCGGGAAAGACATTATTCCGTCGATGCTGATCGAGGGTGAGCCGATGTATGCTTACCGATTCAAAGGATATTGGAAGGATGTAGGGACTGTTCAAAGCCTCTGGGAAGCGCATATGGATCTGCTTGAGGATGATCCTCCCTTTACACTCCACGACAACAAATGGCGGATTTACGCTAAAAATCCGAACCAGCCTCCGCAGCATACGGCTTCCACCGCTAAAGTTACCCGTTCCCTTGTGAATGAAGGGTGTATGGTATACGGGGATGTCGATCATTCCGTGCTTTTCTATGGCGTTCATGTCGGCAAGGGAAGTGTAATCCAGGATTCGGTCATCATGCCGAACGTACGGATAGGCGAGAATGTAACCATCCGCAGAGCCATCATCGGTTCGGGGACCGTCGTCCGGGACGGTGCGCTGATCGGAAACGCGGACGGCAACGGTGAAATTGCATTAGTTGGGGAGAATGAGGTCATTTCAACGCAATTGATATAGGAGCGATGATGATGAATAATGTAATGGGCGTTATCAATCTCAGCATCAACCAGCCGCTGTTGCATGAGCTGACTTATTCCCGGGCGACGGCAACTGTCCCTTTTGCAGGCAGGTACCGCTTGATTGACTTTGTATTGTCCAATATGGTGAATTCAGGTATTAACAATGTGGCCGTGCTTGCTCATAACAGCTACCGCTCCATCATCGACCACTTGGGTTCCGGCAAAGAATGGGATCTGGACCGCAAACATCGGGGATTGTTTATCCTACCTCCGAATAACAGCCATGCTCCGGGCTTTAACGGCGATTTGCAAAATTTCTACGGTTCACTCGAATACTTCGAACGCAGCAGCGAGGAATACGTCGTGGTGTCGAGCAGCCACATGATTTACAATATGAACTATACGGAAGCAGTGGAAAATCACAAAAGAACTAACGCCGATATTACGGTGATCTATAAGGAAATGAACGATGACAGCGAGGATGGCGCCAATCTGATCACCCTGGATCAGGACGGGGACGGCCGAGTCAGGCGGATGACGGAAAACCGTTTGAATCAAACCAGCAATAAAGTGTACATGAGGACAATTATAATAAAGAAGGAGCTGCTGGTTCATCTGGTCCAGAAAAGCGTGAATCAGAATTATTATGATCTGGTACGGCATGTTATCATACGGAATTTGGATACGCTAAAAGTGTATGGATATGAATATAAGGGGTATCTGGCCATCATCAATTCCGTCCAAAATTATTATAAATACAGCCAACAATTATTAAAACCCGAGGTGTGGAACGCGCTGTTCTTCGAGCCGGGATTGATTTACACGAAAATCAAGGACGAACCGCCGGTCAGGTATGCTTCAGGCGCCGAAGTAGCCAATTCATTGGTGGCCAACGGGTGCGTCATTGAAGGCACCGTGGAAAACAGCATCTTGTTCCGCGGAGTGAAAATCGGAAAGGGCGCAGTCGTCAGAAACAGCGTTCTCATGCAGAAATGTACGATTGAGGACGGGGCTCATCTGAATCATGTGATCCTCGATAAAGAAGTTTATGTCACATCGGGAAATATGCTGGAAGGCGAGGAAATGTCGCCGACGGTATTCACCAAGAGAAGCCGGATATAAATGGGACCGGGCCCCGCTAAAGGCCCGGTTGATTTGAGAACAAAATTTTGTAACCGTAGGGAGGCAAAATCAGTTCGTCGGCATGGGCTGCGACAAAGTTGCCGCCGGACAGTGCATCATTCCAGTGAGTACGCGGCTCCGGAAGTTGAAATACGCCTTCCTTGGCATCGTTGTTCATCACGATGAGGAATCGGTACCGCTCGTCTTCTCGCTCGTATGCGATGACCGGATTTTTCTTTTCCGCTTGCAGGAAACGGAACGTTCCGGTACGCAATGCCGCGTATGTTTTGCGCAGCGCAATCGTCGTCCGGTAAAATTCAAGCAGTTCTCTGTCTTGTTTCGCCGGTTCCCATTCCATACATTTACGGCAATCGGGGTCGCCGGCTCCGCTCATGCCGATCTCGTCTCCGTAATAGATGCACGGCGCGCCCGGAAATGTGAGCTGGAACAAAGCCGCCAGCTTCATGACCGCCTTGTTGTTCCGGCAAAGAGTAAGAAGGCGCGGCGTATCGTGGCTGTCCAGCAAATTGAATGCGGCCTCACGCACCGACTGAGGATAAGCGGCCAGCTGGGCATTGATCCGGTTGTGGAACTCATCGGCTTGAATCGTTCTGCGGGCGAAGAAGTCGAGCACGGCATTCGTGAACGGGTAATTCGTAACGGCGTCGAACTGGTCCCCTTGCAGCCACATCATCGAATCATGCCATACTTCACCCAGAATGTAGGCATCCTTGTTAGCCTTCTTTACAACATCGCGGAAATCCCGCCAGAAACGGTGGTCAACTTCGTTGGCCACGTCGAGCCGCCAGCCATCGGCCCCGATATCCTCGATCCAATATCGGGCAGCTTCAAGCAAGTAAGCTTTCACCTCGGGATGCTGTGTATTTAATTTGGGCATATGCGGCTCGAAGGCGAAGGCATGGTAAGAAGGCTTCCCGCTATGGACGAGGGCTGGAAACTGCTTGATATGAAACCAGTCTTTATAGGGGGAACATTCACCGTTTTTGACAACATCAAGGAACGGAGCGAACGTTCCTCCGCTGTGGTTGAATACGGCATCGAGCAGCACGCGGATGCCTCTTGCGTGGCAGGCTTCGACCAGCTGCTTCATCGTTTCGTTCGTACCGAATTGCGGATCGACCTTCATGTAATCGCGAGTATCGTATTTATGGTTTGTCGTCGCTTCGAAGACCGGCGTAAAGTAAATCACATTAATCCCGAGCACTGACAGGTGGTCAAGGTGATCGATCACGCCCTGGAGGTCGCCGCCGAAGAAGTTGCTTGGCGTCGGCATTTCGCCCCACGGCTCGGTTCCATCCGGATCGTTGGCGGGATCGCCGTTTGCGAACCGATCGGGAAAGATTTGATAGAAAACGGCCTCCTTCACCCAATCCGGTGCTTGAAGCGCATCGCTATAATGGAGGAAGGGGTATTCGAACAGGCCGGCCACCCCATTGGGCGGTTTGCGGGAAAATCCGTTTTCGTTCATATACACGGTCCGGGGTCCGCTTGTCATGCCGAAATAATACTGCAGCCGCGAGTTGGGCGGCCGTACGGCCGCTTCCCAGTAATCGAACAGGGCGTCCGAGGCGAAGACGCGCATCGGGACCGGCGTGAGCGACGATTCGAATTCATATTTATCCGCGATGAACACGTGGATCGACTGCATGTCGCCGCGTTTGGCGCGAATCCGGATGTGGACCGTGTTTACATCGTACATGTAACACCAGTTCTGTTTCGGGCGATGATAGACAGCTTCCAGCTTCAATGAAATCAGTCTCCTTTTCCGGCGGTAATAAAAAAAGGTACAGCCCCGGTTATTCTCGAGGTTGTACCTTGCGGTAGCATTGCCTTTATGTTAATTCATATTGTAGCAGGTGAAGAGGAGGGGTGCAACAATTCATCTGCCCGGAAATAAGAAACGGATGAAATGCAACATTACATGATATCACACCTGATCAATATTGCAGCAGGAAGCACTGAAGCAGAATAGGGAGGGGATGGGGAGTGGTCGGAAAGTTTACGTGCCGCCTTTGAAATCGTGTTATATCCATAAATTAAATTCAAGAAGAACACGATTTGGGCAGCGGCTGGAGACCATCCCCATTTCCTCCCCCACGCGCAATAGTATGGGTTTGCACTAAAAAAGGACGCCGCTAGGCGTTTTTTTATATCGGATTCTAGAGCTTTACTTTCACGAGCATCATCCACTTTCTTCTATTATATATAGCAATTTCGTGATGGTGAATTAGATCGAAAGAGCGTTAATATGAATCTTGCAACTCGAATACATATCTTTCGATTAGATTGGGAATACTGCGAGGTATGGGCCAATTCCGGTCTGCGGGTGATTTAATAGGAAGGATTCACTGCTGCTATTGACTTTTTCGTTGACATGATATATTGCTTGTGATAAAGTGTTTTAGGTAGCCCTGAAAATATGCATATTGGTTTTAGATGGGTTTTTTTTGAATCGCCCAGATTCAAACATAAACGTTTATGCAACAAGCGATCATGTTATGAGACGGTTAGTCCGGGAGGTGTACTTCAATGCGGGTTATTATTACGTTGGCTTGCACAAATTGCAAACAAAGAAACTATGCAACCAGCAAGAATAAACGGAATCACCCCGACCGCATCGAGATGAAGAAGTTCTGCAAGTTTTGTAACGAGCATACTCCTCATCGCGAGACTCGTTAGTTAATGGAGGTGTGGACGTGGCATTTTTGGGCAGATTGAAGCAAGGTTTCAGTACGACGTTTTCCTTCTTTGCCGATAGCTGGGCCGAACTGAAGAAAGTCCGCTGGCCAAGCCGTAAAGAGTTGACGAGCTATACGATTGTGGTTATGGTAACGATTGTGTTCGTGACGATTTACTTCTGGCTTCTTGACATCGGGATCTCCGAATTGGTCGAACTGATTGTTTAAGAACGGTCCAAAGGTGGCTAGTTATGGAAAAAAGATGGTATGTCGTTCATACGTATTCCGGGTATGAGAACAAAGTAAAGACGAATCTGGAGAAGCGTGTCGAATCGATGGGCATGGAGGATAAAATCTTTCGCGTGCTCGTGCCGATGGAGGAAGAAGTGGTAAACAAAGACGGGAAGAAAAAGACCGTCATGCGTAAAGTTTACCCAGGCTACGTCCTCGTCGAGATGATTCAAACGGATGATTCGTGGTATGTTGTTCGTAATACACCGGGAGTGACGGGATTTGTCGGTTCTACGGGATCCGGGTCAAAGCCTACTGCTTTGCTTCCCGATGAAGTGGAACAAATTCTCAAGCACATGGGTATTGAAGAACCAAAGCCGGTCATCGAATTCGATCTGAAGGAGACAGTCCGTGTGAAGGTAGGTCCGTTTGCTAATTTTGTCGGCTCGGTAGAAGAAATTCTGCTGGACAAGAGCAAGCTCAAGGTCCATGTGAACATGTTTGGAAGGGAAACCCCGCTTGAACTGGATTACACTCAAGTGGAGAAGATATAATTTATCCGGTTTTCTGATGTCGCATTGCTTCAGCGCAGTGCGGCGGTGGGAGGGATTGCGGTCCCGTCTGACCACACTTTAGGGCAAGGAGGTGTGCAACATGGCAAAAAAAGTCATCAAGATGGTTAAGCTTCAAGTCCCTGCCGGCAAAGCGAATCCGGCTCCGCCAATCGGTCCGGCTTTGGGTCAGGCAGGCGTGAACATCATGGCGTTCTGTAAAGAGTTTAACGCTCGTACGGCGGATCAGGCAGGTTTGATTATCCCGGTTGTGATTTCGGTATTTGAAGACCGCTCTTTCACTTTCGAGACGAAAACACCGCCGGCGGCAGTTCTTCTTCGTGTAGCTGCAGGGATCGAGAAAGGTTCCGGCGAGCCGAACAAGAAGAAAGTGGCGACCGTTACCCGCGCAAAAGTGCGTGAAATCGCAGAGCAAAAAATGCCCGATCTGAACGCGGCTTCCGTTGAAGCGGCAATGCTCATGATCGAAGGTACCGCCCGCAGCATGGGTGTGACGATTACTGACTAATTTTAGGGATTGTTCGCGTTATCAATGCGTGTTACAATCGTGTCTGTCCCGCGTTCAAACGTGGACGCGGCGTGGGAGGATCATCCGTTAGGAGGATTTTCCGCTATGACCACACAAGGAGGAGACAACATGCCAAAACATGGTAAGAAGTATCAGGAAGCTGTAAAGCTTATTGACAAAGAAGCGACTTATGAGCCGCTTAAAGCGATTGAGTTGGTGAAGAAAACAGCGTCCGCAAAATTCGACGAGTCCGTTGAAGTGGCTGTTCGTTTGGGAGTAGATCCCAAGAAACAAGACCAAGCGGTGCGCGGTGTTGTTGTATTGCCGCACGGTACCGGTAAGACGAAGCGCGTCCTCGTATTCGCCAAAGGCGACAAAGCGAAGGAAGCGGAAGCGGCCGGTGCGGATTATGTGGGCGATGCCGACATGATCAATAAAATCCAGCAAGGCTGGTTTGAATTCGACGTTTGCGTAGCGACGCCGGATATGATGGCGGAAGTCGGTAAGCTGGGTCGTATTCTCGGCGGTAAAGGCTTAATGCCGAACCCGAAAGCCGGTACGGTAACGTTTGACGTTGCTAAAGCGGTACAAGAGATTAAGGCCGGTAAAATCGAATACCGTCTGGATCGAGCAGGTCAAATCCATGCTTCAATCGGTAAAGTATCCTTTGACGCAGAGAAGCTGAACGAAAATCTTCGTACGCTGATCGATGCGTTGAACCGGGCTAAGCCGGCTGCTGCTAAAGGGGTTTACCTGAAAAACATCGCAATTTCCTCGACGATGGGCCCTGGCGCTCGCGTAGAAACAGCGGTTTTCCGCTAAGAGGGATTGAACTGAAATCGAATATGCATGCCGTAGACAGTAGGTGCCGTTAGGGCTTAATTTCCTACCGAGGTGTTATGATATAATGTTTGCTACATCGGGTGAGCTTATAAGCGCTCACGAGTAGATAAACAATCATGGCCTTCGCACGGGATGCGGAGGCCTTTCTCATGCATCGGGATCGGATAATACGGGGTGTAGAATATTTTACAGGAGGTGTATAGCTTGGCAAACGCAAAGATCATCCAAGAGAAACAACTTGCTGTCGACGAAATCGCAACGAAGCTGCGCGAGAGCGCATGTACAGTTGTTGCCGACTACCGCGGGCTGAACGTTGCTCAAGTGACCGAGCTTCGCAAACAGCTGCGTGAAGCCGGCATTGAGTTTCAAGTTCTGAAAAACTCGCTCGTTCGCCGCGCGACGGCAGTGACCGAGATGTCCGGTCTGGACGAAGTGTTGAAAGGACCGACCGCTGTTGCTTTCGGTAAAGACGATGTCGTCGCTCCAGCGAAAATTTTGAGCGCCTTCGCGAAGAAGAACGATGCTCTTCAAGTGAAGGGCGGCGTTCTTGAAGGCCAAGTCGTAGGTGTAGAACAAATCAAGGCGCTGGCGGATCTTCCGTCCCGCGAAGGCTTGCTGTCCATGCTCCTCAGCGTGCTTCAAGCTCCTATGCGCAATTTTGCGCTTGCGGTTAAGGCTGTTTCGGAAAAGAAAGAGCAAGAGGCTTAAATTACAACTAACAATTACATTTATGGAGGTTTAACCATGAGTAAAGAGCAAATCCTTGAAGCCATTAAAGGCATGAACGTTCTTGAACTGAACGATCTCGTGAAAGCAATCGAAGAAGAATTCGGCGTTACCGCTGCAGCTCCAGTTGCTGTTGTCGGAGGCGGCGCTGCTGCTGAAGCGGCTGCTGAGCAATCCGAATTCGACGTTATTCTGGCAAGCCCAGGCGGTTCCAAAATCAACGTCATCAAAGTTGTCCGCGAAATTACAGGCCTTGGCCTGAAAGAAGCTAAAGATCTGGTTGACGGCGCACCGAAACCGATCAAAGAAAAAGTCGCCAAAGAAGAAGCTGAAGCGGTTAAAGCTAAGCTTGAAGAAGCCGGCGCTACTGTAGAAGTGAAGTAATTTCTGATCTGCCATATGCAAACCCCTTGGAGCTGTTAAGCCAAGGGGTTTGCTTGGCTTATTAAGAGATTGCGTGGATAGCCAATGTCTGAACGGGGGTGTATTATGTCGGAGCACTACTATTCCAAAAGACCCGGAACGGAGCATGACCGCCGAATGCATGAAGAAGTGCTGCGGGACAGGCGGTTCAAGTTTGTAACGGATGCAGGCGTTTTCTCGAAGACCGGAGTTGACTTTGGAAGCCGCTTGCTCATAGAGGCGCTTGAGTTGCCCGAAGCGGCGCGGGTGCTCGATGTCGGGTGCGGTTACGGTCCGATTGGACTGGCGGTTGCCGCACTGATTCCTTCAGGTCATGTGACAATGCTCGACATTAATGAACGAGCGGTTCAGCTCGCGAAGGAAAATGCCGCTTTAAACGGAATTCACAATGTCGAAATTATGCAAAGCGATCTTTATGAAGCGGTGATTGGACGGCATTTCGATGTCATTATTACAAATCCGCCGATCCGGGCGGGAAAAGCGGTCGTACACCACATATTCGAAAAAGGGGAAACGCTGCTCCTGCCCGGGGGATCGATGTGGGTGGTTATTCAAAAGAAACAAGGCTCGCCGTCAGCGTTTGCAAAACTTGAGTCGTTATTCGGCCGAGTAATTGAAGTGACTAAAGATAAGGGTTATCGCATATTTAGGGCTGAAAAAGAAGGAATGGCAAAAGCGTAATAAATTGTTGACTTGACATTCTGGATGTGATATTATTGTTAAATGTCAGCATTAAGATGCCTGAAATTTCTTTAGTCCGATAAAATGTCAAGATTTATTTTTCGGAGAAAGATGCATAGAAATTTAACGTTTGACGTATAATGTTTAAATTTTGGGCAAAATTACTTGATATGAGAAAGTGCGTCTTTTGCACGGACTGCTTAGAAACATGCTCTTTTTTCGAAACCTTTTTCGATAAGGGCTTTTCTTTATTGACATGCAAGAAAGGATAGTGGCCAGAAGGTTACTCTTTCTTTGTTTCATGATTCAGCATACTGCTTGTTTGAACAAGCGTTGAAGCAGACATGAGGGGTGAGGTAAAGTTGGCAGGACAACTTGTTCAGTATGGCCGACGGACGCGTAGAAGCTACGCTCGAATTGATGAGGTGCTCGAGGTTCCGAACCTGATCGAAATCCAGCAGAAATCGTATGAAAAGTTTTTGGAGCGCGATCTGCTCGAATTGTTCCAGGACATTTCGCCGATTCAGGATTTTACGGGCAATCTGTCGCTTGAGTTCATTGACTACAGCTTAGGTGAACCGAAGTACTCTGTAGACGAGTCGAAGGAACGCGACGTAACGTATGCTGCTCCATTGCGTGTGAAGGTGCGGCTCATCAACAAAGAAACCGGAGAAGTGAAGGAACAAGAAGTTTTCATGGGCGACTTCCCGCTGATGACCGACACAGGCACGTTTATCATTAATGGGGCCGAACGGGTTATCGTCAGCCAGCTGGTTCGCTCACCCAGTGTGTATTTCAGCACGAAAGTAGACAAGAACGGAAAGAAAACATATACGGCAACGGTCATTCCGAACCGCGGAGCATGGCTCGAGCTGGAAACCGATGCGAAAGACATCATTTATGTCCGGATCGACCGTACCCGGAAAATTCCGGTGACGGTGCTTCTTCGCGCGCTCGGATTCGGCACTGACGCGGAGATCCTTGATCTGCTCGGGCACGACGAGTATATCCGTAATACGTTAGATAAAGACAACACCGACTCGACCGAGAAGGCGTTAATTGAAATCTACGAGCGGCTGCGCCCGGGCGAGCCTCCGACGCTTGATAATGCGAAGAGCTTGCTTGTCGCGCGCTTCTTTGATCCTAAACGTTACGACCTTGCGAATGTCGGCCGATATAAGATCAATAAGAAGCTTCATATCAAAAACCGTTTGTTTAATCAACGGCTGGCAGAAACGCTTATCGATCCGGGAACAGGTGAAATCCTGGCTGAAAGCGGCCAGATGATCGACCGGCGCTTGCTGGATGAAATTTTGCCGCTGCTTGAGAAAAACGTGGGCTTCAAAACGTACCATGTCGCCGGAGGCGTTATGGATGCTAGTAGTATACCACTGCAAACCATCAGCGTATTCGCGCCGGACGAAGACGGTAAAATAATCAAAGTGATCTCCAACGGATTGATCGAAAAGACGGTTAAACATATTACACCTGCGGATATTATTGCGTCCATTAACTATTTCATTAACCTTCTGCATGGCGTTGGAAGCACGGACGATATCGATCACCTGGGGAACCGCCGTCTGCGCTCGGTCGGCGAGCTTCTTCAAAACCAGTTCCGTATCGGTCTTTCCCGGATGGAACGCGTTGTCCGTGAGAGAATGTCCATTCAGGATGCCAATGCAATTACGCCGCAGGCGCTCATTAATATACGCCCGGTTATTGCTTCGATTAAGGAGTTTTTCGGGAGCTCCCAGCTTTCGCAGTTTATGGATCAGACGAACCCGCTTGCAGAGCTGACGCATAAGCGTCGTCTGTCTGCTCTCGGACCCGGCGGTTTGACGCGTGAGCGTGCCGGCTTCGAAGTGCGCGACGTCCATCACTCCCACTACGGCAGGATGTGTCCGATCGAGACGCCGGAGGGACCGAACATCGGCCTGATCAACTCGTTGTCCACCTTTGCGCGGATTAATGAATACGGCTTTATTGAGGCGCCGTACCGCTGGGTTGATCCGAAAACCGGCATTGTCACGGAACAAATCGCCTATTTGACGGCCGATGAAGAGGATAACTACGTTATTGCACAGGCCAACGCGAAATTGACTGAGGAAGGCAAGTTCGAAGAGGATATGGTTATTGTCCGCTACAATAAACAGGCGGATAACATTCTGACGATGCCAAGCGATCGCGTCGATTATATGGACGTTTCGCCGAAGCAGGTCGTTTCCGTAGCGACAGCGCTCATTCCGTTCCTAGAGAACGATGACTCGAACCGTGCGCTTATGGGATCGAACATGCAGCGTCAGGCGGTGCCGCTTCTTATTCCGAAGGCCCCGCTCGTCGGCACGGGCATGGAGCATAAGTCTGCCAAAGACTCGGGCGTGTGTATCGTAACGAAATATGACGGTATCATTGAACGCGTCTCGGCGAACGAAATTTTGCTGCGCCGCGTTGAAACGATCGACGGCAAGCAGGTAACCGGTGATCTGATCAAGCACAAGCTTCACAAGTTCATGCGTTCCAACCAGGGTACATGCATTAACCAGCGTCCGATTGTCCACAAGGGAGAATTCGTAAAGAAAGGCACGATTCTTGCCGACGGTCCGTCGACCGAAATGGGCGAATTGGCGCTTGGACGCAACGTTGTCGTCGCGTTCATGACTTGGGAAGGCTACAACTATGAAGATGCGATTCTCCTAAGCGAGAAGCTGGTGAAAGAGGATGTTTATACATCGATTCATATCGAGGAATATGAATCGGAGGCGCGCGATACGAAGCTCGGACCGGAAGAAATTACACGCGATATCCCGAATGTTGGGGAAGAAGCGCTTAAGAACCTTGACGAGCGCGGCATTATCCGGGTCGGCGCAGAAATCGGAGCCGGGGATATTCTTGTCGGCAAAGTAACGCCGAAGGGCGTTACCGAACTGACGGCTGAAGAACGTCTTCTCCATGCCATCTTCGGCGAGAAGGCGCGTGAAGTGCGAGACACCTCGCTGCGCGTACCGCATGGTACCGACGGTATTGTGGTCGACGTTAAAGTGTTCACCCGTGAGAACGGCGATGAATTGCCTCCGGGCGTGAATCAATTGGTTCGCGTCTATATCGCTCAGAAACGGAAAATTTCCGAGGGCGACAAGATGGCGGGGCGTCACGGAAACAAAGGGGTTATTGCCCGCATTTTGCCGGAAGAGGATATGCCTTTCCTGCCGGACGGCACGCCTGTTGAGGTTGTACTGAACCCTCTCGGCGTTCCTTCCCGGATGAATATCGGACAGGTATTGGAGGTCCATTTGGGCATGGCGTGCAAACGTCTCGGCATTCATGCGTCAACGCCGGTATTTGACGGCGCGCGCGAGTATGACGTATTCGATACGATGGAAGAATCCGGCATGCAGCGAAACGGCAAAACGATGCTGTATGACGGAAGAACCGGCGAGTCATTTGAACGTGAAGTTACGGTCGGTGTCATGTACATGATCAAGCTGGCGCACATGGTTGACGATAAAATCCATGCCCGCTCGACAGGACCGTACTCGCTCGTTACGCAGCAGCCGCTCGGCGGAAAAGCGCAGTTCGGCGGACAGCGTTTCGGGGAGATGGAAGTTTGGGCGCTTGAAGCTTACGGCGCAGCTTATACACTGCAGGAGATTCTTACGGTCAAGTCTGACGATGTCGTCGGCCGCGTGAAGACGTACGAGTCAATCGTGAAAGGCGAGAACGTACCGGAGCCGGGCGTTCCGGAGTCGTTTAAAGTTTTGATTAAGGAGCTTCAAAGTCTGGGTATGGACGTGAAGATCCTGACCGAGAACGAAGAAGAGATCGAAATGAAAGAAATCGACGACGAGGACGACGGAACGGGCGATAAGCTGAACCTGAATCTGGAAGGCGCTGAAGTAGGCGTTGAGTAACGGTCGCTGTTAGAGAAGAATATGGACTGACACAGACTTAAGGAGGGTTGCTCCTTGTTGGACGTAAACAACTTTGAGTATATGAAGATCGGCTTGGCTTCCCCGGACAAGATTCGTTCATGGTCCCGCGGAGAAGTGAAAAAGCCTGAAACGATCAACTATCGTACGTTAAAGCCGGAGAAGGAAGGTCTCTTCTGCGAGAAAATCTTCGGGCCGACCAAAGACTGGGAGTGTCACTGCGGTAAGTATAAGCGTGTTCGCTACAAAGGCGTCGTGTGTGACCGTTGCGGCGTGGAAGTTACGCGGGCCAAAGTGCGCCGCGAGCGCATGGGTCATATCGAGCTGGCTGCTCCGGTTTCCCATATCTGGTATTTCAAAGGGATTCCGAGCCGTATGGGGTTGGCGCTCGACATGTCTCCCCGCTCACTCGAAGAGATTATCTATTTTGCATCGTATGTCGTAACCGATCCGGGCGATACGCCGCTGGAGAAGAAACAGCTCTTGTCCGAAAAGGAATACCGCAGCTACCGTGAGAAATACGGTTACGGCTTTCAGGCCGGCATGGGAGCAGAAGCGGTCAAGAAGCTTTTGCAGGACATTGATATAGAGCGCGAGCTTGAAATGCTTAAGGAAGAGCTTCGCACGGCTCAAGGCCAGCGGCGAAACCGTGCAATCAAGCGGTTGGAAGTTATTGAAGCATTCCGCAACTCCGGCAATGAGCCGGAGTGGATGATTCTTGATGTGCTTCCGGTTATTCCGCCTGAGCTTCGCCCGATGGTACAGCTGGACGGCGGCCGTTTTGCGACGTCCGACCTGAACGACCTGTACCGGCGCGTTATTAACCGGAACAACCGTCTTAAGCGTTTGCTTGATCTCGGCGCACCGGATATCATTGTGCAGAATGAGAAACGGATGCTTCAAGAAGCGGTAGACGCCCTGATCGACAACGGGCGCCGCGGCCGGCCGGTAACGGGACCGGGCAACCGTCCGCTCAAATCGCTCAGCCATATGCTGAAAGGGAAGCAGGGGCGCTTCCGGCAAAACCTGCTCGGTAAGCGCGTCGACTATTCCGGACGTTCCGTTATCGTTGTCGGACCAAGCCTGAAGATGTATCAGTGCGGACTGCCGAAGGAAATGGCGCTTGAGCTGTTTAAGCCTTTCGTCATGAAGGAACTGGTGAATAAAGGACTTGCTCATAATATTAAGAGCGCGAAACGCAAGGTGGAACGGGTCAGCCCAGAAGTATGGGATGTGCTTGAAGAAGTCATCAAAGAGCACCCGGTACTGCTGAACCGTGCCCCTACCCTTCACCGTCTCGGCATCCAGGCGTTTGAGCCGATTCTCGTCGAAGGCCGTGCAATCAAACTGCATCCGCTCGTTTGTACAGCGTATAATGCCGATTTTGACGGCGACCAGATGGCGGTTCACGTGCCGTTGTCGGCGGAAGCACAAGCGGAAGCCAGGATTCTGATGCTTGCTTCGGGCAACATTCTGAATCCAAAAGACGGCAAGCCTGTCGTTACGCCATCCCAGGATATGGTGCTTGGCAGCTTCTACCTGACCATGGACAATATGGAAGCCAAAGGAACGGGAACGATGTTCGCCACTGTCAACGAAGCAATTTCGGCGTACCAGCGCGGTGTCGTGTCGCTCCATGCCCGGATTTTCATTCCGGTGAAGGCGCTCAGCAAGAAGACGTTTACTGAAGAGCAGCAAAAGGCGCTGTTGGTAACAACGGTAGGCAAGGTCATCTTTAACGAAATTTATCCGGATACGTTCCCATACATCAATGAGGCGAGCAAGTCGAATCTGCTGAACGGAACCCCGGAGAAATATTTCATATACGAAAAAGGCACCGATCTTCGAGCATTTATGCGCGATATTCCGACTGCCAATGCCGTCGGCAAAGAGTATCTTGGAGAAATTATCGGCGAATGCTTCCGGATTTACCATACAACGCAAACGTCGATCATTATGGACAAAATCAAACAGCTTGGTTTCACATATTCGACCAAAGCGGGTATTACGATTGCGGTATCCGATGTTATTGTTCCGGAAGAGAAAGTCAAGATACTTGAAGAATCGGAAGAGAGAGTACGGGTCGTTACCAATCAGTACCGGCGCGGTCTGATTACAAACGACGAACGGTATGACCGCGTTATCGATATCTGGACCAAAGCCAAGGAACAAATTACCGAAATTCTCATGAAATCGATGGACCGTTACAATTCCATCATGCTTATGGTGGATTCGAAAGCACGGGGTAACAAATCGCAGATTACGCAGCTGGGCGGCATGCGCGGCCTTATGGCGAACCCGTCCGGCCGCATTATCGAATTGCCGATCAAGTCGAATTTCCGTGAAGGTCTGACCGTCTTGGAATACTTTATTTCCACGCACGGCGCACGGAAAGGTCTTGCCGATACTGCGCTTCGTACCGCTGACTCGGGTTACCTGACCCGCCGTCTGGTAGACGTGGCTCAAGACGTCATCGTACGCGAAGACGATTGCGGCACCGACAAAGGCTTTACTGTAAGCAAGATCCAGGACGGAAAAGAGGTCATCGAGGACTTGTACGACCGGATCGAAGGACGCTATTCGTTCGAAACGGTTCGTCATCCGGAAACCGGAGAAGTCATCGTTCACCGCAACGAGCTGATCGATTCGGGCAAAGCGGACGCGATTATAGCTGCTGGAGTTGCAAAGCTGCAAATCCGCTCGGTGCTTAGCTGTCGAGCCCGTCACGGCGTATGCAAAATTTGTTACGGCCGCAATCTGGCAACCGGCAAGCACGTTGAGATCGGGGAAGCTGTAGGCATCATCGCGGCGCAATCGATCGGCGAGCCGGGAACCCAGCTCACGATGCGTACGTTCCATACCGGGGGCGTTGCCGGAGACGATATTACACAAGGTCTTCCGCGGATTCAGGAGCTCTTCGAGGCGCGGAATCCGAAAGGCCAGGCAATAATTTCCGAGCTTGACGGCGTAATCAAGGAGATTCGCGAAGCGAAGGACCGCCGTGAAATCGAGGTCCAAGGCGAAGCGGAATCGAAGGTTTATTCCGTAACCTACGGATCGCGGATCCGCGTATCCGAAGGACAGCAGATCGAAGCCGGCGACGAACTGACCGACGGCTCCATCGACCCGAAAGATATGCTTCGGATTAAAGGGATCCGCGGTGTACAAAACTACATCCTGCAGGAAGTGCAGCGCGTATACCGTAACCAAGGCGTTGAGATTAACGATAAACACGTCGAGGTTATGATTAAGCAGATGCTGCGCAAAATCCGGATTGTGGATGCGGGAGATACGATCTTGCTGCCGGGAGCGTTCGTAGATATTCACGAATATGAATCCGCGAACCGTGAAGCGATTTTTGCGGGCAAAGAGCCTGCCGTCGCCAAACCTGTACTGCTCGGAATCACAAAAGCATCGCTTGAAACCGACTCCTTCCTGTCGGCCGCATCGTTCCAGGAAACGACACGTGTCCTGACCGATGCAGCGATCAAGGGCAAAGTCGACCAGCTGCTCGGATTAAAGGAAAATGTCATTATCGGCAAGCTGATTCCGGCGGGTACGGGAATGAACCGATACCGCAATATCAAATTTGCAGGATTTGACGAAGAGGTCCAGGAACCGGAAGAGCAACAGCTGGAGAGCGTTACGGTCGAATCCTAAGCTGCTGTAAAGTTAACGTTCGGGATGCCGCTACGAGATTCGTCTTGTCGGCATCCCGTCCATTATGTTATGGGGCTGTTGAACCAGCTTCGTTGTACCTCAAACATTTTCGTGGATAACGTCGTTCCGGAAGCATACGCTTTGATGTTGAAAACCGGACTTTTTGATCGCATACTATTAGCTCATAATTTCTTAATAAATATCAGTCGGATTTCATCTTGACACCGACGGTTCAAGGTGTTAATATGTCGGAGTGTGCCTAAATGCTTGGATCCTGGAATATGGGACGACAACTCATTTCTGGAGAAGGATGATTGCCATGCCATTTAAGATCGGCACGAAACAGACGAAGAAGATGGTCGAGCATAAGCGAGCATCGCTAGTCTATGTTGCCAAGGATGCAGATCCACGGATCACAAATGATATTCTGCGATTGTGCGGAACGGCTGGCATTGAAGTAATCTGGGTTGAGACGATGACCGATCTCGGAAAGACATGCGGGATCGACGTCGGAGCGGCAGCGGCCGCAGTGGTTCCCGATGAAGAATAAGTGAATTCGTTTTTGCCGTTTGTTGATCAGATATAATGGCAGAAACTTTTTATTCGTTTCTTTATGAACCGCCTGGATCTGTGGGCTTAAGTGGAGAGACATAAAATCGGAGAGACATTGGAAAGCAGAGAGACTTTGAGAAGCAGTGAGACTTTGAAAAGCAGAGACACTTTGAGCGCCGCTCAAAGATCCCTATGTCGAGCTCAAAGATCCCTACGTCGTGCTCAAAGATCCCTATGTCGTGCTCAAAGATCCTATGTAATGCTCGAAGTCCCTATGTCAAGATGAAGGCAAGAGATTGAAGAGTTTCAACTATGGGAAGGGGGTGGCAACATGCCAACAATCAATCAGCTCGTCCGTAAAGGCCGTGAGGCGAAAGTGGTGAAGTCGAAGTCTCCTGCACTGCAAAGAGGCTTCAACGCACTGAAACGCGAAGAAACCGGTCAAAGCTCCCCGCAAAAGCGCGGTGTTTGTACTCGTGTAGGTACGATGACACCGAAAAAGCCGAACTCCGCTCTGCGTAAATATGCGCGTGTGCGTTTGACGAACCGCGTAGAGGTCACTGCTTATATCGGCGGTATCGGTCACAATCTGCAAGAGCACAGTGTCGTACTGGTGCGCGGCGGCCGGGTTAAAGACCTTCCGGGTGTGCGTTACCATATCGTTCGCGGTGCGCTTGATACAGCAGGTGTAAACAACCGGAAGCAAGCCCGTTCCAAGTACGGAACGAAACGTCCGAAAGAGAAGAAATAAAGCAAATATGGCCTGCAATAGGCAATGACTACATGAGAAAGGGGGATTCCCTAAATGCCACGCAAAGGTCCAGTTGCAAAGCGTGATGTACTGCCGGATCCGGTGTACAGCAGCAAGTTGGTTACTCGTCTGATCAACCGTATTATGATCGACGGTAAACGCGGCGTAGCACAGACGATTCTTTATGATGCGTTCAACCTTATTCAAGAGCGTACAGGTAAAGATCCGATGGAAGTCTTCGAAGCCGCTATTAAAAATATTATGCCGGTACTGGAAGTTAAAGCACGCCGTGTCGGCGGTGCGAACTATCAAGTACCGATCGAGGTTAAGCCTGAGCGCCGCACATCGCTTGGTCTCCGTTGGCTCGTGAATTATTCGCGAAACCGCGGTGAAAAAACGATGGAAGAGCGTTTGGCCGCCGAAATCATCGATGCTTCGAATAATACCGGCGCTTCCGTGAAGAAGCGTGAAGATACGCACAAAATGGCGGAAGCAAACAAAGCATTTGCACATTACCGCTGGTAGGATTTACAATTAGAAAGGAGACAAAATCATGGCAAGAGAGTTCTCCTTGAAAGATACGCGTAATATCGGGATTATGGCGCATATTGACGCCGGTAAGACGACTACGACCGAACGGATTCTGTTCTACACAGGCCGTACCCACAAAATCGGTGAGGTGCACGAAGGTGCGGCTACGATGGACTGGATGGAGCAGGAGCAGGAGCGCGGAATCACGATTACATCCGCGGCCACTACCGCTCAATGGAAGGGTCACCGGATCAATATCATCGATACCCCGGGTCACGTTGACTTCACAGTAGAAGTTGAACGTTCCCTGCGCGTATTGGACGGGGCCGTTGGGGTTTTCAGTGCAAAAGAAGGCGTTGAGCCGCAGTCCGAAACCGTTTGGCGTCAGGCTGACCGTTATGGCGTACCGCGTATCGCGTACGTCAATAAAATGGATATCATCGGCGCTGACTTCCTGAATGTAATTAAAGACATGCGCGAGCGTCTTCAAGCAAATGCGGTTGCGATTCAACTGCCGATCGGCGCCGAGAATGATTTCATCGGTTTGGTCGATATCGTAGAACGCAAAGCTTACAAGTACAAAGACGATCTGGGCAAAGAACCTGAAGAAATCGAAATTCCTGCGGAATTGAAAGATCAGGTTGAAGAACTCCGAATGGAATTGGTAGAGAAAGTAGCGGAATTGGACGAAGATCTCACGATGAAATATCTTGAGGGAGAAGAAATCTCCGTCGAAGAGATTAAAGCTACGCTTCGCAAGGGCGTTTGTGCAGTGAAGATCTTCCCGGTTATCTGCGGTTCTTCTTACCGTAACAAAGGGGTTCAAATGATGCTGGATGCCGTTGTTGATTATCTTCCGGCTCCTATCGACGTACCGGATATTAAAGGTACGCTTGAGGATGGAACGGAAACAGTCCGCAAATCCGCGGACGATCAACCGTTTGCGGCATTGGCATTCAAGATTGCTACCGACCCGTATGTCGGTAAATTGACTTTCTTCCGTGTGTATTCCGGTGTACTTCAATCTGGTTCCTACGTGCTCAATGCCACTAAAGGCAAACGCGAACGGATCGGACGGATTCTCCAGATGCACGCGAACAGCCGTCAAGAGATTTCGGAAGTATATTCCGGCGATATCGCCGCTGCAGTCGGTCTGAAAGATACGATTACGGGCGACACGCTGTGCGATGAGAAGAATCCGGTCATTCTGGAATCGATGAACTTCCCTGAGCCGGTTATTCAAATCGCGATTGAGCCGAAAACGAAAGCCGACCAGGACAAAATGGGCGTTGCGCTCTCCAAGCTTTCTGAGGAAGACCCGACATTCCGCGCTTATACGGATGAAGAAACCGGACAAACGATCATCGCAGGTATGGGTGAGCTTCACCTCGAGATTATCGTTGACCGTATGCTTCGCGAGTTCAAAGTCGAAACGAATGTAGGTAAACCGCAAGTAGCATATCGCGAAACGTTCCGTACTCCTGCGAAAGTTGAAGGCAAGTTCGTACGTCAGTCCGGCGGCCGCGGTCAATACGGTCATGTATGGATTGAGTTCGAGCCGCAAGAGCCTGGACAAGGTTTTGCATTCGAGAACAAAATCGTCGGTGGTGTCGTGCCTCGTGAGTACATCCCTGCTGTTCAATCCGGTATCGAAGAGTCGATGAAGAACGGTGTATTGGCCGGCTTCCCGCTCGTTGATATTAAGGCAAGAATTGTAGACGGATCTTACCATGACGTTGACTCCTCGGAGATGGCGTTTAAAATTGCCGGTTCGATGGCGTTAAAAGCAGCAAAGGATAAATGTAATCCGGTACTGCTTGAACCGATCATGAAGGTAGAAGTTACGGTTCCGGAAGAGTATATGGGCGATGTTATGGGGATGCTGAACTCCCGTCGCGGCCGTATTGAAGGTATGGATTCCCGTGCAGGCGCACAATTTATCCGTGCCAAAGTTCCGCTCGCGGAGATGTTCGGTTACTCTACGACACTTCGTTCCGGAACGCAAGGACGCGGAGTATTCTCAATGGAGCTTTCTCACTACGAAGAAGTTCCAAAATCGATCTCCGAAGAGATTATTTCGAAAAACAAAGGTGCTTAATCCGGCATCTTCGTACCGCAGTTTAATGTTTACCTGGCCTGACGCTTATAAACCTTTAAGTCGTCCGGCCAACACATATAATTTCCCAATGTTAAGGAGGAATTAGTTCAATGGCTAAGGCTAAATTTGAACGTAATAAACCGCACGTTAATATCGGTACAATCGGTCACGTTGACCATGGTAAAACAACTTTGACTGCTGCCATCACAACCGTTCTTTCCAAAAAATACGGTGGCGCAGCTATTGCTTTCGATCAAATCGATAAGGCTCCAGAAGAGCGCGAGCGCGGAATCACAATCTCCACTGCTCACGTTGAATATGAAACGCCTAACCGTCACTATGCACACGTTGACTGCCCAGGTCACGCCGACTACGTTAAAAACATGATCACTGGTGCTGCTCAAATGGACGGCGCGATCCTGGTTTGTTCCGCTGCTGACGGCCCAATGCCGCAAACGCGCGAGCACATCCTGCTCTCCCGTCAGGTAGGCGTGCCTTACATCGTCGTATTCCTGAACAAATGCGATATGGTTGAAGACGAAGAGCTTCTTGAGCTGGTTGAAATGGAAGTTCGCGACCTGCTGAACGAATATGAATTCCCTGGCGACGACACTCCGGTTATTCGCGGTTCCGCCCGTGAAGCGCTTGAAAATCCGGAAGGCGATTGGGCTAATAAAATTGTTGAGCTGTTCGAGCAAATCGACACTTACATCCCAACTCCTGAGCGCGATACAGAGAAGCCTTTCCTTATGCCTGTCGAGGACGTGTTCACAATCACTGGACGCGGTACCGTTGCAACAGGTCGTGTAGAGCGCGGAACGGTTAAAGTTGGTGACGAAGTAGAAATCGTCGGTCTGGCTGAAGAAACTCGTAAATCCGTATGTACAGGTGTTGAAATGTTCCGTAAATTGCTTGACTCCGCTCAAGCAGGGGACAACATCGGCGCACTGCTTCGCGGTGTTGAGCGTAAAGATATCGAGCGCGGTCAAGTTATCGCAAAACCGGGTTCGGTTAAACCGCACACGAACTTCACAGCTCAAATCTACGTTCTGACTAAAGAAGAGGGTGGCCGTCATAAGCCTTTCTTTGGCGGATACCGTCCTCAGTTCTACTTCCGTACGACTGACGTTACCGGCATCATCCAACTGCCAGAAGGCAGCGAGATGGTTATGCCTGGCGACAACATCACAGTTACGGTTGAACTGATCTCGCCAATCGCTATCGAAGAAGGTACTCGCTTCGCGATCCGCGAAGGCGGACGTACTGTAGGCGCAGGCGCAGTTGCTACAATTCAAAAATAAGCCGACTCGGCTTGAATGCAAAAGCCTCCACTTTCGTGGGGGCTTTTGTTCGTTACGGGAAGGCTTAATAAAAAAGAGAAAAACAACGCATGCCTCCGTTCCGGAAAAAGCGGCTCACTCCGCCTGCTGTTGAAACCGTGTAATTTGTGATTAGAATTTAAGGGGATTACACGGTTTCAGAGGCAGGACGTAAACTCTCCGGCAGCTCGCTTTTCCCTTCACTCTAGCATTCGTGTTTGTTGAGCAACAAACAAAAGCTCCCCGAGGCATTACATTCAGCCTCGTTAAAAACGAATACCCCGACTACGGAATACTTTGCAGTCGGGAACAGAGGACCAGGTTAGCTTATTATTATGTATAATAGAAGAATCTTGAAAGATACAGGTGAAAGCGGAAATATACAAGAGGTGGCGATCATATGTCAGATAAGTTAATGGGTGCAGCGGCAGTCATATTGGATTCTGAAAAACGTGTACTATTAGTAAAACACAGTTACGGAAAGAATAATTGGGATCTCCCGGGAGGCAAAGCCGAAAAGAATGAGTCAGCACAGGAAACGGCAATGAGAGAGGTGTACGAAGAAACAGGGCTTGAAGTCACGGTAGGTCAGCTAACCGGTATCTACTATGATCCTCAATATGACATGCATCATTTTGTTTTTATTTCGAATAACGACCATGATCAAGAAGCTCGTCCAAGCTCTCCTGAAATTTTAGAGTGCGGATATTTCCAGATTGACGAGCTGCCTAAACCGATGAGCGACTTCACTTTTAGACGGATACACGATGCTTTGAAAAGTGACAGAGAACACCTATTCCACGTTGTTGGACCAAGACAGTGGATTGAGTAATAAATAATACATGCTGTAAAACATACGCAATATTAATGAATGCTTCCAAAGTTCTCTTTAAATAACGGGAGCATTTTTTAATTGTCGAAGAGGACGGCTAACGAGCAGTTAACGAAAAAATAGTTAAAATCAATCTATCCCTTTCCGTCGCATGCTTTTGAAATAAAATAAGAATGTATGGACTTTCAGGAGGGGATTACGATGAATAAACTGCCGTTATTTATTGTTACAGGAGCGAGCGGGGTAGGGAAAACAACTGTCATGCAGGAACTGAGAGCGATATTGCCGGATTTTATAGTATTCAGTACGGATATTGATAATTTTGGAACATCTGCTTCCAAGCTGGAGTATCAGGATCGATTTAATTTATTGCTTCATTTTGCTAATTCAGTTGCTAAATCGGGAAAAGGAACGATCATATGCGGAACGTTTATGCCATGGGATGCCAAAAAGTGTGACGCCTATAACGAATTCAGTGAATTGTGTTTTATTAATTTGCATTGTGATGATTCAACCCGAAACGCGAGACTTCAAAATCGAGCAGATAAAGCGATGTGGACCGATGAAATGCTAAAACAGCACGAAGTATTTGCACAGTGGCTGCTCGACAATGCCGAAACGGCTTATCATCCTCCGATGCCGACTATCGATACTACACTTACTCCGCCATCTGAGGTAGCAGAGCATATAAAAAGCTATGTCCTTCAAAGATGGAATGGGCGCTTGTTCGAATGTTAGGCAGCGGAAAAGAATTGCAATCATACCAACGAAAATCCGGCCTCCGAATAACAACGGAGGCCGTTTAACGTCTTTTTCTCTTTTGTAGTGTTTATAGACGTTCGGAGTAATGAAGAGGCTATGGGTCTGCTGGAGCGTATGCTTACGATGCGGACCTTTCCTTTGGAAAGCCTGTGGTTTACGTCTCGCCTTTAAACTCGTGTTATAACCACTAAATATAATAAGAAAGAACACGAGTTTAATAGCGGGTGGAAGCAGCCCATAGTTCGTAATGGAGTATTTCGAACAAAAAAATGCAGCATTTTTAATCTATAATGCAGCATTCCGAAGAATCCCATAAAGCACCACAAAATTTCCTTGCATTCGCCCGCCCTTTTTTGTATAATAGTGAACGTTGGTCTGTGACTGTGCGATGATGTGAGAGGTTGCCGACACACCCGGCCCCTTTGCCATGGGGAGTAAGTCGGGTTTTCTCACGGAGTATGTCCGATACTAAATTGGGCGATAGAAGGAGGGAATTATATGGCAAAGCAAAAAATTCGTATTCGTTTGAAAGCTTACGATCACAGAGTTCTTGACCAATCTGCAGAGAAAATCGTTGAAACTGCAAAGCGTTCCGGGGCAGGCGTTTCCGGGCCGATTCCGTTGCCGACGGAAAAGCAAATCATCACTATTCTGCGTGCGGTGCATAAGTACAAGGATTCGCGGGAGCAATTCGAAATGCGCACACATAAGCGCTTGATCGATATTGTCAACCCGACGCCGCAAACGGTTGATGCTTTGATGCGCTTGGACTTGCCGTCCGGTGTAGATATCGAAATCAAACTGTAATTCCATAAGAACGGATTAGGAAAGGAAAAGAGGTGTCAACATGAAAGGTATCTTAGGTAAAAAACTTGGTATGACTCAAGTGTTTACTCCTGAGGGCAATGTTATTCCGGTAACTGTCATCGAAGCCGGACCTTGTGTCGTGCTTCAGAAGAAAGAACAGGAAAACGACGGCTACGAAGCAGTTCAGCTCGGGTATGCCGATAAGAAGGAAAAGCGTGCAACGAAACCGGAAATTGGCCATGCGAAAAAAGCGGGATCCGCTCCTAAGCGCTACGTTCGTGAATTTCGCGGAATCAATATCGGCGAATATGAAGTTGGCCAGCAAGTGAAAGCCGACTTGTTCGCAGAAGGCGAGTTTGTTGACGTAACGGGTATTTCCAAAGGTAAAGGCTTTGCCGGCGTTATTAAACGTTGGGGTCAAAGCACTGGCCCTATGTCTCACGGCTCTCGTTACCATCGCGGACCGGGTTCCATGGGTTCCATCCAGGCGAACCGCGTACCGAAAGGGAAAAGACTTCCAGGGCATATGGGTAACGACACCATTACGATTCAAAATCTTGAAATCGTACGTGTCGATGCAGAACGCAATGTTTTGCTCGTTAAAGGATCGATTCCAGGGCCGAGAAACGGCTTCGTTAAAGTAAAATCCACGGTGAAGAAATAACGCCTGACAAGAAAGGAGGAACAAGCAATGCCTAAAGTAGCACTTTATAACGTGAGCGGATCGCAAGTAGGCGAAGTTGAGTTGTCCGACAATGTGTTCGGCATCCAGCCTAACGTTCATGTATTGCACAGTGCAGTATTGCTTCAGCAAGCTGCAGAGCGTCAGGGGACGCATAAGGTTAAAGGTCGCTCTGAAGTTCGCGGCGGCGGTCGCAAACCATGGAAACAAAAAGGAACAGGCCGGGCGCGTCAAGGAAGCATCCGCTCCCCGCAATGGGTTGGCGGCGGTACGGTATTCGGACCGACTCCTCGCGGCTACGGCTTCAAGCTGCCGAAGAAAGTACGCCGTCTGGCGATTAAATCCGCACTGTCTTCCAAAGTAATTGATAACGAAATCATCGTATTGGATCAACTGGCGCTTGCTCAACCGAAGACGAAAGAATTCGCCGGCATCCTGAACAACCTGAAGGTTGCCCGCAAAGCATTGGTTGTAACGGCTAACTACGAAGATAACGTTGCTTTGTCTGCACGTAACATTCCAGGAGTGAAATTCGTCGCAGCTGACGGCATTAATGTTCTGGATGTTATGGTCCACGACAAGCTCATCATCACGAAGGAAGCGGTCGAGAAAGTACAGGAGGTGCTTGCGTAATGAAAAATCCACGCGATATTATCAAGCGCCCGGTCATTACCGAACGCACAAGTGACTTCATGGCTAACAAGCGTTATGTCTTTGAAGTGGACATTCGTGCAAACAAAACTTCGATCAAGCAAGCGATTGAAGAAATTTTCAAAGTAAAAGTGACCAGCGTTAACACCATGCGCGTAGCGGGCAAGCCGAAACGCCAAGGCCGTCACGCCGGATATACTTCCGAATGGAAGAAAGCGATCGTACAGCTTAGCGAAGACAGCAAAGAACTCGAGTTCTTTGAAACGGTATAACCAATAACGTGTAAAAAGCGTGTGCTTTCGAAGTAGTTTTCTTTCAGAAAACTTTAAGGAGGGAATAAAAGTGCCAATCAAGAAGTATAAACCGACTTCTCCTGCACGTCGTGCAATGTCCGTGTCGACATTCGAGGAAATCACGACAAGCACACCGGAGAAATCGTTGCTTGCGCCGCTTTTTAAGAAAGCCGGACGCAACAATCAAGGTAAAATTACGGTTCGCCATCACGGCGGCGGACATAAACGTAAATACCGGATCATCGACTTCAAACGGACGAAAGACGGCATTGCCGGCAACGTTGCAACAATCGAATACGATCCGAACCGCACGTCGAATATCGCTCTGATCCACTATGCAGACGGTGAGAAGCGTTACATCATCGCTCCGAAAGGTTTGAAAGTCGGAGATCAAATCATGTCCGGCCCGGGTGCTGATATTAAGATCGGCAACTCGCTTCCGCTGGAGAACATTCCTGTAGGTACAATTATCCACAATATTGAGATGAAGCCCGGCAAAGGCGGACAATTGGTTCGTGCAGCCGGAACGGAAGCTCAGCTGCTGGGTAAAGAAGAGAACTACGCGGTTATTCGTTTGTCTTCCGGTGAAGTTCGCCGCATCCTTAAAGTATGCCGCGCAACAATCGGATCTGTAGGCAACGAAGACCACGAGCTCGTAAAGATCGGTAAAGCAGGTCGTTCCCGTTGGCTCGGCAAGCGTCCTGAAGTCCGCGGCGTAGTTATGAACCCGAACGATCACCCTCACGGTGGTGGTGAAGGCCGTGCGCCAATCGGACGGAAATCGCCGATGTCTCCTTGGGGCAAACCGACGCTCGGAGCAAAAACCCGCAAGAAGAAAAAAGCATCAAGCCAATATATTGTTCGTCGCCGTACGAAGTAATAGCATGAAGATAACAGCGTGAGCGCAGGCTCACGCCATGTTTTCGGTGAAGGGAGGAACACACATGGGTCGCAGTTTGAAAAAAGGGCCGTTTATAGACGGTTACCTGCTGAAAAAAGTCGAGGACTTGAACGAAACGAACAAGAAGGTCGTGATCAAAACCTGGTCCCGCCGCTCCACGATATTCCCGCAATTCATCGGACACACGTTTGCCGTATATGACGGCCGTAAACATGTGCCGGTATATGTAACGGAGGATATGGTAGGACACAAGCTTGGCGAGTTCGCGCCGACGCGTACGTATAAAGGTCATACTGACGATGACAAGAAAACAGGCAGAAGATAATATTTTTGCCGATTGATTGTAATTGAGAGGAGGTTTAGCACATGCAACAAGCTAAAGCCAGCGTCAACTTCGTCCGCATCGCTCCCCGCAAGGCGCAGCTGGTTGTGGATTTGATCCGTGGCAAGCAGGTTGGCGAAGCGATCGCAATTCTCCGCCATACGCCGAAATCCGCTTCCCCGATTGTGGAGAAGCTTCTGAATTCCGCGATTGCGAATGCAGAGCATAACTATCAAATGGACGTCAACAATTTAGTTATTTCACAAGCTTACGTGAACCAAGGCCCGACGATGAAACGTTTCCGTCCTCGTGCAATGGGTCGCGCAAGCCGGATCAATAAAAGAACCAGCCACATCACATTAGTGGTATCCGAAAAATAAGGAGGGAAAACGTGTGGGTCAAAAGGTAAATCCGGTAGGTCTTCGTATCGGGATCATCCGGGATTGGGAATCCAAATGGTACGCCGGCAAAGATTTCGGCACCTTGCTCTTGGAAGACGTGAAAATTCGTGAATACCTGAAAAACAAATTAAAGGATGCGGCAGTATCCAAAATCGAAATCGAGCGTGCGGCTAACCGCGTGAATGTAACGATTCATACAGCGAAGCCGGGTATGGTTATCGGTAAAGGCGGTTCGGAGGTAGAGAATCTCCGTACTCAGCTTGCAATAATGACCGGCGGCAAAAAGGTTCATATCAATATTTCCGAAATTAAACAAGCCGATCTGGATGCCATTCTTGTTGCAGAGAGCATTGCTCAACAGCTTGAGCGCCGGACGTCGTTCCGCCGCGCCTTGAAGCAAGCGATTCAACGCTCGATGCGTGCAGGTGCGAAAGGAATCAAAACATCGGTTAGCGGACGTCTTGGCGGCGCTGAGATTGCCCGTACGGAAGGTTACAGTGAAGGAACGGTTCCGCTGCATACGCTGCGTGCCGATATCGACTACGGAACTGCAGAAGCGCACACGACTTATGGTCGTATCGGCGTGAAAGTATGGATCTACCGTGGTGAAATCCTTCCGACTAAGAAGAAAGCTCCCCAGGAAGGAGGCAATTAATCATGTTGGTGCCTAAACGCGTGAAACACCGCAAACAACAACGCGGTAACATGAGAGGCCGTGCCAAAGGCGGTACGGACGTGCATTTCGGAGAATTCGGTCTGCAAGCACTTGAGCCGGCATGGATCACGAATCGTCAAATCGAAGCCGCTCGTATTGCAATGACCCGTTATATCCGCCGTGGCGGTAAAGTGTGGATTAAAATTTTCCCTGCCAAGCCGATCACCCAGAAGCCTCTTGAGGTTCGGATGGGTAGCGGTAAAGGTAATGTGGAAAAATGGGTAGCCGTTGTTAAGCCGGGCAAAATTCTGTTCGAGCTTGCCGGCGTTTCGGAAGAAATCGCTCGCGAAGCGATGCGCCTTGCATCCCACAAGCTTCCGATCAAAACGAAGTTTGTGAAACGCGAAGAAGTGGGTGGTGAAGCAAATGAAAGCTAGTGAATTTCGCAACCTGACCACTGCTGAAATTGAGCAAAAAATTTCCGGTTTCAAGGAAGAGTTGTTCAACCTCCGTTTTCAATTGGCCACCGGTCAATTGGATAACCCGATTCGGATTCGTGACGTGCGGAAGGAAATAGCTCGTGCCAAAACCGTATTGCGTGAAAGAGAACTCGGAATCAGCAGCTAATTACCTTATTATATGAACAGGAACCAGATGCTTTAGGCCGTTAAGGTTGGCTAAGGAAGGAGGAAGAGCATGAGCGAAGAGCGTAATGCCCGTAAAGTTCAGATTGGTAAAGTAGTGAGCGATAAAATGGACAAAACGATCGTTGTTTCGGTTGAAACTTACAAAAAACACGATTTGTACCATAAGCGCATCAAGTACACGAAAAAGTTTAAAGCGCATGACGAGAACAACCAGGCGAAGATCGGTGACACCGTCAGAATTATGGAGACTCGTCCGCTTTCCAAGGACAAACGTTGGAGACTTGTTGAGGTCGTAGAAGTAGCGACAATCATATAAAGTGTAACGCGCGTTCTTTTAATGATTTTCCCGAAAGGAGGACGTTGAAATGATTCAACCATTTACACGTTTGGCGGTAGCCGACAATTCCGGCGCCAAAGAATTAATGTGTATTCGTGTGCTGGGTGGCACAGGACGTCGTGTAGGCCACATCGGCGATATGATCGTATGTTCCGTCAAACAAGCAACACCAGGCGGCGTTGTCAAAAAAGGTGACGTAGTTAAAGCGGTTATCGTTCGTACAAAGCGTTCCGTTCGCCGTAAAGACGGGTCCTATATCGCGTTTGACGAGAACGCGGCGGTTATCGTGAAAGAAGACAAGAGCCCTCGCGGCACTCGGATTTTCGGACCGGTAGCCCGTGAGCTTCGCGATCGCGACTTCATGAAGATCGTTTCGCTTGCACCTGAAGTAATCTAATATACCCCAGGCAGAATGCAGGGGGCCTATAAAAGCAGTCGAAGTGAGGTGTAACAAATGCCAAGGCTGAAAAAAGTGCTTGAGTCCCATAACAACAAGCTGCATGTGAAAAAGGATGACAACGTCATCGTTATCACAGGTAAAGATAAAGGCAAAAAAGGCCGCGTCATCGCAGCTTACCCGCGTGAGAATCGGGTATTGATCGAAGGCGTGAACATGGTGAAGAAGCATTCCCGTCCGTCGCAGCAAAATCCGCAAGGCGGCATCATCGAGCAAGAGGCGCCGATCCACGCATCGAACGTCATGCTGATCGATCCGAAGAGCGGTAAACCGACACGTATCGGTTACAAAGTGCTCGACAACGGCAAAAAAGTCCGAATCGCCAGAAAATCCGGCGAAGTGATTGATTAATCCGTCTGACGGAAAGGAGGTCCATGAAACATGGCTACAAGATTGAAAGATCGTTTTCTCAATGAGATTACGCCTGCATTAATGCAGAAGTTTAATTATACAACGGTCATGCAAGTACCGAAGGTTGAAAAGGTCGTCATCAACATGGGGGTTGGCGAAGCGGTTTCGAACTCCAAAGTGTTGGATGCGGCAGTTGAAGAACTGCGTCTGATCTCCGGCCAAAAACCGGTTGTAACCCGTGCGAAGAAGTCCATCGCAGGTTTCAAGCTTCGTGAAAACATGCCGATCGGGGTTAAAGTAACGCTGCGCGGCGAGCGTATGTACTACTTCCTTGACAAACTGTTTAATGTTGCGCTTCCACGTGTTCGCGACTTCCGCGGAATTTCGAACAAGGCGTTCGACGGCCGCGGCAACTATACGCTCGGCTTGAAAGAACAGCTGATCTTTCCGGAGATCGAGTACGATAAAGTGGACAAAGTGCGCGGTATGGACGTCGTCATCGTCACGACGGCAAAATCGGACGAAGAAGCTCGTGAACTGCTGACCCAATTGGGCATGCCGTTTGCGAAGTAATCCACAGGAGGTGTAATACCAAGTGGCAAAAACTTCGATGAAAGTGAAGCAACAACGCACGCCGAAGTTCAAAGTGCGCGCATATACGCGCTGCGAGCGTTGCGGCCGTCCGCATTCCGTTTTGCAAAAGTTTAAAATTTGCCGGATTTGTTTCCGTGAATTAGCATACAAAGGCCAGATTCCTGGCGTCAAAAAAGCAAGCTGGTAAAAAGCTTGAGTATCGGGAAGGAGGTTTACACGAATGGTTATGTCTGATCCGATTGCAGATATGCTTACACGCATCCGCAATGCGAATGTCGTACGCCATGAAACCGTAGAAATGCCCGCTTCGAAAGTAAAGCGACAAATCGCTGAAATCCTGAAGCGCGAGGGCTTTATCCGCGATGCGGAATATATTGAGGACAACAAACAAGGGATCATCCGTATTTTCCTGAAATACGGTCCGAACAACGAACGTGTCATCACTGGCTTAAAGCGCATCAGCAAACCCGGCTTGCGCGTTTACACAAAAAGCAATGAAATTCCACGGGTGCTCGGCGGATTGGGAATCGCGATTATTTCCACATCCAAAGGGATCATCACAGATAAAGAAGCTCGTCAATCCAAAGCCGGCGGAGAAGTTGTCTGCTACGTTTGGTAATTCAGAGTCACAACGATTGGAGGTGTAACAATGTCCCGTATTGGTCGTAAACCTATCCAAGTGCCTGCAGGCGTAAATATATCCTTGGATAATACAGTCATTACCGTAAAAGGCCCGAAAGGATCGCTGAGCCGTGAGCTGCATAAAGACATGAAAGTTGTCGTTGCGGAGAACGAAATCACGATCGAGCGTCCTTCCGATCATAAAACACACCGTTCCTTGCACGGCACGACACGCAGTGTCGTTGCTAACATGGTCAGCGGTGTAACCGAAGGTTTCCAAAAAACGTTGGAGCTTGTAGGCGTCGGTTACCGTGCTAACAAGACCGGCGATAAAGTTGTGCTGAACGTTGGTTACTCTCATCCGGTTGAAATCGTTCCGGATAAAGGGATCGAGTTCGATGTTCCATCCAATACGAAAATTATCGTTAAGGGAATCGACAAAGAGCTTGTGGGCGCAACAGCAGCCAAAATCCGTTCCGTACGTGAACCTGAGCCGTATAAAGGCAAAGGGATCAAATATGAAGGCGAACGCATCCTTCGCAAGGAAGGTAAAGCCGGTAAGAAGAAGTAAGCAGTCGCATAAGATTGCTTAACTCTTATATCGGTTAAGGCAGATGAAGGGAGTGAACCTGTGATGATAACTAAAGGCGATAAGAACAAAGCCCGTTTGAAACGACACCTGCGTGTCCGTAAAAAAATCAATGGAACAACAGAGCGTCCGCGTCTGTCGGTATTCCGTTCCGCTAAACATATCTATGTTCAATTAATTGACGACGTTAAAGGCGTAACGGTAGCTGCAGCATCGACGCTGGACAAAGAGCTGAATGAGATCGGAAACGGCGGCAACGTCGAAGCGGCTCGTAAAGTCGGTACATTGATTGCTGAACGTGCGAAAGCAAAAGGGGTAACGGCGGTAGTGTTTGACCGCGGCGGTTACTTGTATCACGGCAGAATTCAAGCGCTGGCGGACGCAGCCCGCGAAGCCGGTCTTGAATTCTAATCGAATTCAACCTATAAGGAGGTAAAACGACTTGCGTGTAGATCCGAATACGTTAGAACTGACTGAAAAAGTTGTTCATATCAACCGCGTTGCAAAAGTTGTAAAAGGCGGACGTCGTTTCAGCTTTAGCGCGCTCGTAGTTGTCGGCGACGGCAAAGGCTGGGTTGGCGCAGGGATCGGTAAAGCCGCGGAAGTGCCGGAAGCGATTCGCAAAGGCATCGAAGACGCGAAGAAAAACCTGATCCATGTTCCGCTTGTCGGAACAACCATCCCTCACCTGGTGCTCGGACATTACGGAGCCGGCGAAGTGCTTCTGAAACCGGCATCCGAAGGTACCGGTGTAATCGCAGGCGGTCCTGTACGTGCCGTTCTTGAACTGGCAGGTGTAGGCGACATTTTGACAAAGTCTCTTGGTTCTTCCAATTCCATGAATATGGTCAATGCTACGCTTGAAGGACTTTCCCGTCTGAAGCGTGCGGAAGACGTTGCAAAATTGCGCGGAAAAACCGTTCAAGAGCTATTAGGTTAAGGAGGGGAACACGATGGCAAAATTGCAAATCACCCTCGTTCGCAGTTTGATTGGCCGTAACGAGAAGCAGCGCGCGACTGTTCAAGCGCTTGGCTTGCGTAAGCTCCATCAATCGGTTGTTCATACGGACAACCCGGCCATCCGCGGCATGATTAACCATGTCACTCACTTGGTCAAAGTTGAAGAAGTACAAGGCTAATTCGGCCTTAAATATGGCTTAACGATTGAAAAAGGAGGTGCAAGGATCGATGAAATTGCATGAGCTCTCACCAGCACCCGGTTCCAAACAAGAGCGTAAACGTGTTGGCCGGGGAATTGGTACCGGTAACGGCAAAACAGCAGGCAGAGGTCATAAAGGACAAAAAGCCCGTTCCGGCGGTGGTGTCCGTCCAGGATTCGAAGGCGGTCAAAATCCGTTATACCGCCGCTTGCCGAAGCGCGGTTTCAATAACCCGTTCCGTAAAGAATATGCCGTTGTGAATATTGAAGAACTAAACAGCTTTGCAGCAGGAAGCGAAATTACTCCGGAAATCCTTCAGGAAAAAGGCATCGTCAAGAATCCGCTGGACGGCATCAAGATCTTGGGTAACGGCGAAATTAAGGTTCAACTTACTGTAAAAGCAAACAAGTTCTCTCAATCTGCGGTAGAGAAAATCCAGGCTGCCGGCGGTAAAACCGAGGTGATCTAATTGTTCAAGACCATGTCCAACATTTGGAAAGTGGATGATCTTCGCAAACGGATATTGTTCACACTGTTCATATTGCTCATTTATCGGATCGGCTCCTTTGTTCCGGTACCGAATATCGATAAATCTGTGTTTGAATCCATTAATCAAGAGGGCACGAATCTTTTCGGTTTGCTTAACACGTTTTCGGGAGGAGCCTTGTTCCAGTTCTCCATCTTCGCGCTTGGGATTATGCCATACATTACCGCGTCCATCATTGTGCAATTGCTCACGATGGACGTCATTCCGAAATTTGCGGAGTGGGCGAAGGAAGGCGAAAACGGCAAACGGAAATTGGCTCAAATCACGCGTTATGGTACGATCATTCTAGGTTTGATTCAAGCGTATGCGACTGCAATTGGCTTCAACCGTCAATACCAGTTCCAGTTTGTTCTTGACCCGAGTGTCGCTACCTATACGATGATAGCAATTGTACTGACTGCGGGAACTGCGTTCCTGATGTGGCTTGGCGAACAGATTACCGAGAAGGGCATTGGCAATGGAATATCCATTCTGATCTTTGCCGGTATCGTGGCCGGTATTCCGGGACATATTCGTACCATCTATGCCGATCAATTCGTTGATGCGACGGATCAACTGTTCCTGAATATCGTGAAAGTTGTTCTGATTCTATTGGTGGTCATCGCGATCATCATCGGGGTCATCTACGTGCAGCAAGGGATACGTAAAATCCCGGTACAGTACGCTAAACGCGTCGTCGGACGCAAGATGTACGGCGGACAATCAACGCATATCCCATTGAAGGTCAACGGAGCCGGCGTCATTCCGGTCATCTTCGCGGTATCACTGCTGATGTTCCCTGTGACGATCGCCGGATTCTGGGCTGACAAACTGTGGGCGCAGTGGATTATGGACAATATGATGTACGATCAGCCGCTCGGTATGGTACTGTATGTGATTCTCATCATCGGATTCACATTCTTCTATACCTTCGTGCAAATCAACCCGGTACAGATGGCGGATCAGATGAAGAAGAACGGCGGTTATATTCCAGGTATTCGTCCAGGTAAACCGACGTCCACCTACATCACTCGCGTGATGTCGCGAATAACGCTTTCCGGCGCGCTCTTCCTGGCGCTTATCTCTGTGTTTCCGGTGTTTTTCGGCGCACTTGCAGGCTTGCCGCAAACGGTACAGCTTGGCGGCACATCGCTTCTTATCGTCGTCGGCGTTGCGCTCGATACGATGAAGCAGATCGAGAGCCAATTGATCAAACGCCATTACAAAGGGTTTATCAATAAATAACAATAGGTTCTAGAGCGGGTCTTAAGCGGGCGGTCAGCCATTCATAAGCCCGCCCGGGCCTATTGTGCTTAAAGCGAGGAACACGAATGAATATCCTATTCATGGGGCCTCCGGGGGCCGGTAAAGGTACGCAAGCCGAACGGATCGTAGAAGAATTTGCGATTCCGCACATTTCGACAGGCGACGCGTTCCGCCTTGCAATGAAGCAGGGCACCCCGCTCGGACAGAAAGCTAAGGAATATGTAGATCAAGGTTTGCTCGTTCCCGACGATGTCACGAACGGCATTGTGCGTGAACGTCTTGCCCAGGACGATTGCAGCAAGGGCTTCCTGCTGGACGGCTTCCCAAGAACGCTGTCCCAAGCCGAAGCGCTTGATGAGATGCTTGCGGCGATGAATCGCAAAATTGATCATGTCGTGAATTTAAAGGTTGACCGGAGCCTGCTGCTTGCAAGGTTGACCGGCCGACGGATCTGCAAAGCGTGCGGCTCCACGTACCACGTGATTTTTAATCCGCCGGCTGAAGAGGGCGTATGCGACAAGTGCGGCGGTGAGCTGTATCAACGCTCGGACGATACGGAAGAGAAAGTCGGGACACGTCTTGACGAGTACATTTCGAAGACGGCTCCGCTGCTTGCTTACTACGAAGATAAAGGCTTGCTTCGCGAAGTGGACGGCGAAAAAGAAATCGATGCGGTGACATCGGATATTGTATCCTGTATGCGAGGTTTATCGTAATGATCATCTGCAAGTCCGAAGTGGAACTCGGTTATATGAGGGAAGCAGGCCGGATCGTAGCGGATACGCACCGATTGATGGCGAAAGCAATCGAGCCCGGCATCACTACCCGTGAACTGGACAGGATTGCCGAAACCTATATTCGCAGTCAAGGCGCCGTTCCTTCATTCAAAGGTTACAATCAATTTCCTGCAAGCATATGTGCTTCTGTTAACAACGAATTGGTGCATGGCATCCCCGGTTCGCGCAAGCTGAACGAGGGGGATATTATCAGCATCGACGTCGGCGCGCAATTTCAGGGCTTTCACGGCGATTCGGCGTGGACATACGGTGTAGGCCAGATCTCCGATGAAGCCGCAAGACTGCTCGAAGTGACGGAGCAGTCGCTGTACGCCGGATTGCAGCATGTGAAGCCGGACACGCGTTTGTACACGATCTCGCACGCGATACAGCAGGTTGTTGAAAATGCAGGTTTATCCATCGTTCGCGAATATGTCGGACACGGTATCGGTGCGGATCTGCATGAAGAGCCGCAAATACCGAATTACGGCATACCAGGCCGGGGACCGCGCTTGAAACCGGGCATGGTGCTGGCGATCGAGCCGATGGTTGTGATCGGCGAACGTTATGTGCGTACACTTGAAGATAACTGGACGGTCGTTACCGTAGATGACACCTGGTGCGCTCATTTTGAGCATACCGTTGCGGTAACGGAGGACGGTTATGAAATTTTGACCCGATCCGGGTCTTAGGCGGTGGCAGGGCGATTGGAAATATTGCCTGAGGTTGGTCAAATCGTCAAAGTGCTGCGCGGCAAGGACGAAGGAAGCTATTCGATCGTTGTTGCCGTACTGGATGAGCGGTTTGTACGCATTGCCGACGGTCACAAGCGCCGATTCGATCAAGCGAAGCGGAAGAATGTCCTGCATTTGGAGCTGCAGCCGACTGTAAGCCGAGAGGTTGCGGACAGCATGCGTGAAACCGGAAGAGTCACGAACGGAAAGCTGCGATTTGCGATTCAGAAGTATATTGAACGGAAGGGAGAATGACTGTGGCCAAAGAAGATGTGATTGAAGTCGAAGGGACGGTAATCGAACCGCTGCCCAATGCCATGTTCAAGGTAGAACTGGAAAACGGACATCAAATTCTAGCCCATGTATCCGGTAAGCTCAGAATGCATTTTATCCGTATTCTGACAGGAGACAAAGTGGTCATCCAGTTATCGCCTTATGATCTAACAAGAGGTCGTATCACCTATCGGAAGTAGGTTTAAGACTAAGCCTGCTGCCGAAGTATTCGGGAGGTAATCACAATGAAGGTCAGACCTTCGGTCAAGCCGATTTGCGAGAAATGCAAAGTCATTCGCCGCAAAGGCAACGTTATGGTGATTTGTGAAAATCCTAAACACAAACAAAAACAAGGATAAAATTGAAGGAGGGATAACGTAAAATGGCTCGTATAGCTGGTGTAGACTTGCCGCGAGATAAGCGCGTTGAAATCGCCCTGACCTACATTTTCGGAATCGGTAAAACAACCGCTCAGAAAATTCTTAATACGACAGGGATCGATGCGAGTACTCGCGTTCGCGATTTAACGGAAGACGAAGTAAGCCGCTTGCGCGAAACGATCGATAAAACGGTCAAAGTAGAGGGCGACTTGCGTCGTGAAATTTCGTTAAATATTAAAAGGTTGATTGAGATCGGCTCTTACCGCGGTATTCGCCACCGTCGCGGATTGCCTGTTCGTGGACAACGGACGAAAACAAATGCTCGTACACGAAAAGGTCCGCGTCGGACCGTTGCGAATAAGAAGAAATAATAAGGGGGGATAACTGAAATGGCAAAACCGAAAAAAGTGGTTCGTACCAAACGTCGTGACCGTAAAAATATTGAGTCGGGCGTAGCGCACATCCGCTCGACATTCAATAATACGATCGTTACGATTACTGATCCGCACGGCAACGCGATTTCTTGGGCAAGTGCCGGTAACCTGGGCTTCAAAGGTTCCCGTAAAAGCACGCCGTTTGCAGCGCAAATGGCAGCCGAGTCCGCCGCTAAAGCCGCAATGGAGCATGGTATGAAAGCTGTGGAAGTCATGGTTAAAGGACCTGGCGCAGGACGCGAAGCTGCTATTCGTTCGCTTCAAGCCGCAGGTCTTGAAGTTAACCTGATTAAAGACGTTACACCAATTCCGCATAACGGATGCCGTCCGCCTAAACGTCGTCGCGTATAGTTCTGTAACACTGTGGTATCAAATATCCGCAACTTGTGAATAATGGTTGTGAAGGTTAGGCATACTACATGATTTGAGCAGAGAACGGTTATGGATACGGAGCGACGTTTTGAAGGAGGGTTTAAACAAGTGATTGAGATCGAAAAGCCGAAAATCGAAACCGTAGAATTGAATGAGGAAGGCACGTATGGACGTTTTGTCGTTGAACCGCTCGAACGCGGTTACGGCACGACGCTCGGAAATTCGCTTCGGCGGATTCTGCTGTCGTCCTTGCCGGGAGCAGCTGTAACCTCGGTACAAATAGACGGCGTTCTTCATGAATTCTCGACGGTAGCCGGAGTGATGGAGGATGTGACCGAAATCATTCTCAACCTTAAGGGGCTCTCCCTCAAAATTCATTCTGACGAAGAGAAAGTGTTGGAAATTGATGCAGAGGGCGAAGGGAACATTACGGCAGGCGACATTCGCGCGGACAGCGATGTCGAGATTCTCAACCCTGATCTTCATATCGCAACATTGGCCTCCGCAGCGCGGCTGCATATGCGCATCTTTGCGAATCGCGGCCGCGGTTACGTTCAGGCAGACCGCAACAAGAGGGAAGATCAGCCGATCGGCGTTATTCCGGTAGATTCGATCTACACGCCGATTACACGCGTTAACTACAGTGTCGAAAATACACGCGTCGGTCAAGTCACCAACTATGACAAACTGACGCTTGAAGTTTGGACAGACGGCAGCATTCGTCCGGAAGAAGCCGTAAGCTTAGGTGCAAAAATCTTAACTGAGCATCTGGATCTGTTCGTCGGGTTGACCGATGAAGCGAAGGATGCGGAAATTATGGTTGAGAAAGAAGAAGACAAGAAAGAGAAAGTGCTCGAGATGACGATCGAGGAGCTGGATCTTTCCGTACGTTCATACAACTGTCTAAAGCGTGCAGGCATTAACACCGTACAAGAGCTGATTACGAAAACCGAAGAAGATATGATGAAGGTCCGTAACCTGGGCCGCAAGTCTTTGGAGGAAGTACAGGAGAAGCTTGAGGAACTCGGTTTAGGCCTCCGAATGGAAGAATAGAGATTGAACGTAAGCTGACGCAGATTGGAGGGGAAATCGATGGCATACCAAAAGTTGGGACGTGACTCCAGCGCCCGGAAAGCATTGTTCCGTGACCTGGTGACCGACCTGTTTCTTTATGAGCGCATCCAAACAACGGAAGCGAAAGCGAAAGAAGTTCGTTCTATCGCTGAAAAGCTGATCACGAAAGCGAAAAAAGGCGATCTTCATGCACGCCGTCAAGTGGCTGCTTATGTACGTCGCGAAACCGTTAACGGAGAGCAAGACGCGATCCAAAAGCTGTTCTCCGAACTGGCTACCCGTTATTCGGAACGTAACGGCGGATATACGCGTATCCTGAAGCTGGGTCCTCGCCGTGGTGACGCGGCGCCTATGGTTTACTTGGAACTGGTTGATCGTGCGTAAATAACCCGAAATGAAAGGGTGGACCTATGGGCCCCCTTTTTTTCTTTGTCATGGTGGCGGCGGCGGGATGATGCGCATTCAGTCCGCTCCGCGATAACGCAATGTGCCGGCCTCCGAGTGGATGCTTCCGAAGCGAGTTTTCTGACGAAAACTTGTAGCTGTTCAAACTGTGTCCCCTGATGAGATTACAAGGAAGGGACACAGTTTGAAAGGCAGGCCGTAAACTCTCCGGCCGTCACTTGCGTTTCGCTGCGCTCCCTGCGCACCGCCAACCCTGCTAAACCACGCACCGTTAAACGCGGGCCTGCACCCTTCCCTTTCGGGTTAAGGGTGGGAGGCGTGGGTGCAATTCGTTCGCTGTGCGCGAACGAACTGTACTGGTATAGTTAGTTTTTATAATATGCTGCTAAGCTGCTTAAATGAGTAGTATGTCGATCCATAAAGAGAAAATAGTGGTTACGGAGAATGAGAAGCGGAGGGGCCGGATTCGTGCTGTAGAAGCGTAAGCGTTCGCCTCTTGTCGCCCGGATTCTTACCTCTAAAGAGGTTAGATAATCAAAGAATCTGGGGACAACAGCGATCGGAAGCACGAACCGGACCCGCAGCGGATTCATTTAACCAAACTTTCTATAACGTTATTTATGAAACAGTCTACTATCATGAGAGCCCGTGAAGTGCGAGAAGTGACGTACTTGTAGCAGTGAATAATTGGTTCGGTTATTTTCAAGTTGATGTGATTTGCGGGAGGAAGGTCATGACGCGGAACATTTGCATGACAGTGAGCTACGACGGGACGAATTATAACGGCTTCCAGAGCCAGCCCATCGGCCGGACGATCCAAGGTGAAATCGAAAAGGCGATCCGTATTTTGACCGGGGAAGAAGCAAAGATTCACGGGTCGGGACGGACGGACGCCGGGGTGCATGCCAGGGGACAGGTATTTCATTTTCACACTGAGTCCCAAATCCCTGTGGAGCGCTGGGCGATCGCACTCAACTCCAGGCTGCCGGACGATATTGTCATCCGCCATGCGGCGGAGGTGCCGCTCGATTTTCATTCCAGACGTTCGGCCAAACGGAAGACGTACCGGTATTCAATCCGTACGGGCAAATATCCGGATGTGTTTAACCGCCGTTATGAGTTTCATCACTACAGTCCATTGAATGTTGATGCGATGAGGGAGACGCTGCCCCATTTTGTTGGGGAGCACGACTTTACGACCTTCACTTCGATTCACTCAACAAAGAAGAGTCACGTAAGAACGATTTATGAAGCTGACATGATTGAAGATAGTGGCGTCATTCACACGTATTTTACCGGCAACGGTTTCCTATATAATATGGTAAGAATTATGATGGGGACGTTAATGCGGATCGGCGAAGGAAAAATGTCCGCTTCGGCTCTTCCCCGTATATTGGCGGCCAAGGATCGCTCGTTAGCCGGACCGAAAGCGATGGCGCACGGTTTAATGTTATGGGAAGTCGTCTATGATGAGTTCCAGACAATACCATGAATATTTCAATGGAACAAAGGATTTTTTTGCTTGCTCTTCGGTCATTGGTGTAGTAAAATATAACTTGTGCTTTCTTAGTGGCTCTCCCACAGCCCCGACTAAGTTGGCCGCCCAAATAGCAATAACAACGAGATTTACCTAATGAAACCAATGAAGCATTAAATAAGAATACATGCGATTCGTTTGAAAGAATAAGGAGGATCATCAATGCGTACCACGTATATGGCCAAGCCAAATGAAGTAGAGCGGAAATGGTACATTATCGATGCAGAAGGCAAAACGCTCGGTCGTCTGGCAAGTGAAGCGGCAACGCTCATTCGCGGCAAACATAAACCACAATTTACACCGCATGTTGATACCGGCGATTTCGTCGTTATTATTAACGCGGAGAAGATTGTTCTGACCGGTAAGAAACTGCAAAACAAAATGTACTACCGTCACTCCCTGTATCCGGGTGGATTGAAAGTGACGTCAGCTCAGGACATGCTGAACAAAAAACCGGAACGCGTTCTGGAACAAGCTGTTTACGGCATGCTGCCGAAGAATCGTCTTGGCGAAAAAATGAAGCTGAAGCTGAAAGTCTATGCCGGCTCGGAACACCCACATCAAGCACAAAATCCTGAAGTTTATGAACTTCGCGGGTAATAGAAAAGGGAGGACAGTTTCATGGCTCAAGTTCAATACTATGGAACAGGTCGTCGTAAACACTCGGTAGCACGTGTACGTCTCGTTCCGGGTGAAGGACGAATCATTATTAATCAACGTGATCTGAACGAATATTTCGGTCACGAAACATTAAAGCTCATCGTGAAGCAGCCGCTTGCGTTGACTGAAACGCTGACCAAGTACGACGTACTTGTACTTGCACACGGCGGCGGTACGACTGGGCAAGCAGGCGCAATCCGTCACGGGATTTCCCGCGCGCTTCTGAAAGCCGATCCGGAATTCCGTCCTGCGCTGAAGCGCGCCGGATTCCTGACTCGCGATCCGCGGATGAAAGAACGTAAGAAATACGGCCTGAAAGCCGCTCGTCGCGCACCGCAATTCTCCAAACGTTAAGCTTGTACCCAAATACCTTCTCCGCTTATCGGAGAAGGTATTTTTATGGACCTTTCTTATTAAAGCCATGCGCTGTCATAACAAAATGATTGATCATTCGCCTAGGTAGATGTATAATACCAATAAAGCATACTAAATTACTAGGAATTAATTGACGGAGGTTATTCGCATGAATCTGTTTGAAAAAGAAGCGCTCGTGAAGCAAAAGTCCGAAGAGCTGGAAAATGCGACCCCTGAGGCTATTTTGCAATATGCGGTGGAGACATTCCCGAATATTACGTTTGCGTGCAGCTTTGGCGCGGAGGACGTAGTTCTTGTCGATATGCTTCAGAAGATCAGCCCGAAAAC
The DNA here is from genome assembly GCA_041281825.1 of Paenibacillus tarimensis. GTDB lineage: Bacteria > Bacillota > Bacilli > Paenibacillales > Paenibacillaceae > Paenibacillus_D > Paenibacillus_D tarimensis_A. Next base: position 5,614,994 of record CP166298.1, on the reverse strand, counting down.
CGATATTTTTTATTTGGACACGGACTTCCATTTCAAAGAGACTTACGAAACACGCGACCGTATGGTGGAGCGGTACGGGCTGACATTCGTTCAAGTCAAACCGGTAATAACACCGGAAGAGCAAGCGGCGCGATACGGCGAAGAGCTGTGGAAATCCGACCCGAACCAATGCTGCAATATCCGTAAGGTTGAGCCGCTAACGAGAATTTTAACGAATTACGATGCCTGGATTACCGGTATTCGCCGCGATCAGGCCCCGACACGCGCGAACGCGAAGAAAGTCGAATATGATACCAAATTCGGTTTGATCAAGTTCAATCCGATCGCAAGCTGGACATCGGAAGATGTATGGAATTATATCCGTGCCAACGACGTCATTTATAATCCGCTTCACGACAATTACTATCCGAGTATCGGCTGCGAGTATTGCACGCGTCAAGTGATGCCGGGTGAAGACCCGCGTGCCGGACGCTGGGCAGGGTCTGACAAAACGGAATGCGGATTGCATAAATAAGGGGATAATTGGGAGGTTTTAAGCAACATGAGCAACATTAAGCCGCATGGCGGCGTATTGATTAACCGCGTCGCTGAAGGGGCGGAACGTGAAAAGCTTCTGGGGGAAGCAGCCGGACTGCAATCCATTGTCATTAATACATGGACAATCTCGGATTTGGATTTGATCGGTGTAGGCGCATTTTCACCGCTTACCGGTTTTATGAATGAAGCGGATTACAAATCGGTCGTTGAGCGGATGCGATTAGCCGACGGCACCGTATGGAGCATTCCGATCACGCTCGCAGTAGAAGAGAAGCTCGCCGCCGGGCTGAGCGTCGGACAGCGCGCAGCGCTTGTAGGCGAAGACGGCGTAACTTACGGTCTTATCGATATTGAAAGCATTTATAAGGCAGACCAGAAGCTTGAAGCGGTCAATGTTTTTAAAACCGATGATTTGGAGCACCCGGGGGTTCAGAAGCTTTTCTCCCGTCCATCTACTTATATCGGAGGGGCAGTCACCGTACTGAACCGTCCGAAACCGGATCGTTTCGAGGAATATTATTTTGTTCCGGCTGAAACGCGCCGCATGTTTGCAGAGAAGGGATGGCGTACGGTAGTCGGATTCCAGACCCGGAATCCGGTGCACCGGGCACATGAATACATTCAGAAGAGCGCGATGGAGATTGTTGATGCGCTGTTCCTCAATCCGCTTGTCGGCGAAACGAAATCCGACGATGTGCCTGCAGCCGTCCGGATGAAGAGCTACGTTGCGCTTCTTGAAAATTATTATCCCGCAGACCGCGTATTTCTCGGCGTATTTCCTGCGGCAATGCGTTATGCCGGTCCGCGCGAAGCAATCTTTCATGCGATTGTCCGTAAAAACTACGGCTGCACACACTTCATTGTCGGCCGCGACCATGCCGGTGTAGGCGACTACTATGGCACATATGAAGCACAGGATCTGCTGCGTACGTTCACTCAGGAAGAGCTCGGAATTACACCGCTCTTCTTCGAGCACAGCTTCTTCTGCAAGAAGTGCGGCAACATGGCATCAAGCAAAACATGCCCGCACGGCAAAGAAGACCATGTCGCGCTTTCCGGCACGAAAGTGCGCGCTATGCTTCGGGACGGCATATGTCCTCCTCCAGAGTTTTCGCGTCCTGAAGTAGCTAAGATATTAATCGAAGGCATGGCTGAGCATTACCAGCTGTAAATGCCTGCGAAACGCATAAAGAACCGCCTCGTCCCATATGATGTAAAGAGTGCAAGGCCGGTCCGGCTTCTAGTGATACGGAACGGCCCCAGCAACCTTTGCAAATCGTTATGGATCGGGGTGGTTTTTTATATGCGCCGGGGCTTCAAAAAAAGGGTAGTAATATGGATGAATTATAAGGGAGCGCTAAGAATCGGGATCGGCATGACGATGGTATTGCTTACGGTGCTCATGCTGACGCAGGACTTGCCGTCCTCCCGTACCTGGACTTATTGGACTCTTCCTTTATCGGGAAAAACGATCGCTATCGATGCAGGGCACGGCGGCGTTGACGGGGGGGCTGTCAGCAGGGAGGGTCTTGTTGAGAAAGATCTGAATCTGGCGATCGCCTTATATTTGCGCGATTACTTACAAGAGGCAGGGGCGCTCGTGTACTTGACGCGGGAAGGCGATTACGACCTGGCGGATCAAAGTACCTCGACATATCGGCGGCGCAAGACGGAGGATTTGCTGAAACGCGTACAGACGATTAAGGAGAGGCATGCGGACGTTACGGTCAGTATACATATGAACAGCATTCCACAGGAGCGCTGGCATGGGGCGCAGACGTTTTATTACCCGAATCATCCGGATAATCTGTCATTAGCGGCATTAATTCAAGCGGAAATCAAGCGCAATCTGGAAAATACGAATCGGCAGGCAAAGACGGTTAATACAGTTTATTTGCTTAAAGCGCTCACGGAAATGCCGACAGCGCTCGTCGAAGTCGGGTTTCTGTCCAATCCGGAAGAGGCAAGACAGCTCGGGGATAAAGATTATCAGATGCAGGTTGCCGCATCGATTTATCAAGGGATTTTACGTTTCCTCTCCGGCGAACGGGTCAACGCCTCTCTATCTGAATCCGCATCGTAAGCAATTTGGAGCGGACGAAAGGCTAACCCCGACAGATATATGCTGCGTTTATCCTTGAGGCCGTTATTATAAACGGGGCGCTCCATTGGTCACTGATGGAGTTATGTTATAATGGATCATTATGGATGAAAAAAAGGGTGTGTGACGATGATTACACGTGAACAAGTGATCGAGGCGGTTCGGCCGGTTATCGGGCCGAAAGAAGGAACGAAGGACGCGGAGCAGATACAGGTCCGCGATGTAGTGGTGAAGGACCGTCAAATTTCAATGACGGTCCTGACGGCAGACGGCGAGGCGAAGCCGCCTCTGGAAGCCGCGCTTCGCGCAGCGCTCGAGCCGCTCGGAGCCGAAACCGTGCATTTCCGGTTTCGGGCGGTGAGCGGGCATGAGAGCGAAGGAGCGCATGGCAGCGGAGCGCCGGCCGCGGCCGGTGGAGGCGCTCAAGGCGGCCAGCCCGTGCGAGGGCATGGCGCCGGCATGGAGTCGCACCCGCTGCTAAGCCCAAACAGCGGAGTGCAATTCATTGCCGTCGCAAGCGGCAAGGGAGGCGTCGGCAAGTCGACGGTTACCGTCAATCTGGCGGTTGCATTGGCCCGGCAAGGGAAGAGGGTCGGCATTATTGACGCGGACATTTACGGGTTCAGCGTACCGGATATGATGGGCATTGAAGAACGCCCTGAAATTGTTGGCGAACGGGTTGTTCCGATCGAAAAGTTCGGTGTGCGCGTCATCTCCATGGGCTTCTTCGTTGAAGACAACAGCCCTGTTGTCTGGAGAGGGCCTATGCTTGGCAAAATGCTGCGTAATTTCTTCAATGAAATCGAATGGGGAGAGCTTGATTACATGCTGCTCGACCTGCCGCCGGGGACTGGGGACGTGGCGCTTGATGTACATCAGATGATTCCGCAGAGCAAGGAAATCATCGTCACGACACCTCATGCCACGGCTTCGTTCGTTGCCGCGAGAGCCGGGGCAATGGCGATCAAGACTGAGCACGAGATCATGGGCATCGTGGAGAATATGTCTTATTACGAATGCGGAAGCTGCGGAGAGCGCGAATACATTTTCGGTAAAGGGGGCGGAGCGAGGCTCGCTGAGACGCTCCATACCGATTTACTGGCGCAAATACCGCTCGGCGCACCGGAGAACCATCCATCCGAGCCCGATTTTTCGCCATCGGTTTACAAAGCGGATACGATAGCGGGACAATTATATCTCGACGTCGCGCGTCAAGTGATCAGCAAATGCGAATTACGCGGCTGAGCCGCGGCAATAGAACGGAAGAAGCCTCCATTACCACTGTCCAAGTGGGATTGGAGGCTTTCCTTTAAGCTTGCTGACGATTCATTATGCTGCTTTAAGCGCCGCCTTCGCCGCCTTCTTCGCCGCCTTCACCTTCGCCACCTTCTCCGCCTTCACCACCGCCTTCCTCCTGCTTTTTCACTTTCTCATCCGGCTTTGGTTTTAATTCTTCCTGTACGGCTTTTTTCAGCAAATCGAGAATTTCAAGCCGGATAAGGGGACTTTGCAGGCTTTCACGCATAATGGTGGAAACTTCCTTGCGATACTGCGTGCTTTTGAGCACATCGAGAATCATTCGATCCATTTCCGGACTTTTTAAGGTTTTGACTAACTCTTCCTGATAGCTTGGATCCTTCATTAAATCCTTGTGAATTTGCTTGTTCTGTTTATTTACGGCTTTGGCGAATTCGCCGGCGAACCGTTGATCCGTCATCAGTTTTTCGATGACCTTGTTGTATTCGGGCGCAACGAGTACTTCCTTAACAGCCAATCGCACTTGTTCCTTATCTTGAACGGAGAGCATTCCCATCTGGCTGCCGGTTCCCCCGGCCGATTGAATCGCGGATTCCTGCAGCGCTTTTTGCGCATCCTCGGTTTTTAATATGTCGATGACCATGGATTTCATGTCTTTGTAGCTGATCTGTTGACCGCCGGAAGGCTCAGCACCGCAGCTAGTCAATAAGAACGACAATGTCAAGATCGCTGTCAACAGCCACCGGTTACGCATAATTAAGCCTAACTCCCTTCTGAGCCGCCCTAGGTACCGAAAGATTAGATAATGGGATGAGCGGCATCTTGCGTTCTTGGGAGTAGTATGTGTCATTGTTCACGGGATTATCATGGACTTGCCGTGGCTTTTTGTTGCGAACGTGGTAAAATAAAGGGTGATTTGTTTAAAGCTTTGCACATGGTTTTCAAGGCATGGGAGGAATAAAATAAATGAATCTGCGGAAATGGTTTTTTTTATTCTGGAGCTGTATGGCAGTCGGAGCCGTTATAACGGCGGTTACAGGCTCGATCATGCAGTGGACGGATCAATCGTTCGGCTTCATGGGACTTGAGGCGGCAGGTTTTAATGCGGCAATGATGGCGCTTGTGGGCACAATGATCGGAGCTTTTAGCCAAATGGGATTTTTCGCCTACCTCACATTAAACTACATTGCATTGAGTATTTTCAGGAAAAAATATTTGTGGTCTGCTTTACAAGCGTATACAACCCTGTTCTCTGTCGTTGCTTTCGGATATATTCTGTATGAAAACAGGGCAGGCTTAAACAACTGGATGTTCTGGGTGCTGCCGCTTTCCCTGGCGGTTTTATCCTGGGGTGTAGCCTATATTAAGGTTAAGCAGACCAATCCAACCGCATTTATCCCGACTTTATTTCTCATGTTTGTCGGAACGATGATTGAAGCCTGGCCGACACTGAGCGAGGGAAATAACGCAACGGCGATTATTTTTATGATGGTGCCTTTGTTCGCTTGCAATGCTTACCAAATATTAATGCTGCACCGCATTCTGAAACCGAAAACGACCGAATCCGCCGTTTAGAGGCGAAGCCGGTCGCAGGGGAGGGGCTCAATTTAGAATTGCATGCCGGTCTGGCTAAGAGCGGATTTGTCTTTAACGGTGTTGCCTTGAACCTCCGTCTGGTGGATCAGCTTGCTGACGGTAACGAACTCGTAGCCTTTATCGCGTAATTGATCAATAATGACGGGGAGCGCTTCATGCGTTTGTTTGCTTGAATCGCTTGCGTGCATGAGGATAATGTCTCCCGGATGAGCTTTGCTGACGACACGGTTGATAATTTTATCAGTTCCGATATTCATCCAGTCCATGGAGTCCGTATCCCATTGGATCACTTTGTAATTAAGCTCTTGGGCGATGCGAAGGACACGTTTGTCAAAATCCCCGTTAGGCAGCCGGATTAACTCCGGCGATTTCCCGGTAACCTCGCTCAGAATGGCGTGGGCGGTGCGGATCTGTTTGCGAATTTCATCGTCGCTGAGCTGACTGTAATTTTCGTGCTTGTGGCCGTGACTACCGATTTCATACCCGGCGCTTACGATCTTTTTGACAATCTCCGGATGGGATTTGCTCCAGGCAGAGGATAGGAAAAAAGTTGCGTCGGTAACTCCTTTTTCCTTCAGAACATTCAAAATCGGTTCCGTTCTTTTGTCCCCCCAGCTGATATCGAATGTAAGTGCAACGATTTTTTTGTCCGTCGGGACGCTGTAGATCGCTGCCGGCTGCTCAGGGGAGAACACCGTAATATTGTCTCTTTCGGCGTACACTACACCCGCGGCAAAAATTAATGCGAAAGCTATGAGCACATATTGTTTGACTTTTCGACCGTTAATGACATAGAACAGGTTCATTTGTACTGGCGCTCCTCTCGTTTGGTTGCTTGTATAGTAACAATGTATGCTCGTACCACTCAGTTATTCTTGTCTTGGACAATTTATTAGTAATGGGGGAATATCTATGTTTTCTTGGAATGCCATCAAAAGCCACTTCGGTGAGATGAGGGGTTATGTTGCATTCTCGACGATACTTCTTCTGGCGGGGATCGTTGTCGGCGGTACGAATGTGCAGTTGGAAGCGTTTATGGAGTCTCAGATTAAGGGGCTCGAACAATTGGTGGAAATGGCCGAGTCCAGCAATAATCCGACGTTATTTATGTTTGGGCTGATCTTTCTGAATAACGCGATCAAATCGGTGCTGGTCATGTATTTGGGCGTTGTACTCGGTATTGTGCCTATCTTATTCCTTCTTATTAATGGGATGGTGCTCGGTTATTTGTTTACGAAGCTGGCCGATCAGGGCGCCAATGTACTCGCGATCTTCGTAAAAGGTATTCTGCCTCATGGGATTATCGAAATTCCGGCGATTATTGTCGCATGCGCATACGGAATCCGGTTCGGCATGCTGTCGCTTCGCGGAGCAGGGCTGCTCGTTAAGAGAAAGCCGGGTTTTGGCGCAGAGTATGAAAGATTCGCCGCACGTACCGTTCCGGTCATGATCCTTCTTGTCGCAGCTTTACTTGTTGCCGCAATAATTGAAAGCACATTTACGGCATGGCTGATGCAAGATATACAAAGATCCATGTAATAAATCTTCCAAAATCTGAGCATAACAATAAAGCGGCGCCAGGCGTGTAATAGCGTTCGGCGTTTTTTTTGAAATATAAGAAAGTATGCACTTCGTGTTCGTACCGTCTTATATTTCATCACGAATGGAGCAGACGCTATCATAGACAGCGCGTCAGCCGTTATGGCTTAGTCCGGAGCGGAAAGAAATTTTTGCATCGTCCTGACGTTCCCGTTGGTTTTGATTTTGGAAGGAGGCCCGGCAGATCGATATGCTAGGAATTTTGTTTAACGACAAAGAATGTAAAGAGCTTGATTACGTACTTCGCAAAGAATTGGATGAAATGCTGCTGGACTTGAACGATGCCAGAATGGATGGTGAAATCAAACACGCAATCGCCAAGCGCTATAAAGTGATCTTCAGAATGTATGCTAGAATTGCTACGCCTAAAGAGCTATCTCATTATGCCTTAAATATCAAGTCGT